>NZ_CP194010.1:2207916-2523333 GCF_042055075.2 Roseobacter phycocola | reverse complement strand
GATCTGTTAAAACGACATCTTTCAACCCATGCGGGAGCGCTCAGGCCGCCCGTTCTGCCATAGCACGCGCAAAGCGCTCAAAGAGATAGTAACTGTCCTGAGGACCAGGGCTGGCTTCGGGGTGGTGCTGGACGGACCAGACGGGTCTGCCGTCAACACGGATGCCACAGTTTGACCCGTCAAAGAGTGATGTGTGCGTTTCGACAACACCATTCGGCAGTGTCTGAGCATCAACAGCAAAGCCATGGTTCATCGAAGTAATTTCGACCTTGCCGGTGTCATGATCCTTCACCGGGTGGTTGGCACCATGATGGCCGTGGTTCATTTTGATGGTCTGTGCGCCAAGCGCCAGCGCCAGCATCTGGTGGCCGAGGCAGATACCAAAAACAGGAAGATCGGTTTCGTCCAGCACCTGCCGGATCATGGGGACGGCGTAGTTCCCCGTGGCGGCCGGATCGCCCGGACCATTCGACAGAAAAACACCGTCCGGCTCATGTGCCATAACCTCCTCGAAACCCGATGTCGCAGGCAGAACGGTCACATCACAACCAGCGCTCGCAAGGCAGCGCAGGATGTTGCGTTTTGCGCCATAATCCAGCGCAACCACCTTGTGTACCGGGTTTTCCTGAGGGCTGTATCCGTCCGGCCATGCCCACCGCATTTCGTTCCAGCGGTAAGACTGCGCACAGGTCACTTCTTTGGCGAGATCAAGACCTTCCAGACCTGAGAAGCCGCGGGCTGCAGCGACCAGGGCCTCGACATCAAAATTTCCTTCCGGGTCGTGCGCCAGCGCAACATGCGGCGCACCGGATTGCCGGATCGCGCGGGTCAGCCTGCGGGTATCGACACCGCCCAGTGCGATACGCCCGCGCGCGGCCAGCCATTTGTCCAGGTGCTGAACGGAGCGCCAGTTCGAAGGATCTGTTGGCATCCATTTGACGATCATACCGGCGGCCACAGGATCACCTGTTTCGTCGTCCTCCGGGTTCACCCCGACGTTCCCGATATGGGGAAACGTGAAGGTCACGATCTGTCCGGCATACGACGGGTCTGTCATGATTTCCTGATACCCGGTCATTGCCGTGTTGAAGCAGAGCTCGGCCACGGTCTGGCCGGTGGCCCCGAACCCGTGACCATAGAACAATGTCCCGTCGGCAAGAGCCAGACATGCGGTGGGGCGGTCGGGCGCAGCGGCGGTCATGGGCGGTCCTTTCGGCAAAAGGCTGGGGCAAAATCTGGCGGAAACTAGTCCCGGTGCACGATACGGTCAAGGGCGATTGCAGGCGCTTTACCCGCTATCTGACGTCGCGGCGTTCGGAGGAGGGGTGGTTGCAGCGGCGGGTGCCTTTAGATATGGTTCGGCGCTGGAGCACAGCCACGTCAAGTGGCCTCACCAGAAGGACAGATCAATGGACCTGCGCACCAGGATTTCCGCCGCGCTCAAGCAGGCGATGAAAGATAAGGCGGCCGAACGCCTGTCCACGCTGCGGCTGATCAACGCCGCGATCAAGGACAAAGACATTGCTGCCCGGGCGGAAGGCAATGACGAAGGCGTGGGCAATGATGACGTGCTCGCGATCCTCGGAAAGATGGCCAAACAGCGCACGGAAAGTGCGCGGGCCTATGAAGAGGGCGGACGGCTTGATCTGGCGGAGCGCGAACGCGGCGAAATGACGGTTATCGAAGAATTCCTGCCGAAACAGCTCTCTGAAGAAGAATCCGTAGCAGCTGTGGATGCGGCAGTTGCCGAAATCGGTGCTGAGAGTATCCGCGACATGGGCAAGGTGATGGGGGTTCTGAAGGGCCGCTACACCGGTCAGATGGACTTCGGGAAGGTCGGCCCGATGGTCAAAGAGCGGCTGTCCTGATCCCGGATCTGCCGCTGGCACGCTGGGGGCTGTCGGGCAGCATTTCTGAAGTTGAAAGCGGCAACCGGAACCGGGTTTTCCGTCTGATCACCGCGGATGGAACATCGTTTGCCCTCAAATCCACACAGCACAGTGAGGCGTCTCTGGCATGGCTCGGTGCTCTCCACGCTGCCGCCCGCGGTGCGGGTTTGCTGGTGCCGGGGTATATGACCGCCCGGGACGGGGCGCTGAACTGCCACGGCTGGACCTGTGAGCCCTGGGTGGAAGGTAAAGGCTTTGAGGCCGGTGACCTGGTTGCGGTCCGGGATCGGGTGCGCCAGTTCCACAGGCTGAGCGACTCTGTACCACGCAGACCCGGGGTCGCAGGCGCGGCGGACATCGTGCACGGCAACGCGCCGGGTACGGTTTTTCCGGATGATATGCCGCCGGACGTGGTTGAGCGCTGTCTGCTGTCATGGCAGGCCGTGTCAGGTAACCCGGTTGGTGTGGTGCACGGGGATATCAACGCAGGCAACCTGATCTGGTCAGACGGCGGTGTGCCCGTCCTTATCGACTGGGACGAGGCGCGCCGTGACTATCTGTTTTTTGATGACATTCAGGTGACGCCACCAACAGGCGGGAAGAACCCGGAACAGTTACGCGCCGCACTGGCGTGGGAAGTTTTTGCCAGCTGGCATGCCGAACCGGAACGGGCACGCCAGCTGGCGGACGACCTGCTCAATGGTGGCTAGCGCAGCCAGGCCCTCCGCAGCTCATCATACAGCGACACACGTTCCTCTTCGCTGAGAAACGCGCCGATTTCCACTTCGCGGCCCATGCCTTTGAGGGTGACGTACTGCGGTACAGGACCGTCTTTCTCGTATTTGGTAATCGTCGTCCAGTATCGGTTGCAGTCCCACTCCTGTACCTGCCCTGAGGGTTCCGTGCGCACCAGTTGCGCGTCTTCTTCTCCCAGTGTCAGAACTTCGGTGATCTGCCGGGACCGGTGGTTACGCTGAAGCGCAAAGTAAATCGCCCAGACAGCAGCCAGAAGAAACGGCAGCAGCCCCCAGAGGATGGGTGATCCCAGCAGCGGAAGTGTCGGAATACAGATCAGCGTAAACGTCGACAGTACGAATGCCGCCATTCCCCGTGCGGGCAGGGAATTATGCGGCCAGAGCCGCAGCGTCTGGGGCGTTTCGCCGGGTTCTGATGTCCACTGGTACGGCATCTGAAATGGGTCCACTTGTTGGTATGAGCAGTATCGCCATGCGGACCGTGGAGGGCAATGCGGCAGCATCCCGCAGGCCCGGTGAACCGGAGCTATGGTGCAAACAACCGTTGCAAAGTCGGCTGATCGGGCAGGCCACTTTCGGTAACGCCGATGCTGCGCTGATACGCTCTCAGACCAGCAATCGGGTCATCCGTAACGTTGTCTGAAAAACCTTTGTCCGCCAGGCGCTCGCGGATCCGGGCAAGCACGTCAGGATGGACAAGAATGACCTGTTGCCCGTTTGAAACTGCGACGGGTTCAGCCCCTTCGCGCAGGGCATCGGGCTGCAGAAATCCGGTCAGCTGTTCCAGCGCGTCTATCAGCCTGTCATCCGGCCGCGCCGTGCAATAGGCCCTCAGTTGCGCCACGACATATTCCACGGACTGCCACGGCGTCAGGTCAAACACACCGGGCGTGAGTTTTGCGTGTGCGGCGAACCAGCCTTCGGAAAACGCGGCGATCGCAAAGAGTGTTTCGCTGCCGGGCCCGGCTGTTGTCACAGCGTTGCAGGCGAGGCTCGCCGGATAGCCGGCTGCAAAGCGACCTTCACTGTCAGCTGCAGCGAGCGGAAAAGCCAGCGCAGCGGCGACCGCTGCGCTGGAGAGGATTGCCCGCATCAGGCTTGTCTGCGCCGCATCAGGCCCAGGCCTGCAATACCGCTCAGCAGCATCAGTGCAGGAAGGGGCAGCGGAACGGCAGACATGCCCGGTCCGGCATTCGGATCAAAAAACTCGACGGTTGGTGTCTGTGTCAGAAACACACTTCCGGACACCCCTGCGCCCGGGATAATGCCGGTCAGGAATGCGAGCGGATCTGTGGGATCAATCAACAGATTGGGGTCAATGCCACGGAGCTCGACACTGAACACCGGCCCCTGAACCAGCGGTTGACCCTCTGTATCCAGCAGGTCCGCAAAGACGAGGCGCTCGCCTGTGTTGATGTCTACCGAGAATTCTTCGCCATCTGCGGTAAACACGATGGTGTAGTCGTTCGGGTTCGGAACGTCGTCAAACTCCGGCGCTTCGATGCCTGCAATTTCGAACAGGTTCCCGTCACTGTCTTCGATTGTGTAGACGTAGCCTGTGGCCACATCCGGGTCGATCCAGATCGGCTCGAGCGGATCATCGCTTTCTGGGATGGTCACTGCAAAGTTGTAAGTGGGCGTGCCTGCGTCATCGACGACTGTTTCCACGGGAAGAAGCGGCGCATCTTCGAGGCCAGTGGGCACCGATTCGGAGCTCAGGACAGTTTTGGACGCGTCCAGTGTGCCCTGGATCTGGAATATCCCCAGCTGGGTTCTGTTGCCGTCACTGTCCGGGTCGCTGACAAGCGTCTCCTCGAGTTCGAAAATCCGGGTGAAACCATCATTGAAAAGCGCTTCATACAGCGCGTTTTCGTCGTCTTCGAGACTACTAAACCAGTTTTCCTCGCCGGCGTTTAGATTTGCAAAGAAGAAGCCGATGCTTCTTTCTTCATTGCCTTCAGTGATGACTTCATTGCTGCCGAAAGCAACAATATCGCCTGTTGTACTGTCACCGATGCTGATGTCGTCTCCTGATCCCATCACCGTGTAGTCAAAGAGGCCGTTGACCGTTTCCAGGACGCCGCCGTCACTGTCCTGCAAAACGGCGTCAATGGACGTATAAAACAGCTGATTTTCGGTTGGCTCATCACCGTCCCCGGTGCCCAGCACTGCATTCTTGTCAAACGCCTCAGTGTCGAGGGTCACGGTGAAAGTGATCGCCGAGAAGGGATTAAATTGCTGATCCAGCGCCCACACGTTGTCACCGCCGGTGACCTGAGACTCAAAAGTCGCGCCGCCGTTGGGTTCGTCGTTTTCAAAGATGCTCTGCAGTTCGCTGTTCACCGCGGCATCGAGAGCTGCGCGATCTTCGGGCGAGAGGTCATCGGTGTAGATGGCGCCATCGCCGGGAAAGAGAAAACCCGAGACATCGTCATCGGCGAAGTTGTCGTCCGGTGTGAAGCGGAACAGCAGGTTGTCATACGTCAGCTGGAGCTGGATTGTTTCGGCGGAAACAGTGGTCGCCGAAAGCGCGGTTGCGCAGACAAGCAGTGGAAGTCTTTTCATGAAATCGTAGTCCCTCGTATTTATGTAAAATTCGTACCGCCAGCTCCGGGACGGATCAAGGAAAACAGCGCCCGGCAGCCCGGAAAATACTTGTGGTTGAAGGGCTTATTCACAATTTGTCTGCACGCGCCGGATTGTTTGAGTTCTGGAAACAAAACCCTGTCTGTTCTGACGTAATTGCATCAAACGGCAACAAAAAAAGGCCCCGGAAATCCGGGGCCTTTGATCCGTCAGGCGACTCGCTTCAGTGCGCGTGCTTGTTGTCCCATTCTTCCTGCTTGGGCAGGATTTCGAAGGTGTGCTCAGGCGGTGGGCTGGGCAGGGTCCATTCGAGTGTGTCCGCATATTCGTTCCACGGATTGTTCTCCTTGGCTTCCTTGCCCTTGCGCACAGCGTAGAACATCACGCCGAAGAAGAAGACAAAGGACGCGAAGCTGAGGAACGCACCAAGGCTCGACCACCAGTTCCAGTAGGCGAAGGCCTCAGGATAGTCGATGTAGCGGCGGGGCATCCCCTGGCGGCCCAGGAAGTGCTGCGGGAAGAACGTCAGGTTCGCACCGATGAAGAACGCCCAGAAGTGCAGCTTGCCGGCCCACTCAGGGTACATTCTGCCGGTCATCTTGGGGAAGTAGAAGTAGATCCCCGCAAAGATGGCGAAGACCGCACCCAGGCTCATCACATAGTGGAAGTGCGCCACCACGTAGTAGGTGTCGTGGTAATAGCGGTCGACGGCTGCCTGGCTGAGTACGATGCCTGTGACCCCTCCGACGGTAAACAGGAACAGGAAGCCGAAAGCCCAGAGCATTGGTGTTTTGAACTCAACCGATCCGCCCCACATGGTGGCGATCCAGCTGAAGATCTTGACGCCTGTCGGCACCGCGATGACCATAGTGGCCAGCATGAAGTAAGCCTGTTGATTGAGGCTCATGCCGACAGTGTACATGTGGTGCGCCCATACAACGAAGCCGAGTGCGCCAATGGCGATCAGCGCCCAGACCATCGGCAGGTAGCCAAAGACCGGTTTGCGCGAGAACGTTGCGATCACGTGGCTGATGATGCCAAAGCCCGGCAGGATAACGATGTACACTTCCGGGTGTCCGAAGAACCACAGAATGTGCTGGTACAGGACCGGGTCACCACCGCCTGCGGGATCAAAGAAAGTGAACCCGAAGTTGCGGTCCATAAGCAACATGGTAATTGCACCCGCCAGAACCGGCAGGGACAGAAGGATCAGCCACGATGTGACAAAGATCGACCATGAGAACAGCGGAACTTTAAAGAGCGTCATGCCCGGGGCGCGCATGTTCAGGAAGGTGGTGATCATGTTGATGGCGCCCAGGATGGAGGACGCGCCGGAGACGTGCACCGCGAAGATCGCTAGGTCCATCGAGAAGCCGCCCTCATTGGTCGACAGCGGCGGGTAGAGAACCCATCCAACGCCCGAACCTGCCTGATCGTTGCCACCCGGTGCGAGGACCGAGCAGACCGCCAGCGAAGTACCCGCGACGTAGAGCCAGAAGGAAAGGTTGTTCATCCGCGGGAACGCCATATCCGGCGCACCAATCTGCAGAGGCATGAAATAGTTGCCAAATCCGCCGAAGAGCGCGGGAATAACAACAAAGAACATCATCAGGATGCCGTGGCCCGTGATCAGCACGTTCCAGAGGTGCCCGTTTGGTGTACAGGCAGCATCGCTCGCCATCAGGCGGGCGCCTTCCATACACATGTACTGAACACCCGGCTCCATAAGCTCGAGGCGCATGTAGACGGTGAACGCAACCGATATGAAACCGGCGAGCGCGGAGACGATCAGATAAAGAATACCGATGTCTTTGTGGTTGGTGGACATGAACCAGCGCGTGAAAAAACCGCGCTCGTCATGGTGATCATGGCCGTGGATGGCTGCGTCTGCCATGCTCTTGCCTCCTGACAGTAAGTTTGGCGCCACAGCGGTTCCCGGGCTGTGCGCAGATTCCCGTCGTTTCTAGAGGGAGTTGGCGACAGGAGCAATGATCGTATTGACGCAGCCAGGAAATTTATCTGCCCGTGCGGGAGCGGCTTCCGGCCAGGTGGATATCCGCGCAAATCTTTATCTGCGGCAGTGCGCGTTCACAGTGTGTTAACACTCCGGCGTCATGATCCGGAAGCAGCCAGTTTTTGCGCGCAGCAGGAGCACAGGAAAGTCGCGTATATGCCCATCGCTTCAGTCTCTGATACGACAGGCCGCATCGCCCCGGTCAACGCAGAAAGTCCGGACTTTCTGCGCCGGATGGCCACGCTGGTGCCGGGTATCATCTATATCTTCAACCATCAGTCGATGAGCAATGAATACTCAAACCGGTCAATCGCCGAACTTCTTGGCTACAGCCAGGAGGAAGCCATCGACATGGGTGATGCTCTGATGACGACAATCATGCATCCGGAAGAGCTGCAAAGGATCGGAAATCATTTGGAAACGCTTTCCCGCAGTGCGGATGGCGTGCAGCACCTTATTGAATACAGAGCGCGGAGCAAAACTGGCGATACAGTTTGGCTCCGCAGCATTGATACACCGTTCGACCGCGATGTGGATGGGTCTTTGCTGCGTCATATCGGCATTGCCATGGACATCACGGCACAGAAAAAAGCTGCAGAAAGACTGCGAAAGATCAATCGTGAACTTGAGCAGCTGACATATGTGGCAACGCACGATCTGAAGGGGCCGGTCACAAACATGGCTTCTCTGCTCCAGAGTATCGCACAGCGCAGTGATGACCTGCCGCCTGCCTACTCCGAAACGCTCGAGCTGATGATGGAAGTCTGTCAGCAGGCGAACAGCAAGCTCAACACGCTGGTGCGCGTATCAGAAGCGAGTACCGGACAGTTCCCCCTCACCGAACCTGTGAATATTGGCGAGGCATGCGCCTCTGCGCTGGAAGAACTGAAGGGCGACATTGATCGCCTTGGTGCGCGGGTCGTTACTGACCTCAGGGCGTCGGAGGTCTCATTTGTACCGGGTGCGCTGCCTGAAATAGTGCGGGATCTGGTCCACAACGCGCTGATCTACTGCCCGGAAGGGCAGTCGCCGGAAATTACGATCAGATCGCGGAAGCATGAAGGCACCACCCGGCTGGAGATTGCGGACAATGCGGGAGGCCTCGATCCGGAGCGGGACCGGGATAAGGTTTTCAGCCTGTTTCAGAGGGCGCATGCTGAGCCGCCTGGCGATGGCGTGTCCCTCTATGTTGCAAGGCGTCTTATGGAGCGTATCGGCGGATCAATTGAGCTGTCCCCGGATGCATCCGGAGGCTCCGTTTTCTCGCTCGTTTTCCCCCATTGACCAGGTTTTGCGAAGTGACAGAAAAGAAACTGAAAAAAATACTTCTGGTAGATGATGACCGCGTCACAAACCTGCTGCATGAAAGGCTTATCAGCAAGGCAAGCGTCGCTGAGCACGTCGAAGTCGAAACCGACGGCGCGGCCGCGCTTGAGCACCTGCAGCGCGTTGACCGCCATGAAACAGATGCGCCGGATCTGATTTTTCTGGACATTAACATGCCCCGTATGAATGGTTTCGAGTTCCTCGACGCCTACGGCAAACTGCCCGCCACGCAGCGTAACCGCCACATGATCGTCATGCTGTCCACGTCTGAGTTGCAGCGTGACATGGCGCGCGCCGAGGCCGATCCCAACGTGCACCGTTTTGTCCCGAAACCACTTCAGCAGGACGAACTGAGGGTTCTGGTGTCAGAATGCCAGGCTGGCCGCGCTGGCTGAGTTCACGTGGCAGGCGCGAGACCGTCAGACGACTGATCTTGAAATACTTCGCTGAATGTTGTGCGCAGAGCGACGTCCAGATCGTCCATCGTGACTGGCAGCCCCAGATCAACCAGGCTGGTCACTCCGTGTTCACTGATCCCGCAGGGCACGATCCCGCTGAAATGGGACAGATCGGGGTCCACATTGATCGACAGACCGTGAAAACTGACCCACTTGCGCAACCGTATGCCAATTGCAGCAATTTTGTCTTCGGCAACGTGGCCGGAAGCGGTTATTGGTTTTTCCGGTCTTTCAACCCAGACGCCGACCCGTCCATCCCGGATATGCCCGGCGACATTGAAGGTCTGCAGCGTAAGGATTACCCATTGCTCAAGATCCTGCACAAACCGACGCACATCACGGCCACGTTGATCGACGTCCAGCAGCGTATACACAACGCGCTGACCGGGACCGTGATAGGTGTATTGTCCGCCGCGCCGGGTGTCATAAACCGGAAAACGATCAGGATCAGTCAGGTCTGCTGCGCGCGCTGAGGTGCCGGACGTGTAAAGCGGCGGGTGTTCTACGAGCCAGATACACTCACTTGCCCGGCCGGCGGCAATGTCCGAAGCCCGCTGTTCCATCCAGGCCTCGGCTTCCCGGTATCCGGTGAGCCCTTCTGATATCTGCCATTCAACCATCCTGATCCGTTTAGCCCGCGGTGTTGCCCTGCGCAATCAACCGGAAAGGTCTGAAATCAAAAATTTGGCTCTTCACAATGTGTCGGTGCCGCTGTAAAGACCTCTCACCATTCAGTGCGGATGTGGCGGAATGGTAGACGCGCAGCGTTGAGGTCGCTGTGGGGTAACACCCGTGGAAGTTCGAGTCTTCTCATCCGCACCACAAAGGACAGCCTGTCCAGAACACTCACCTAAAGCTTTGAAAAGTAACGAAATTTCTGCGGTTCTAGGTCCTTCATTCCGGTGGTAAATTATACGGTCTGCGAAGACCAGTTTGAGCACCAATCGACGCATTGCGGTGCTGCCATTTTGCCATATTTTCCAAGGGTTTGCGAGGAAAGTGAGCGCCGGTTCTAGTTTTTCATCGAAACGACCGGCAGGGACGCCGTTATTTGATACGTTTTCGCGTAATCGCGCCTGATCGCGCGCGATTTCTCCCAGCTTTTCTTCGTAAGCCTCAATGACTGCGGGATCCTTGGCCTCAACCAGGCGACTCATCAGCCCCTCTTTTTGTTTTATTAAGGCGCGCAGCTGCCCCTGTGCGGCCTGCGTCTGTTCTTTGAACTGCGCGAGGCGTGCGTCCCATAAATCGCGGAACATCGCGCGGGCAACAGCAAAAAGACCATTTGTTGGCTGGAGTTCTTTGATCAATGCGCCAACCTCACCTTCGATCTGGTCGCGCGGAATGGATTTCCCGTAGTGGTCGCACTTTGGTGTCTGGCACAAATAGTAAGCGTAGTATTTTGACCGCCCCTTTGAGAAAGACGAGCGCAAGGGCACGCCACAGCCGCCACAGGCCACAACCCCGCGCAAGGCGAAATCATTGCCGATGTTGGCGCGTTTGGGTGCTTTGGCGGTACCAGCACGCCGTTCCTGCACCTTGTCAAAGACGTCCAATGAGATGAGCGGTTCATGCGGCGCTTTGAGCCAGCTGATGCCGTAGTGTTCCGAACAGATGTGCCCGGTATAGATCGGATGAGTAAGGATGTCGGTGACCCGCTGCTGTCGCAAGACCCCCTGTTTGAGATGTGGGAAGTCCGGGAAGCTCTCCAGAAAGACTTTGACCTCGGCTTGCGTCTGGAAACGACCGTTGGCATAGCCCTCGAAGGCTTCGCGGATAATCCTGTCAAATGGCGGATTTGGCGCCAGCAGTTTACCGTGGCCCTTTATGATCTCGTAGCGGTAGCCAACAGGGGGATTGTGGATCCAGTAGCCGTTCTCCATGCGGGCCCGCATTTTCTGCGCGACCTGCCGCCCGTTTTGCTTTCGTTCAAGTTGGCCTTGCGCTGCCATGATAGTTTCAACGAACTCACCTTCGGGCGAATCTTCAAACTTAAAGTTCAAGCATTCGCGCCGGGCGCCACGCACCTCCATCTCACGGCGCAGCCGAAGATGGAATTCGGTGTCCCGAGCATAGCGCTTGAGATCATCAAAGATGACGATGAAGTTTTCATCAGGCTGCGCATCTAAGAAGGACAAAAGGGCGACCATGCCGGGCCGCTTCATAAAATCGCCGCCCCCGGTGAAGGTGTCTGGAAATACAGCTGCGACGGCATAGCCTTTTGCTTCTGCGTATTTTTCGCAGCGGGATTGTTGGCTCTGCAGGCCGTGGCCTTCAAGCTCCTGTGTTCGCGAGCTTACGCGACAATAAATGACGGCTTGTTGTCTTGCATTTGCATACATTATGGCTCCTTTCGGTTCGGATGTTTGGGGGGAGCCACTGTTTCAGGCGCTGTCTCTTCGCGGCAGATATAGTTTACCACATTATCCATGCCGACGTCGCTGTTTTTGTGGAATTTTTCCCCAGGCGCTATGTTGAGACCTAAGTCCACAAACTCCGCCATAGCCAGCCAGAGCGCTTGCATAATCAGCCCGGTGTGCAGGCCGGTTTCATCCGCAGAAAGCAAACCGCCATAGGTTGCGACAAGACTGTCTGGGTCCTGCGCGCTCGGCAAAATGTCATGATCCTTTTCGGGCATATCGCGATCCTTTCACTACAAGAGAAAAAAAGGGCGGTCTTTCTGCAAGACCGCCCGTTCTGCAGGGCTCACAGCTCAGCGCTCCAGGCCTGGGTCAGAACGCTGGTTGGAACGGTTGTTTTGAAACCGGCCTTGCCGCTCCTCCCTGGACGGCGCCTTGTTCTGGTCGCGATCCAGCGACAGTTCCCGACGGCGCTCGACGATGACATCGTGGGATTTGTCCGCCAGCTTGGCCACGCGCAACAACTCTCCGCCGCCGAAAGAATGGCCGTCTTGCAGACGTCCGTCGCGGTCTTCATAGGTTTTAGCCAGAGAGACGGAGTGGTAGATATCTCCCTTTTCATTGGAGTTTTCCCAAACTACAGCTTTCAAGCGCCCATCGCGTAGGGTGGTCAGTGGCTGCCTTTGGTCAGTTTGTTGATCCATGGTGGATCTCCTTTCTTCATGGGGTTGGTTAGGGATGTTCTTTCGCACGACCCCACACGCGCAAAAGAACAATTAGTGAACATATCACAAATAGGAATAAAATCTCAAGGAATATTGTTTTTTCATAATGAGTTACGCGAATTCTCAGTGCCGCGTTATCGTGTCGAACGTTTGTGTCAGACGCTCAGAGGCCTTCTCGATATCCGGACCCTGCTGGGAAGCATCCCGAGCCGATTTCTCAGGGGCGTAGGTGTCCACAAAACACCTGAGGTTTTCCAAAAGCTTTTCCGCACGCTCCTCGCGCATGTCCTGCAGCTCCAGCCCTCGATCAGACTGGGCAAACTCTTTCTGGGCAGCCTCAACCCGTTGCGCGTAAGACCGGCTGTCTGGCGGCAGTTCGGGCTTTAGCTCCGGGAAAGGTTCGACGTGTTTGTCGACGTATCGCGCTTCGGCGATCTTATAGGCACGATCGGCGAGATCTGCATGCTCGTCGAGATTGGCAAGACGCGCCTCACAAACGGCGCGCTCCGCCTCGTCTTTGATGCCCGCGATGCGGTAGCGCAGCTTTTCAAGCTCTGGAATTTGCGTCGATTGATCGTGATCTGATACGATAGATGATTGTTTTTTATCATCAATTTCATCGGAGAATGACGCCATGACTGAACCCCCAGACTTAAAACAATTTCAGGATGAATTTTTGCACCACGTGAGTGCCCGTGCGGATCAGGCTCTGCTTGCGGGCCTTGATCACGCGACGGTGGCCTACATACTGCGTATGCTGAGTACTGAAGCTGCCATCAAGGGCGGCCCGGACGTGCTCTACAAGCACAGCCTTCTGATGCAGAATGAAGGAGAAGAACTGCGCGCTGATTTTCATCAGCGCTTTCCGGATCTGGATATCGATGCGCTGATGCAAGGAAAGATCCGCCACAAGTAACCAGACCATTTGGTAACCCCTTTTTCCACAAAAAGACCTGTGCCGCTGGTATATTGCGGGAAGTCGGCGAAGGCGGCGGGCACTTTACGGGCGACAACCGGGCGGTATCTCCGGCCGCGCCTGGTCATAACCTGCACTTTGTCCATGGGTGGGTGGTACGGGTTTGGCAGATAGCGCCCATCCATCCATATCTCATGGAAGTAGAAGGGAAGTGCGCCCCAGGTGGGATGCTGTCCATCGGTGAGCATGAACATGGATTTTGCGGGCATGCGGAGCACTTCATCCGTGGTCCAAAGCATCCGCTTGTTCAGCGTAACAAAGGCCGTCTCGCGACGCTTTTGCTGAAGCTCGAGGAACAGGCTGTTGAGACTGCGCCCGCCGAGGAAGGACCCAATAAGGCGCACCAGATCAACCAGGGCGCGTCCCTGATCCTGAGGATCATTGTGCTCAAAGGTGGCCTCGCCCAGCAGCTTGGAGACATGCTCCGCGCTCTCCAGGTCGCGAATGCCGAAGTAAAGTTGGACTTGTGCGGAGGAAAGGATCTTGCGTTGTGCGTTTTTGGCCAGATCATTCATTTGACTCACGTCCTGAAAGACCGCGATAGGACGGACCCCGATGCCAGCGCCAATAGTGAACAAATCGGCGATTTCCGGATAATTTTTGAACCTAGCGGCTTCATCAATAATCCACGTTTGACGCGGGGCGTCCGGCGCCTTGGCCTTGAGCGTACGCATGGTGGTCAGGAAGCTTTTCATCACTGGCGCCCATAGATCCACCATGTCTTCCTGGCACATCAGAAAGAGCTGATGTTTGCGCTCACTGGCGCTCATGTCTTCCAGTCGAAAATCAAACGGCGCCGAGACACTCCGGAGCAATTGCCTGTCCGAGAGGCAACTGAAGGCCGCAGCCAGTTCACCTAGCACGCCTCTCCAGCCGCCGCTTGTATCGGTCTGCGCCGCTTCGATTTCTGCCGCCAGCGTGCGGACTTCAGCAAAGCTCGACGAAGTCATCTCGGCGCCGTAGGGGGCCCATGGTTTGCCGCCAGCCTGCAGAGCGAGAATGCAAAAGTAGAGATCCGGCAGGGTCAATACGCCGATGGCTTCGATAAGGCTCAGCGCTAGGCCCTCGCCGAGACGGCGGGCAGTCATCTCAAAATACTTAGCATTGCCTGCGCCACTTTCGGGCAGCATGCCAGCGAGATACTGTTTAAGATCGGAGACGAGTGATGGGCTCGACCAGCGCAAATTGCCCACCGGGTTGATGCGGTGCTGCGGAAGGCCGAAGCGCGCCTGCGGGTTCCAGTAGATGCAGTATTTGTCGTCGGGGGTTTGATCCTGGCTGATGGCAGCCAGTTCACATTTTATGTCGACGGCGACGATGGTCTCCGCGCTCAATATCCTCTGACAGATATTGTAGCCGAGCAGGCCTGCCAGCTTTCCAGAGCGTGCACCAGCAACGATGACAACCCCGCCAGGACCTTTGTACCAGAGCCTGCGACCGAACGCTTTGCCACAATAGATGGCATCATCGCTGAACTCAAACCATCCGTCGGCCTCCAGCTCGGCCTCATATGAGAAACGGGCCGAACCAAAGAGACCGTTTTCCCGCTGCGGGTCAGATTTCATGGATCAATCCCGCCAATTGCCAAAGAACAGCTTGATGATGGCGATGATACCGCCAAGCGAGAGCATCAGGAAAAACAGCGCCCGGGTCAGGGCAAAGAGGAGGACGATCAGGATGACACTCCAGAGCCACGGGGCAAACTCCTGCATGTCGGGGCTGTAGCCTGAGAGGACGTGCCGAGAGAGCCAAGACCAACTGTGCTCATAGGCAAAAGGGAAGGCAACAAAGGTGGCGAGTGCAGCTACCCCTGTGCCCAGTAGCGTGACAACGCCGGCAAAACCCCCGCCGCTCATGACGGCACCGCTGTCATGACGGCGTCGCGCGCAGTCATGATCTCCCTGCGCAGCTGGTTAAGATGTCGCGCCGTGCCCCATATGGCCCCCATCTGCGGCGTGCCGCGAAGATCACGGCTCAAAAGCTTCATGTGCCCGAGCGAGACACCGAGTATGGCGAGCACCGGAATGCCCACTGCCAAGGCAAGGAGCTCCTGTGGATAGAGCAGATCATGAAAGCGCCAGGCGAACGCGCAGCCGCCGATCAGGCCAAAGACGCCCAGTGGCAACAATGGCCGTTCGACCGAGACCGCGCTGATCAGATCAAGCCGGTAGCTCACACGCGGGGTGGTGAATGCCGTATCTGTCAAGTTCCATGCACCAAAGATCATTGTGTGTCCTCCGACAAAGCAGCGCAAACGGGGCTGCGGAGTGTGTTTTGGAGCTCCTGATCCCGGTTGGCGACCTTGGGCAAACTCACAAAGCGCACTGTCGCGGCGCGGACGGCATTCTGGATCATACTGTCCTGCAGGTGCATGGTCTTGGCGCAGCCGCACTGCGATCCTGCCTTGGCCTGAATGCGCTGGATCCGCTGCGCGTTGACAGCATCGATGCGCTCGCGGGCTTCGTGTTCCAGCCTGCGCGCTTCCGCACTGAGATCCGGATCGTTCAGGTCGTTGCAAACCGCTTGTCCGAGGGCCGCGATCTCGCGGGGCAGGAACGACAGCTTGCCAACCTCCGTGCTGCAGCGCCGAACCGGGATGACTGCGCGTGGCTTTTGTCGGGCGGCAATATCGGCACGGGCATTCGCAACGATATCTTTTGCGCAGCGGGCCTCCCAACCTGACAGATCGATTTCACGGCTGGCCATCTCTTGACCCAGCACAAGGCTCGTCCCCGCAACAACCGCAGCGGCAAGCAAAACGCCTCCGCTCAAAGACAGCCCTGATGTATCAAATGACATTTCAATCATCCTTTCTGTTTGAGTTTTATTGGAGGAATGACCTCACACCCCCGCTATAGCGGGGGCTGGGAAGGCGGGTGGGCGGGTTCCGGGCGGATTACGCTGGACCGCCATTAAAAAACACCCGGGCAATGCCGGGTGTCTTTGATGTAGCAAAAAGGACTGGCTTAGCTGGGCCAGGGGCACGCCTTGGCGGCAGCTTCGACTGCGCTGAAGGTCAGGTTGAGTTGATCCAGTCGTTTCAGGTCTGGCGCCGTCAGTTCCGCGGGTCCGCTTTCCATCTCCGCAATTAAGAGATCATCATCCGGCCCTCCCATATCTCTGGCCATATGACAGACTGAGAATTGATGACCTATCCGGCGCACGGGAATATCGTAGAAGCTCGAGACCACGACATACCATCCATTGCCTGCGGGCTCATGCTCCCGCACCGCTTCTGGATCTTGCAGCGCTCCGAGTTTCTTTTGCCGGCGCTCCCATTCCTCGTTCAGCGCATCAAGCTCTGCGCGGGCTGCAATCAGTTTTTCCCGAATGCAGTCTTCTCCCAAGCCGAAGAAGCAGCGGATTTCTTTTCCGAAGGGGACTTCTTCGACAATTGCCCGGTTGGCAACACTCAAAGCCACCAGCGCGGTTGTAGCGCTCAGGGCGCTCACTGTGAGGGTTGTGGCGATCACCTTTGTCAGCATCGTATCGTTCTCCTGTGGAAGCAAAAAAGCCAACGCCACTGGTGGCGTTGGCTTTAGGGTAATGGTTTGGATGTTTGTCACCGGGCGACTACCGGGCGGATTGCGGGCGTCCGATCATGAAGGCAAGCACCATAAACAATTGGAAGTAATCAATTCCCACCGCCGCTGCCAATTGCGGCCATAGGTCCAGACGCGCCTTCCAAACAGCTTTGATCAGCGAGATGCGCGCAGCCTCTGGCAGTACAGGCACCGGCTTTGCAGCAATGGTCGCCGCGATCGCCTTGTAAACCTCACCTGTTTCTTCCACGGAGCGTTTCAAGCCGGTAATCAGTTTCTGTTGGGTTGCACCAAAAGCCCCCGAACTCACGCTCGGCGGTGTAACTGCGGCGGCCATAACACCATGCGCCGTGTTCAGTGTCTGGGTGAGGTCATCCGCAGAGGCAAGGCGCAGCCAGGCCTTCGCATCACCCACATAGGACAGAAAAGCTGCTTCGCGTTTAAACACTGTTTTATTGTGATCCCAGATGACCATGTCCAACTTTGAGAGAAGCCGGGTGATCTCATCCGCACGCATCTCAGTGGCTTCGACGGCCTGTCGCATGGCCCGTACCGTCGCGGTAGACTGTGTGCAGAGCAGTTCGAGAATTCCGGTGACCGCGCCGGGTCCTTTTGATCCTGTGACTGTACCACGCTCGCGTTCGCCTTTGGCTTGTTCACAACGGCTTTCTGCTTCGCCCTGAAGCAATCCGATGTAAGGTTTGATGGCCAACCCACGCTCAAGAGTCGCCGAGATTGCGGCCTCATAGGCCGCACTAGTGGTCTCCATGTGGGTGATCAGAGCGTCCGCCGCGCCGAGGGCGATGGCATTGTTTGTGGTGGAAACCGAGAGCATCCAGAATTGCAGTGCAATGATCAGGACAAGCCCGGCTACGATTTTTGCAACGCCGCGCAGCATTGGTAAAATGGACATCATTACCCACCAGGCCGTCACGATACCCGCGGTGATACCAATTGCCAGCAGGCCAGCTGTCGCGACGGTGGCAAAGCTCTGACCGCCCACGCGCAGGTTAAGCAGATAGGCGCCCTCAAACGTCATTCCGCCCGAGATAAGGCTGAGGAGCAGAATGACCGCCGCCACGATAAGCTGCAGGAACGGATAAAGCCGTGCATACTTACGGTCTGTTTCCAGAGTATTGTTTACATCTCTTTCCATGATGAAGTCTCCTTTGAAGCGATGCTTCAAAGTGCGACGCATGAAAGGAGAAGGCGGGCGGGTTCCGGGCGGGTTTGGATTCTGCTCAGCGACCCTTAGAGGGCAGGGAAAGATCGAGGCCGTTTAAGTCCATGCTATTTCCAAACCCACTATCAAGGTTTTGCGTGTCCGCGCGGGCGGGATCCGGGCTGGGTAACCGCTGTTTGACCGCTTGCGGTACATCTTCATTCATCAAAGACTCAAGATCATCAAAGTCATCCGCGCTCAAACCGCCTTGATCGATCAGAATCTGCGCTTGATCCAACTTGCTTTGGTATTCCAGCAGATCTTGCCGTTCTTCTGAGATTTTCTGGTGATGTTCCTTTGCTGCAAGCCACGCTTCAGCTGTCGGGTAGCGATCATCAATCATATCAGGATCAAGCTCATCGGCCCCGACCTGCGCGCCATGTTCGTCGATGACCGTGATGCCATCTTCTGATTTAAAGACCCTGCGGCCATCCGGCAGAACGAATGCTGTGTCCAGCAGCAGCTGAAGCCGGAGGTTTGCTTCATCCAGCCGTTCCTGGTTATCCAGCAAAGCTTCGATTACCGCGCTTTGGTGAGTCTCAAGTCGGTTATTCAACCGCCTCAGGCGTGCCGCATATTGTGGGTTGTCCAGAACCAGGGCCGCCAGGATCACGTCTGATGGTTTTGCCTGATCTGCTGCGACCTGTTCTTTCCGTTTGTCGATCCGTTCTCCTTGTTGGCGGAACCCCTCATCAAGTGCCGCCTTGTCTTTGGAAGTTTTCGCCTCACGGACCAGTTCCAGTGCTGTTTCAAAATCTGCCATTATACCCCACACCTGCGTTGAATAAGTGCGCTCAGCACCGCGGCTGGATCACGGTCCTCGAATTTCGCAAAAGCTGCCATGATGGTATCCATCGTACCGTCTTCTTCGTAAAACCAGCTGTAGATGCAGGTTGTCCCATCTGAGCTGCCCTGATCTGCACGTTGTTGGACAAAGGCCAGTCCCTGCACGATGCCGGAGACAAAGCTGAACCGGTCACCTGGATCCATGTCGAGTGCGACGAAACCCGCATTCAGCGGTTCTGCCTCCGAAGGCGCTGGACCGAACGCCAGCACCAAGAAGCCAGTAACTCCGATAGTTTTCGCAATTCGACCATGCAACATAAGGCACGGTTTTTGTTGTAAAATTTGTAACGCGCCTCGAATTAAGGTAATATGAAGTTATAGCCTGAAAACCTGGAGAAATTGCTGCATAGGGCAGCCAAGAAACCGGAGTCGGGCAGGGACACGAAAGGGGTCCCTAACGTGGCGCCGACATGCGGTTGTGTGTCTCGCTGAAAGGCTCAACCATGAAGACCATTGGCTACCTGCGCGTCAGTACCCAGGATCAAAGCATCGACCGGCAAGTCGATGGGCTCCGAGACATGTGTGATGAATTGCATATTGAGTACGCCTCAGCTGCAACGATGAAGCGGCCCGTCTTTGACATGATTGTACAATCCTTGAACCCGAAGGATACGCTTTGCGTCCTCGATCTGGACCGTGCCTTTCGCTCTACATTGGATGCGATTGAAACGGCAGACAAGCTGCAGAAACGCGGGGTTGGCCTGCGCATTGTCAATTTGCAATTGGACAGCAACACGCCTGCTGGGCGTCTCGTCTATGTGATAATGAGTGCTTGCGCGGAGTTCGAAAGGCGGTTGATCTCACAGCGTACAAAAGAAGGCATGGCAGCCGCCAAGGCTCGTGGGAAAAGTATCGGCAGACCGCCAAAGCTGAGTATCAATGACCTTCAAACTGCCGCCCGCCAGATCGAGGGCGGCGCGAAGGTTAGAGATGCCGCCGAGGCCTTGGGGGTTGCGTCGTGGTCGCTTCGAAGGGCTTTGAAGCGCAACGGCGTTCTGCCGTGAACACTCCCCAAAAATCCTGTGCGCCCGCTTTCCACGGGCGCACAGATAGATCTAAGGTCATTCCCAGAATCGTGGCGTGCGCAGCGCCAGATCCATGAAGTGGTAGCGATCATACAAACGCATTTGCGGCCTCGGTGGATCAAATGCAGCACAGCGTTTCAAAAAGTTAGAGAACCAGCTGCTGTCACAAGAGAAGCGATCTTTAACCCCAAAGTTTTCCTCGATTTCAAAGCCACATGCTCTTTCAACAGCGTCTTCCGGGATTTCGAGTTGAACCCAGCTGCCCTCGTTGTCACACGCCATGTAAAGGCCGCCACGGTTGAGAAACTCAACGATGGTGTTCGCGCAATAATGAGGGAACTGTCGTCGGGAGATATCGCGACGAATACATTCGAGGCCAAGTTGGAGAATGTATTCGCGCACCATCAGCACCGAGTGTGGGGCAGCCCAAACCTCTGGTGGCCCATTTGAGTTGACGGTCTCGGGCGGTGCAAAAGTGAGATGGGTTGGAAGCTCGTAGAGGTTTTGGGTTAGGCTCAGGATTCGTTTCTGGAGCTCAGGTGAGAGGACGGGTTCGCCGCAACAAGGGCAAGGAAGTCTATCTTTGGACATGTGGAGCACCTCCATGATGCAATTCTTCGATTGCACGCAATGCGGCGATAAACTTCGGTCCAGTCAGGTAAAAATTGAGCAGAATAGACATTGATGCCTCCCTCAGGAATGAGAAATTGTTCAGGTATACGTGATGTTTGCGCTGGTATCCTGCCGGAGACATTGCAGCGCTTGGTGCGCTGAAAATTTCCCAGCGCGACGACAGCTCGATTGCTTCGAAATCTTTTGGATCCTGACTGGGCACATGTCAGGTTGATTCAACTGTAAGTCGCTTGTTTATCCAGCGTCAACAAAAAAGTTCGCAAAAAAGTGTGGTGTTAGGTGTTTGGCGGTTGAAGCGCGTCATATTCTCTTTTTCGAAGAACCGACTTGAGACGTTTTTGTTCAACATCTGGAAGACGTTCAAAAATCCTTGGCACGAGAAGTAGGTCGGTTATCTGCTGTTTTGTCGGAAGATGAAATGGCGCTTCGCCATTTGCCCTCACCCAGTTGTCTAGAGCCGTAAGGCACTTTGGGTCCAGCTTTGAGAGATGCTGTCTTCCAAAATATCCGGTCAGGTATCCGTGTTCCGCATAAACGCGCTGCATGAATTCGACAACGTTTTCATTTGCATCATCACGTTTTTCAAACAGCTCTGGCGCATAGTGTGGTCGAGGGTTCAAGATGTCTTCGATCTCGGGATCGCGTTGAAACTGTGCCGCCAGTCCTGTGACTCCCGACGCCTCCTCTATCTCTTGTGCGAAGCGTTGCTGGTCCTCAATTGGCAATTGACTGAAAGCTTTAACGAGTAAACTAAATTCCACTGGATATTGATACGTCAATGATGCTGATATATCAAGAATTTCTTTTGAAAATCTGTCACTTACGAGGTGATCCAGCTTTGATCTGTTGCTCCGCTTGGATTCCGAAAACGCCAGATAAACCTCAAGGTCCCGCGAAGTTTCCGCTGGCCTTGTTTCCTTTTGGCGAGAAAGTGTCATTTCAATCATAAAAAGTCTCGCGCGTGGCTCGTCTGCGTCATGCTGCCGTAAGCATACCCAAATACAACGCGCCTGCCAAATTGGAGTCTGCTGAGCTATCCTTTGGGATCAGTGACGACTGCACAAATCTGTAAACATCGCGCTGTTCCGGCCATCTCATACCGGGTCGTGTGGACATAAGGCGCTTTACATCACCGCGGATCTCATTAATGAAGCCCGGGTTAGCCGCCAGCGGCCCACCTATCACTATGCAATGTGGCGCAACAATCCCAATACATGCCACACAAAGCTGTGCGACATAATTCGCGGGCGCTGCCCAGATTTCTTTGTCGGGTATCGCAATTAATTCCTGTCTGGTTTGCGGCGCCAAGCCAATCGCTTGGGCGCGTCTCAAAAGCTCTTTTGTTGTGACTAGGTCGCCAATCGATGGACCATATCTCTGTGGATGATCGCGGTACAGTTGTCGATCGGACGCTGTCAAATGAACCGGCGTCAAGCCCATTTCAGAATGGTAGGCTGAACCCCATGGTTGAAGGCCACGCACAAAGCCCCCACCAACTCCGTCGGTCAAGGTGATATAGAGAAGTACCTCGTTCGGTTTTAACTGTCGAAAGTTTGCCTCGGCGAGGGCACCCGCCATCGCATCGGTTTGTATCGATATGCGAGCGTCTGGAATACCATTCTCACTTAGGACGGTCTTGATTTCGTTGAAGAGATCGGCACCGGCAAAGGGTGGATCTGCCGCTTTTTTGTCCAAAACGCCATAGACTGCACGCCCGTTCGTATCAACTTTTTCTTCCGGGTCGAGAGATAAATACGGACCGTAGCAGGCGACACCTATGCCGCGTAGGTTTGGCGTATGTTCTACTATTGTCGTGCACAGATCCGACAGTACAGAAGAAGCATCGCAAGTATCGTCTAATAGTATCTGGCCTTCGGCCGTTAGCCTATGTGGCGGGATGCGGTTGCGAAGGGAGGAAACATTAAACTCAGTTTCTGCGGTGGCCGTAATAAATCGCGCCTGATGCCGCTCCAAATAGATACCAGCATAGTCTTGTTGTGAAGTCTGGCCACCCATACTGACGCTCCGTGAAGTTCAATGCAATGAAGGCCACTCTGTAGAAAAGCGGCAGTCGTCGCAACGCCACCCCGTGCTAACTGGACATATTTTACAAAATCGCCGCGCTCCAGACGCTTGGCCAAATAATGTTCAAGGTTCAAAGCTGACCAGCTTTGATGACGCCTAACACGATCCAGTTTGCTGTTTAAGCGACGGTAAGAAGAAATCGCTCCCGCGGAGACCAGACCATAACACTGCGCACCATCGTTCGTTTAACAACGGTGCATGCGTCAAAGCCGCAGAACGTACAGAACTTTAACATTGTGAGCGGCGAGCAAGTTGAAAAGGTACCATCTTAGCGCCTCTCCCATGATGTGAAGATTCATTTATGAGGTAAAGGATTGACCAACTTGTCAAAAGCAGTCGTTAGACTAGAGTTGCGAAAAAAAGAAAAGCCACAGGAAAAAAAGACCCTCCGCAATTTAAAAATGGGTAATTTTTCTTGACCTCATCCTGATCAGTCGACGGTCTATCAGCTTCAATTTGCCCTATATCATCATTGAGAATTTTCTCATTGTGAGCATCAGAGTCTTTACTAAAATCGCTTTTGCAAAAAAACTTTAAAATCATTAGCTTCTTACTGTTTGTTTTTAATATACCAATATGCAATAAATAAACTTAATGAAATAAACACTGAGAGATAAATATAGTCAAATGAAAATTCACCTCTGTGATTAGTGTCTTGAAGTAGGGCGAAGGCAATTAAAAAACTAAAAACAGGACCAAAGTGCTGAAGCAAAGATGCTGACTTAAGTGTATTCTCGTCAAAAGTATTTACCGAGATAAAATAGAATAAGTGCCCCAAAAAGCCTGCCACAAACGCAGATGTAATGAATAGAACCCAGACATCTCGTGGAATTCGACTGGGTTCTACATCATGTCCAATGCTGGTCAGAGTATAGTATGCTATTGGTAAATATAGAACGGCCGAAAAGAGCGTTCCAAGGAATGCGCCCGCTAACCTTCTTTCAGGCGGAGCGGCGACATTTTGATCGCGTAAGTCCGTTGCTAAGGACAGCAAGTTATAGCTCATAAAAAAAGCGAGTGGGACAAAGAAAGCAGAAACGCCAGCCAGAGGCTCAAAGAACCATTTATCAGATTGAAGATACATTATGAGCCCGACACCAAAAGACAATGCGGTATGCACGTGAATATGGCGGTCTGTTACATATTTTCTAACACGCGCTCTCCATGAGAGTTCTCTATTTTTCAGATAATCCAAGGCCACAGAGTAGCTAAGTGGGGAAGAAGTCAGGATGATCGAGATTACGACGCCGGGCAACCTAGACTGTGCATAGGCGTACAATGACAAGGACACATATCCAAGGCCCACCGATGCCAGAATATAGCAGACCCTTGTTCGGTCTCTGACTAGTTCCGCAACATTTGGCAAGCAGCGTGGAAAAAGCAGCAGAAGAAAGCCGAAGGATAGCCCAAAAGCCTTCGCGTACAAAATCCCTTCTGCTAAGCCCAGTGTCGAATTTCCGACTGTCCGGTAGAACGGACTCTCCAGCGGATGTTGTGCGGTCCACAGCAGGGTTTGAACAACGCCAAGCAAGCCTATTAATAGTATCGTTTTAATTCTCTAATCCTTCAAATCACTGAAAATTGTTCCTGTGCTGAACTTAACCGTTTTGCCATTTTGGTCTTTCATAAGCATGTAGCCATCGTCATCAATCCCAATAAACGTTCCGATCGCTGCGTCGCTTCTGTCCCCTGAAACTGAGACGCTTATCTCGTCACCAACGCCGTAAGAAACAGACAGCACTTCGTCGCGAATATCCGCAAATGGTTTTTTCGCCGCCTGTAGCAGACGTTTAGCCATTTTGTCGCACAATATGTCGAATACTTTGGCAGCAGTTAATTCAGTGCATCCTTGAGCCGCCAAACTGCTTGCTGGTATCAGCGTCTCTGTGCTTGGAAAATGCTGCACGTTGATGCCAATTCCCGCGACAAATCTATTGCCCAAAGGTCCATAGGCAGTCTCATGAAGCGATCCTGAAACTTTCATTTTGTTCAGCAGGATGTCATTGGGCCATTTGATTTCAACCTTTTGATCATCACACACCTCTTTGACAGTGTCGTAGACAGCGAGCGAGACACTGTAGACCAGTTGAGGAAGATAGCGGCCTTCTAACGGGGCTTCGAATACGAAGGTGGCTAGGACGTTCCCATCAAAAGATGCCCATGACCTGCCGCGACTACCGCGTCCTGCTGTCTGTCTCTTGGCGCGAATTGCAATTGGTTCGTCTGCTTCACCAAGTTCGACGAGCCTTTTTGCGTAGTTGTTGGTCGAATCGATCTCTTCAAGAAGGTGTTTGGAAAACAAGTGTATCATGCCTTTCGAAGCTTCTTTGTTCGCGTCAACTTCGTTCAACCAGCAACGTTAAGCAACCTTTCCATAGATTTGGCAAGAATTTCGTGGAGGTCAAATGTCAGGCTAGTGTCTATTCCAGTAACGAACGCAAAGTGTGTGCTGGAGCCCCTGCAAGTTGTTCCTAAATGAACGTGAGCTGACGGCTTTGACGAAATCGGCTGGTGAATTGCTGTGAGGCAAGCTGTGTCCTGTAATACAGGACCATCTTGGCAAGGGAGTCCGCTCCGCTCTCCCGTTGCATCCCTCCGGCACAAATGCAAAGCAACTCAGCCAGATAGAACTGAAGGGCTACGCATCTAACCGGCCCTTTTATCGGTAAGGCAGTGCTGTGTATGAACCATGATTGGTCAACAGCCCTCACGGAGGCTGGACTGTCCCCTATTGTGAAGCCTTCTGCATCACGAATGCAGAGATGAAGGAACTGATGATTGCGGTGACCAACCGGGTCTATACTTTCCTGTCGAACCTCGAAGATCCTGAGTTCCTCGAATTGATGTCATATTATGACGGTGAAATATCCCGCTGGGACACCCCAGTAACCGATCGGCGTATGCTCAACCGGCGATATCTGAGCTTGCTCAGGGAAATGGATGCAGGGGCAAATCAGAGCTGAGTGATAGCGATACCGGCCTTTCTGTCAATTCTGGCACTGAACGGGTCGCGAATGAACTTTTTCGAACACCTGCCGAAGGGGAAACCGTAAAAAAACATGCACGACGCTCTTCGAATGTACAGTGTCCCAAAGTCAGGCGGAGATTTGAATATAAGAAAAAGTACCTTGCAATGCATATTGCAGATACTTTAGGGGACCGTCACCCTCGAAATCCCAAAGGCAAAAATAATGGACTTGAAAAAAAACCCTGAAAGAGCTTCTCAAACTGAAGGCTGATGTCGAAAAGCAGATTGGCCGGCTTGAAAAGCAGGAAAAGAAAAAGGCTCTGGCGGCTGCCGAGAAAGCAGCCGGGAAGCTGGGATTCAAGCTCTCCGAGATTATTGGAACGCAGAGACCCGGAAAACGATCAAGCGCCGCTGCAAAGCGCAAACCTTCTGCTAAACCGAAATATGCGCATCCGGAAAACCCCTCCGTCACATGGAGCGGCAATGGTCGCCAGCCTGTCTGGTTCAAAGAAGCAATTGCCGCCGGGAAGTCTCCTGAGGATATGGCCGTCGCGACAAAATGAGGTGACTTAGTCGACAGCCTAATGGCGCAAGTCTGTTCCGGGTCGGCAGTTCCGACAGAAGGGCTCGGTACGCTTTAGCCGGGGCGGGCTGTTTTGGTTTTCAGGCGCCATCCCTGCGATGGCAAGCGATAAGCGATCGCTTTCAAAAATGAGAACTGGATCATGGCGGCACGATCCAGTCCCGGTCAGTTTTTCCGTGTTCCCAAAGCGTTGTTTTATGGCCTGCTTCGGCGGCGGGGCGGTGGCGATGAACCGAACCCTGCACCGGTGATCTGAAGTTCTGCGCCCTTGTTGCGGGAAGACTTGCTTGCAGCTTGTCTGTCGCAGCGTTCAGTTTCCAAGCAGATGTACTCGTGCACGCTATCATTATGAAATACATTATAAATATTGTTCCGGCACACCGCGCTCGCCCGGCGCGTTAACCATGATTTGAGAATCTCACGAGTTTGTTAACTTTGTTCTTGCTTCCTGTTCAGGGCTCGTTAACCTCCCGCTATAGGGGAATGTGCCCGGCGCGATGATCTGCTGAATAAGTGATCGCAGAGCGTTGGGTGCTTAGTGACATGGGGTATTTTCGTGGCTTTCAGTGTGCGTGCGGTGTTTTGCAGCCTTGGTTCGGTTGCACTGAAATGAGTGTCCAGACTGCAGACGGCATAGATGATCCAACACACCCTGTGCAGGTCGCCGGCACCGACATCACCTCCGGTAAAGCAGTGGAAAAGCGCTCTGAAGTTGGTGGCCTGCGGGTGGTTCTTGCCGAGGAAGAGCACCGGTCACAGGTGCGCATTTTGACAAGAACGGTACACGAAAAGAGCCTGTTCGGAGATATCCCGTTTTCGGAGGTGAAATTCGATAGGGCATTCGACAGGGCGCTGTTGGTACCTGACAGTCTTGGACTTGTTGTATTGCTGAACAACCGGGTCTTGGGCTGCTGCTACTGCTCGATTGGTGGATATTTTATCGGAGACGGCGCGCGTATTGTTTCTGTGAACACGATTTGTGTTGAGCCGGATATTTCTGGCAGGCTTCTGGGTGGCAAAGTTGCGCTCCGCCTAGCAAAAGGCGTTGAATCCTGGGCCCGCTCGCAAGAAGCAACTCATATTCTCTACCACGTTACGTCAGGAATTGAGGTGGTTCGGGCAGACAGATTTTTTCGGAAGGTTGGAATGAAGCAGCTTGGGGGTAACTATGGCTGCGTTGTATAAAAGAGTGACTTCTTTAGCGGTACTTCTATTGCTCGTATTGAAACCGGTTACTGCGCCCGCCGAGATGAGAGTTGATACGAAACAATGTCAAGAAATCTGGTTTCACTATGTTAATTTGGGTGAGCAAATATTAGAATCGCATTCTGCGGAAATGCCTTCCTTATTTTTTGTCGACACAGGAGGTGAAGTGCACAATTGTGTGCAGGAAAGAGTTTCCGAAGAACAAGTGAAATATGTTCGGCAGTACAAGGCGTCGCTTGTTCCCGTTTTTCATAGGAATACTGACGGTGATCCAAGCGCTTGGCCACCAAATGTCGGTACTGTAGCAAGTTTGAGGCTGGAGCAACTGACTTATTGGAAGGTCAACTTACCTTACGTGCTGGATATTCTGAGGGGGTAGGTTTGCATGGATCGTATTTCTGCTGCATTAATTCACGAATTGGAACGATCGGGAGAATTGAAAAAAATGACCGAATTTGGATTTCCGATATTTGACGACCCAGTTGCCGAAAACCCCATAAAAGGAGCTTTAACCGCGAATAAGGATTTTGGCGTCCTGAGCGTCGGTGTGCGGGTCGATCAAGATGGCAGATCCGTGAATTTTGAAAGGCCTAAAAGGTGAAAGAAAATACTCAAGCGCAGGGTTTCTTTTTCCCAGCCCGACACTTTCGAAACGGCGTTCCTTTTACAGTTGTCCAATTTTTTTTGTGCAGCGCAGGTGCTTTTCTCATTATTTTCTTGGGTGGAGCTCTGCTAAGTGATCCCCATTATTGCGATGTGCTTATGGACTGTACGGGTTCATCTGTGCTTGGTTACAAGATTTCTGATCTGAATAAATATAGCCCCCATTCCATACCATACTTCTGGTCACTTTTCCCCGCCTTCCTATGGTCGATGGTTTCCCTATCTCTTATTACACTTCGGAATTTTGCTCCGAAATCCGACATAGTGTTGTCTCCGAGCGCAGACCAAACCCTTCGCAAGCATTTGAAATTATTTTTATTTTTAGGTGCTTTGGGCTACGGTTTTCCTTTGACGCCGATTGAGCCAATTGATGGTTACCCAACGGATTTTTCAGCAACCACCTTCTATCCGTTAATTTTAGTTTTTGGTGCTGGCGCGGCAGTTTTCGGAGCCTTCCCCGTTGTATTTCTGTGCATGCTGATAAGGGTCAATTTTGTTGGAGTCTCAAATGAATAATCCCAAAACCTCTCCGTCTAACCTACGTGACTTTGCCGAAGGAACTGCTTTTGGCACGGCGCTTGGTGTGGCAACCGAAAAATTGGATGCGTTGGGCCGTGATGCTTCGGGTAATGTGGTTGATTCGTCCAATGTAAAGGCAGCAAGAGTTCTTGGCCTTGCCGGTGCAGTTATTCCCGAAGTCCGCGAGTTAGCAAGAGCCAGTTCTTCAGTCGAAGGGAATGTAGACGCTGCAGGCAGTCTTGCCAACATTGTCGCAACTACCTTTGTCGGGGCGAAAGTAGGTGCAGGTGTTGGAGCTGTTGCAGGTGGTCCACTAGGTTCTGCCGCAGGCATCGTGGTTGGCGCGATTGCGGGAGCGATTGCGGGAGGGATTGCCGGACCGTTGACCGAAGCGGTGGTTGAGACGGTGCTAGCCCCATACGTCGAAGCTGAGAAAGAGAGAATTTCTGATACGACCATTGCAGTTGGCGAAATACTTAACACGATTGAGGCGAATAAAACACATACTGGGTTAAGCGATGACGCCTTTATTCGGGTTGGAGATAGTATTGACAGAATTATTGATATAGGACTGCTCACTGACACTATTTCTGGGCGTAATGCAAAGTCGAAATTGGGTGTTGGCGGCACCCATATCATCGATAAGGGTATCATCTCAGTTCTAGATCAAATTGAAGAAGAAACTGGCTTTCGTCCTACCGCTCCCACTGTTTATGGAGAAGGGTATATTTACGATCGTGATTTTGGTTACGTGTCGCTGCAAGATGGGGGGCGTGGTGACAACGTAGTCGGCGACAGTGTTGCTTACGATTACACAAAAGATGAGCGTGGCAATTCACGCGACCTCTCTTGGGACCCGAACGGCGACGGACAGTTTACGTTGGGAGAGAGACCGCCCCCTAGACCGGAAACCAACAATCATGGCTCCAACAGAAGCGGCGGCGATGGGCCGGAGCCGGGTGGTTTAACCTCATCACCAAGGCCAAAGGCACGGCCTGAGAACCTTGGACAGGAACAGGAAAGCAGTGGTCGTGACGGCGGCAAGCCGCTTCTTCTTGACCTTGACGGCGACGGCGTTGCGATCACAGAGCTGAGCAAGTCCACGGTGTTCATGGACGCAGGCGGCGACGGTCTGCTGCACCGGACGGCCTGGGCGGGGGCCGGGGATGCGGTGCTGTTTGTTGACGACGACGGCGACGGGACGATCTCGGAGAAGCGGGAATACGTCTTTACCGAGTGGGACCCGACGGCGACGGATGATCTGGCGGCGCTGCGGGCGGTTTTTGACAGCAATGACGACGAGGTCCTTGACGCCACGGATGCGCGCTTTGCCGATTTTAAGCTGCTGGTCAGCAATGATGACGGCTCTACAACGGCAAAGACGCTGACGGAACTGGGGATCACATCGATCAGCCTGACGGCGGATACCACGCGGATTGAACTGCCGGACGGCTCGATGATCACCGGGCAGACCACCTTTACGCGGACGGACGGATCGACCGGCACGGTAGCCAATGCAACCCTGGTGGCAGAGGCACAGGGATACCGGGTTGATCAGGTGGAAACCCTTCTGGCGGGGGGCGACCGGCAGGTGGTGAGCACGGCGTATCGTTCGGATGGCGATGTGGCTTATGTGATCACCTCTGTGACCTCTCCGGACGGCTCGGCCACTGTAAACAGCTATGACGACAACGGTGATGGCGTGGTGGACCGGCTGCAAGAGATCACCGTTTCGACCGATGGCAGCGGGAACAAAACAGAAACCGTTGTGAACAAAGCAGGTGCTGCGGCGGCAACGGCAATTGTTGTGAGCCGGATCGTGACCACAACCAATGCCGATGGCAGCGACGTCACGGTCCTGCGGGACAGCACAGGCGGGGGCTGGTTTGACCAGCAGGAGGTGCGCAGCTCGCTGCCGGATGGCAGCCGCAGTATTGTGATCAGCGACCTCGCAGAGAACGGATCGGTGATCCGTGGCTCGGGGGAGACGACCAGTGTGGATGGTCTGACGCGGGTCAAGGGAACGGATGAGGACGGCGATGGTCTGGATGATCTCTCCGTCACGCACGGGATCACCGAGCACGGGGATGGCAGCCGGACGGAAAGCACCGTGGCGCGGAACCAGGACCTGAGCCTGCGGTCGTCTGAGACAATGGTTGTGGGGCCGGATGGTCAGAGCCGCGTGATCAGCCGCGATGCGGATGGCGATGGTGTGGCCGAGACGACTGAGGACCTGTCGATCACGCTGAATGCGGGCGGCACCAGCACATCGGTGCTGGACGTTGAGAATGCAGACGGCAGCCTGCGGAGCCGGGTCACCCAGACACAGTCAGCGGATGCGCTGAGCAAAACCATTGCGACGGATGCGGACGGCGATGGCGACGTGGAAAGCACCGTTACAGACGTCACTGTGATCCATGGAGATGGCAGCCGGGTCAATACCATCACGGTTACCAATACGGATGGTTCTGTGCGCAGCATGGAGCAGACCACGCTTGGAGCTGATAAGGTCAGCACCGTAACCCTCGTGGATCTGGATCAGGACGGGGTTTTTGACAGCGACGAACAGGTGCTCTCTGTCACGGTGGACGCAGCGACACAGGAACGGACAACACTTGCGCAATCGAGGGCAGCCGATGGTACGGTGCTTGCCAGCTCTACCACGCTCTCCTCTGAGGATGGTCTGACCCGCAGCACTGTGACGGATGCAGACGGCGACGGGGACACCGATACCGCTGTCTCGGATGTTACTGTGACCGATGGGGCGGGTGTGTCGACCCGCACGGTTGAGACCCGCAATCAGGATGGGTCGCTGCGCGACCGCAGCGTTGTTGTCACCAGTGCAGATGGGCTGACCACCACCACGCAGATGGACACAGACGGAGACGGTCAGACTGATGCGGTCAGCGTTGATGCGCGCGTGCTGGAGACAGATGGCAGCACAATGCGTACCCAGTCGGTGTTTGCCGGTGACGGCACAACGCTGCTGCGCAGGACGGTCATGACAGAAAGTGCTGACCGGCAGATCATGACCACCACTCAGGATCAGGACGGGGACGGCGTGACGGATGTCGCTGTGACCTCGGTGGAAAGCGCTGACGGATCGGTTCTGGCAACCGACGTGCGGACCAATGCGGATGGCAGCACGATCGGGTCTTCTGAAACGGCAGTCAGTGCCAACGGATTGGTGAGAACAACCACCTCAGATCTGGACGGGGATGGCGCTGCAGATATCGAAGAGACCAACACAACGGTTCTGAACGCGGATGGCAGCCGGACCACAGGAACGCTCACCCGGAACGGTGATGGCTCGCTGCGCGCATCTGCGGAAGTGACGGTCAGTGATGATGGGCTGTCGACCACGGCACGCAGTGATCTGGACGGGAACGGCGTCTCCGAGCGTGAAGAGACCAGCACAACCCTGTTGGGCACAGACGGAAGCCGGACAACGACGACTGCAACACATTCGTCTGACGGAAGCCTTCTCTCAGCAGCGCAGACGATAGTCAGCGATGACGGCCTGACCACCACGGTCTCGCGGGATGCGGATGGTGACAGCGTCTTTGACCTGACCCTGACCGAGACCACGGTTCTGCAGGCAGATGGCGGCCGCACGGTCACGGCCGAGACGCGGGACAGCGCCGGAGCACTGCGCAGTGCCGTGACCACGACATCAAACGACAATGGCCGGGATGTCACCACGCAGACGGATCTCAACGGTGACGGTGCTATGGATCTGATGTCGGTCCGACAGATTGCAGATGATGGCGCCTCTGTTGTGACAGAAACCGCGCAGGCGGCGGATGGTACTCTGCAGAGCCGGTCCGAATCCACCACCGGTGCCAATGGTCTGACCCGGACAGTGCGGGTCGATGCTGATGGGGATGGCAGCTTTGAGCGCAGCACCACGTCGACAACGGTATTGGGAGCAGATGGAACCCGCACGACCACGGTTGCTGAAGCAGGCGGCGACGGCACGCTCTGGCGTCAGTCTGTCTCAACGGTCAGCGATGACGGTCGGACCACCACCACGGCACGGGATGATGATGCGGATGGCACCGATGACCTGAGCACGGTCACAACACTGGATATCGCCGCGGACGGGGTTGAGACCGTCACAACCGAGGCCCGGTCGGCAGACGGAGCCCTGCTGCGTAGCGGTACGACCGTTACCAGTGCGGACGGACGCACGGTGACCTCTGAGATAGATAATAACGGCAATGGGGTGCTTGACCAGGTGATGGTCACGGCTCTGGGCGATGACGGCGTCACAACAGTGTCGGAGGCCTATTACACGACCGGCGGCGCGCTGGAGGGAACGCTGCAGAGCAGTGTCAGCGCAGACGGGCTGACGCGGACCTATGAGATCGACCGCAATGCGGATGGTACAGCAGAACATGTGATGACGGATGTGACCGTTCTGGCGCAGGACGGATCCATCGACCGTACAATCCAGCACCGCACCGGCAGTGCTCTGCATCTGGGGCGCGAGGAATACCAGACCAGTGATGACGGTCTGACCCGGGTCAGCCGCCTCGATGTGGATGGCACAACGGGGTTCGAGTCTGTCTCAGAGGAGACCACGACGTATGAGGTCAATGGGGATGTCGTGCGCCGGGAGATCACCCGGGACGCCGGCAATGTACTGATGTCAGAGGTGGTCACAACGGTCAGCGGCAATGGTCTGCAGACCAATGTTGCGGCGGACTTTGACGGCGACGGGACCAGTGACCGGAGTATCTCCCTGAGCCGGGGTGCTTCCGGTGGGTATACCGAAGTGACGACGGAAGCTGGTGCAGGCGGTGCAACGCTGCGGCAGGAAACGCGCACAATGAGCGCCGATGGCTGGACCAGCACAACGGCGACTGACCTTAATGGTGACGGGGCCACGGACCGTGAAACCACGGCGGTCACGGATCTCAGCATGAATGTGAACACAACCTGGAGGGATCTGGCGGCAGATGGCTCTGTGCTGGATGAGATCACCGGTATGGTCTCTGCGAACGGGATGCAGCGCTCTGTTTATCTTGATGTTGACGGGGACGGTGCGGATGACCTCATGCGGACCTGGACTGTCACCTTTGATGCGGCCGGCAATGAGATCACCACGTATCAGGAGACCGCAGGCAATGGTGTTCTTGCGGACCGTGAAGTCACCACAACCCCTGCCAATGGCCTGTCGTCCGTGCGCACCATTGATCTGGACGGCGATGGCGCCCTTGACGGGACCATGGTCACCACAACAACCCTGAACACGGACGGCAGCCGCACCACGCTGTCTGAGACCCATTATGCGGATGGTGATCTGCGGTCCTCGGATCGCATGGAGGTCAGCCGGGACGGCCGCCTGGTCACAGAGCGCCATGATTACGACGGTAATGGTCTTGCGGATAAAACCTCTGAGCTGGAGATCCGCTCAGACGGAGAACGCATCCTGACGGAGACCTCCTATGGCAGGGGCGGCAATGAGATCAGCACCTTTGTGACGACAACCTCGTCTGACGGGCTGGTCACGACCATCAACCGGAACGGGGTTGTTGAAACGATCACCCGGTCTGTGGTCGGCAACGGCAGCTATGTCTGGGACAACGGCAACAGCGCGGCTCAGGTCACAGTCTCGCATGAGATCGATGCCTTCGGTATTGAGACATGGGTCTACACCGGCACGGCAGGAACCTTTACAGCGCGGCTGGATGCGGCAGGCAAAGAGCGTGTGCTGTCTGAGGCGGCGCGGATTTACGACACGGTTCTGGACCGGGATATGGACCGGGTTGAGACCGAAGAGCTGGTGCGGTTTGTGACAGAGGGTCAGCTGGACCGCGCTTCTCTTACCGAGGAACTGCTGGGGTCTGCTGAGCTCTCGACCCGCTACGGGGTTCTGACGGATGCCGGCTTTGTTGCGCAGTTCTATCTCAACACCTTTGGTCGGGCACCGTCGCCGGTTGAGCTGAACGGACACCTGCGTGCGCTGGAGGCTGGCACCATCACACGGGCAGATCTGCTGGCGCAGCTTGCGGAGAGCTCGGAGCATCTGGTGGTCGGCAATACGCATATGGCGACAAATAACTTCGACGTTATCATGAACCCTGCTGAGTTCGAGCGCAGCCTCGATCGTGCTTATGTCGAAGCGCTGGTGAAAAAGCTCATAGACGTGGCCTACGACCGGGATGCAACCTTACATGAGCTGGAATATTACAGCAGCCTGCTGCTTGATGGCACGGACAATGCGGATGATGTTGCTGGCAGGATGCTGGCGCTGGATGGCACGATCCAGGGTGTCTCCTCAGCAAGTCTGAAGGATCTGTCGGGCGGCGCTCTGGTGGATCAGGCCTTCCTGAACGCATTTGGGCGCCAGCCCACCGCGGTAGAGCAGCAGATCTGGACGGAGAACCTCTCTGCCGGGCGCGTCAGCAAAAACGAACTCGTGGTCGCACTGGCGCAATCCACCGAAAAGCTGGAAGAAGGCAATGCGCATCAAGTCAATCCGCTGCCGCCGGTGACAACGCTGACTGGAACAGCTGCTGCAGAAACGCTGAATGGTGCAAACGGACAGGACCTCATCGAAGGGCTCGGGGGAGATGACGTTATCGAAGCCGGGGATGGAAGTGATGTTCTGGAAGGCGGATCAGGAAACGACACTCTTCGGGGTGGAAATTCCGGTATCCAGCTTACCAATGGCAGTGACACATACATCTGGAGCAAAGGGGATGGCAACGATTTCATTGAAGACACATCCCAGAGCGGAGCCGAAACAGATCGACTGGTTCTAAGGGACGTGGCTGCAACCGAAGTTTCAGTTTCGCTGGCTTCGTGGAGCGCAAATCTGGAGATAAATATTTTACCAACGGGTGAAACGCTTACAGACTATAAGCGGCTGTCTTCAAACAACTATTATGGGCTTGAGGAAATTGAGTTCAGTGATGGTACCGTCTGGAGCCTTGATCACATCTTTGCGGCAACACAACTTTCCGGAACTGCGGCGGATGAAACTTTGTACGCAAATTTTGGGGATTTCTATGTCGGAATGCTGGCAGGTATGGCCGGGAATGACAATCTCTACGGTGATCGCGCTGCTGACCAGCTGTTCGGTGGAGCAGGCAGTGACAATCTGAACGGATGGGGTGGCGATGATCATCTTTTTGGAGGCCTGGACGATGACGTTTTGTACGGCGGCACGGGGTCGTTGCAGTCAGAAAACGGCAATGACACGTACCATTGGTCCAAAGGCGATGGAAACGATGTCATTTATGATCTGGCAGAAAGCCTGCTGGAAACAGATACGCTTGTTCTGACCGACGTGAATTCCTCAGAAGTCGCACTGTCGAGGCCTCTCGGAACAAAAAACCTCGAGATCAGTATTTCTTCGACAGGTGAAAAAATAACCGTTTTGAACAATTTCTCAAACGTAGGAACCCTTGCGATTGGTATCGAGGCGATACAGTTCAGCGACGGTGTCAACTGGGACATAACAGATATTCTTGCCCAGACGTCGCACCCCTCTGGCACATCCGGAAGTGACACCCTTTCCGGATTTGAAGGCGAATACGACGACATCATCTTTGGTCTCGAAGGGAACGACTCCCTGTCCGGATTTGGCGGAGATGACGAATTGTATGGCGGCTCGGGTAACGACCAGATTAGTGGTGGTGAAGGGGACGATACAATTGATGGCGGAACGGGCGAAGACCGGCTTTCCGGCGGTGGCGGGAATGATACACTGACCGGTGGAGCTGACAATGACGATCTGAATGGCTTTGGTGGAAACGATGAGCTACGCGGTGACGGAGGCGATGACATAGCCAGAGGAGGCCATGGAAACGACATCCTGTTTGGTGGAGACGGCTTTGATACGCTGGAAGGTGATGAAGGCAATGACCATATCGATGGCGGGGAAGACGACGACGAACTATTCGGAGGCACCGGGAACGATTATTTGGACGGCGGGTCTGGGTTTGACTCTCTTTATGGGGGTGGCGGAGACGACCTGCTCAAAGGCGGCGGCGGCATTGACATCCTGACCGGGGACGATGGATCCGATCATCTGTATGGCGGTGACGGAGCAGATGAACTGGCAGGAGGGAGTGGCGATGATCGGTTGTTCGGTGAAAACGGTGCTGACACCATAGAAGGAGGTTACGGCAACGACTACATTGTTGGAGGCCTCGGCGTTGACACTCTCGATGGCGACGAGGGTAGCGACACATATTACTGGTCGAAAGGCGACGGAAAAGACAGGATTGAAGACTACTCACTGAGTACGTCCGATGTGGATACACTCATTCTTGGCGATGTTTCTTCCACGGATGTCGATTTGTCATGGAAGAATTCCGGGCTCAACCTGAGGATCACTATACTTTCTACCGGCGAGTGGATTACGGATGATGCGAGATCGAACTTTGATCTTGGCCCCGGCGTAGGACTCGAAGCCATTGAGTTCTCGGATGGTGTGACCTGGGGCCTCAACGATATTCTTGCAGCTGCTGCGCCGCAGGGTACGGAGGGCAATGATCAGATTGACGGCTATGATGGCACCTATGGAGACGTTATCTATGGGTACGGCGGTCGTGACACGATTTACGGAAACGGTGGGAATGACACTCTGTACGGTGGCACAGGGAACGATGATCTTTCCGGCAATGCAGGCGATGACCTAATCTTTGGCGAGATTGGAAATGACTACATTGATGGCGGTACCGGCGATGATCTTCTGACCGGAGGCACAGGTGTGGATACCTTTGTATTCTATACAGGCAGCGGTGCTGATGTCATTTCGGACTTTGTGATCGGAGAAGATGTTCTGTCGATCCAGGCGGCAACTATTGATCTGACTGCGCTTCCATCCACGATCAGTGCAGCAGACAGCGCTGATGGTCTGATACTCAGCTATGGTTCCGGCAGTACAGTGACACTGGAAGGTCTGACCACCGCAGACCTTATTGCTCCCGAGGTCATTCAGGGAACAACCGGATCTGACCTGATTGATGTCTCATATGTTGATGCAAGCGGCATAAGCGTAAATGACACCGGACAGATCATTTATGGAGACAGAGGTCACGACACGATCTTTGCCGGGACTGGCGACGACATAATCCACGGCGGCCGCCAGCACGATACCATTCACGCGGGCGACGGGGACGACACAGTGTATGGCGACAACGGACGGGACACCGTCTATCTCGGGGCCGGGAATGATCTGTTTGTTGACAACAACCAGTCCGGAAACAATGCAAGAGACACGGTGTACGGTGAGGCCGGCAACGACGTTCTGCAGGGGGGCGGAGGCGATGAGACTTTCTCTGGCGGGATCGGCAACGACACCCTGACCGGCGGCGCTGACGCAGACACTTTCGTCTTCACCACCGGTGACGGCAACGACACGATCACGGACTTCACTCTGGGTGTTGACGTGATCCGTTTCGAAGGGACAGGTCTGGGCTTTGCGGATCTGACCATTACCGACAGTGCGGGCGATGCTGTGGTGGATTATGGCAGTGATCAGATCGAACTGAGTGGTATCCTCGCATCCTCACTGACCTCAGATAATTTCACTTTCGCGTAACGGCTCCGGGCGCGGCAAAGTAAGCTGCGCCCGGTACCCCACGGTTGTTTCTCTTGTTTTCCGGAAAGAGTTAGTGAGTAGCATTTCATATTATCGCCCACACCAGCGCGCTGCCTGTGTCGTAGCTCCGAGACTTCCCGCATGAGCAACCATCGGACAGAAGGCACCGCTGAACTTCGCGCTGCCCGCCGTGCCGGATCGATGCTGCTTATAGCCGTGTTCGTGTTCAGCATTTTCGTCAACCTGCTGATGCTGACAGGCCCGCTCTTTATGCTGCAAGTCTACGACCGGGTCCTGGGGTCACGCTCAGAGGAAACACTGCTGGCGCTCTTTCTGCTGGTTGCCGCTCTTTACGGTCTGATGACGTTGCTGGAATACGCGCGTGGCCGTGTACTGGCGAGGTTCGGCGGGCGGTTTCAGGCGGCACTGGATCAGCGGGTTTTTGATGCGGTTCTGCGGCGATCTGTTCTGCCGCAGGAGCGTGCCGCCCCCGCCAAAGGTCTGCGTGATCTGGAAACGCTGCGTACTCTCTTCACCTCGCCCGTGGCGCTGGCGCTTTTTGACATACCCTGGACACCGCTTTTCCTGGCGGCGATCTTTATCTTCCACCCCTGGCTTGGCTGGCTGGCGACGGGCGGGGCGGCGTTGCTGATTACGGTCACGCTGCTGAACAACTGGCTGACGCAGTCCCGCACCCTGAAGGCGCAGATGGCCTCGTCCCAGGCCCAGAACTTCGCGGATCAGGCACGCCGGGCGGCAGAACTCGTGCGCGCGCAGGGCATGCGCTCTTCGGTTGCCAGCCGCTGGGGCACACTGCGGGACGATGCAATGCTGACAGCACTGAACGCCAGCGACCGGTCAGGGTTTTTTACGGCGATCAGCAAATCCGCCACGCTCTTTCTGCAAAGTGCCATGCTGGCGCTGGGAGCTTATCTTGTGCTGCAGGCAGAAGTGACAGCGGGGGCGATGATCGCGGGCTCCATCATGCTTGGACGCGCGCTGGCACCGGTGCAACAGGCACTGGGACAATGGGGGCTTGTTCAGCAGGCGCGCGCGGCGTGGAACACGCTCGGCGAGCTTCTGGACAAAACCCCGACCGAGCCCGAGACACATGCCCTGCCAAGACCCTACGGCAATATCTCCTTTGCGGGGGTCACGGTGGGCGCTGGCCCTGCCAAACCACCCATTCTGCAGGGGGTGTCTTTCTATCTCGGCGAAGGTGAGGCGCTGGGTGTCATCGGCAAAAGCGGCTCTGGCAAAACCACCCTGGCAAAAACACTGCTTGGGCTGACCCCTTTGGCCGCCGGTGAGGTCCGGATCGGCGGTGCGACGATTGACCAGTATGATCCTGATATGCTGGGGGCCTGCATCGGATATCTGCCACAGGACGTGGTTCTGTTCACGGGCACAGTCGCCGAGAACATCGCGCGGATGTCGGTGTCGCCTGATGAGGAACAGGTCGTTGAGGCGGCGAAACGGGCGAATGCGCATGAGATGATCCTGTCGCTGCCCAAAGGATACAAAACACCGGTGCATGGCGATGACGGGTATCTGTCCGGCGGTCAGCGCCAGCGTATCGCGCTCGCCCGGGCGTTCTACGGCGATCCTGTCCTGCTGATCCTGGATGAGCCCAACTCCGCGCTCGACAGTGAGGGCTCAGAAGCGCTGAACAGGGCGGTGAAGGCATTCAAGGCCGATGGCAAGGCCGTGGTGATCACAACCCACAGGCCCACGGCGATCTCTGAGTGCGACAGGCTGCTGGTTCTTGAAGGCGGCCGGGTCAGGGCCGACGGTCCGCGTGACGAAGTCCTCAGATCCATGGTCAGCAATGTCGAGGACATCAGACAGACACTGTCGCGGGAGAAGTCGGGATGAGTACTGAGGCTAAGTCGCGCGCTCTGCGCGCCAGAGGACCGCTGGCCATCGGCAGTCTGGCGTTGCTGATCCTTGTGGGTGTGATCGGGGTATGGAGTGTTCAGGCCCGGATCTCAGGCGCGGTGATCGCTTCCGGGCTGATTGAGGTGCAGAGCAACCGTCAGGTCCTGCAGCACCCTCAGGGCGGGGTGGTCGGTGAGCTGCTGGTCCGGGATGGGGATGCAGTGCACGCCGGAGAGGTGGTGCTGCGCTTTGATGACACCCAGCTCAGGTCTGAACTGGCAATCACCGAAGGGCAGCTCTTTGAGGTTCAGGCGCGGATGTCACGGCTCGTGGCGGAACGGGACGGGCTGTCTGATCTCGTGGTACCTGACGATCTGGCGGCCCGCGCGACAGGATCACCGGAGATCCGCGATCTGCTTGACGGTCAGGCGCGCCTCTTCAGAGCGCGGGGCGTCTCACTGGAGCAGAACGCGGCCCAGATTGCTGAGCAGATTGCCCAGGCTGAGAACCAGATCGCGGGTGCTGAAGCGCAGCTGGCCGCGCTGGAAACACAGCGGGGGCTGATCGACACCGAACTGGCAGACAGCCGTTCGCTTCTGGAGAAGGGCCTGACACAGGCCTCGCGCGTCTCATCGCTGCAGCGCGAACAGGCGCGGCTGCAGGGCGAGATCGGCAGCGTGACAGCCGGCATCGCCCAGCTGAAAGGTCAGATCGCCGCGCTGAACATAGAACGCCTCGGCCTTACCACGGGTCTGCGGGAAGACGCGATTGCGCAGCTAAGAGACCTGCGCGTGCAGGAAGTCGAGCTTGTTCAGCGCAGAGTCAGCACGCTGGATACTTTGTCCCGGATGGAGCTCAGAACACCTGTCAGCGGCATCATCCACGGCTCCACAGTGTTTGCCCTGCAGTCTGTGGTCTCGCCAGCGGAACCGGTGATGTACGTGGTGCCACAGGATCAGCCACTGGTGATCTCCGCCCGCATTGATCCCATCCACATTGATCAGGTGCAGATCGGGCAACAGGCCACTCTGCGCTTTGCTGCCCTCGACCAGAGGCTCACGCCCGAGATTGCGGGGCGGGTGACCGGCCTCTCTGCAGACATCGTGACCGACCAGAGTACCGGGCTGACGTTCTATGAAGCCGAGCTCGTGCCGCGGCACGATGATCTCGGCAAACTGGGTGGCCAGCCGCTGCTGCCTGGCATGCCGGTCGAAGCCTTCATCCGGACCGCCGACAGATCGCCGCTCAGCTATCTCGCCAAACCCCTGACGGATTACTTCGCGAGGGCGTTCCGCGAGGGGTGAGGGGAGGTTAGGAGTTGTTGGCGGGAGCGAGGGTCGCGTGGAAATTCATGTTCGTCGTTGTTCCCAGAACCAAGGAAAAGGTTGTAACGGCCCATTCTCGCCATTAGCTTGGCAAGCTTTCTCTGCAGAGCAGCACTCAAGACCGGACCTTTGTCCCAAGAAAAAAACACTGGGGCTAGCGCACTAGCGATTTGCAGTTTTGGTCGGCTCCGGAGGTGCAGTTTTGCCATTTTTTCATTGAGTGAACTTGTCTATGCCGTGCCGAAGTGTCAGAAGGGCCCGCAGAAACCCTCGCATTTCCCGGTGGTTCACGACCGTCTCAAACCTAATCGGATAGTCATTTCCCAAGTTCACCGTGCCGCAAGGGGCGTAAACCGACATAAATTCTGGAACATGTGAGGCCGCGACGGCTTGCATTGCCGCAATCAATTCAGTTTCGAGTATGCCAACATAGATAGCCTGTAGCCGTCTAATTTCATCACGCCCGCGACTGGCTGGTCCACAAATATTTGCCATCCATTCTCCGTGATGGTGTGGTGCTTCGCCTCTTAAGTCGACTGTGTCCAGACTTTCGATGCCGCCTGCAGCGATCAGTCTTTCAATCATGGCAGCATCCGGGTTGCTTTGGCTTCCATCGAGTTCCCAAAGAAGTAGGCGGAATGGAGCCGCGAGATTGGACCAAGCCCCTTCGACTTCCGCCATAGCAAGGCTTTGTCGCGTTCGTCTGTCTTGATAGTCCTGCCAGGTGACAATCATAGACACTCCAAAACCAGCAAGAGCAACGCAGATTGCAAACCATCCTGCGGGTCGTAACCGCTTGATCCCGACACGGTTTGCATCCCAAGTATTTCCAACGATTGCTATGCCAGCGGCAAGAAACGCGACTAGATTTCCGACGATACCAAGAAGCATGGCGTTATCCGGGTACACTCAATAAACCACTCCAAACCGCTTCCGCATACGCAAATTGCGAATCAATCCAATAGTTAAGTCGGTTAGGCAGCATTTTATCTCATCCTGACAGATCCACATTGGAAACCAGTCGCAGTACTGCGTCAACCGGTTGCACGCCATGCGCAGTCCAATTTGGTGCACCCGGAGCCAAAGCCGCAATAGAATCGACGTATGGAACCAATTCCGTTTGAGACCAACCACTTACGCCTGGGTAGTTTGCGTTCAAGAATATTTGTCGATATGTGGACCCATTCGGGTTTTCGAGCGGCTCTGAATAGGCTTTTTCAAGGAGTTTGATTGACATATCGAACTGGGGCAGTATCGAGAGCGCGCGCTTCCAACGGTTTTCCTCGAAATTGAAGTTGCCGACGATCTGCTGGCCAGCATCGCGGCCATGAGACTGTAGTGCTTTGATCACTTCTTTTTCCATCTTCAGATTTTGCCCGCCTTCGTTGTCCTTCAAACGCACTGTTGCAACGCGTTCTGCAAACCCAGGCAGTTGTGCTTGAAGTTTATCTTGCCAATCCTTCGCCCCAGTTAGGATAGACATCAGAAATGAAACCAGACCGCCTATCTTAATTGCGTCAAAATCCGTTGGGTGCCGCGCTTTGTTCGAAAAATGAACCCGGTTGTTTTTTCCGTGGCGAGCGTCGTCGTGGCTCCCCAATGAAATCGCAAATGTCGGACGGCGCGGCAGCCAACTGTCGAACAAGTGAACCGGGAGATTTGACGAAATTCCGCCATCGGAGAACAGACACCGAATCCAAGGATTCGTTTTCCCTTCGCCAGCAAATGGCAGGTGATCTTGTCGCCACAACGGGACAGCTTGGATAAGCAGCGGGAAACTCAGAGAGAGGCGCGCGACCAGAATGACCGGGAAGTCATCGCCAACAGGAACCGGAAAAAGCGCTAGTGTCTTTCCGTCATGTATAGTCTCTTTCTTGCCCGCTGCAGTTACGCTCACCATGTAGTCAACGACCCGTTTTGGCAGAACTTTTTCCATCTCTTCCGGATTGAAATAGTACAAGTTTTCATAGTTCAGCGGCAACCTGTAGGGCCGCTGTGAGTTCAAATCGGTGGTTATGGTTGCAAGCGTGATACCCGTATCAGGTTGGCCCGGCGCCAGGTTGCCGTTCAAGTCTCCGATCCGCAAAGGAGTTGTTGGCGCGCCATCCTCTGTCCAATGTCCAGCCACCTTGTCGATGTGATCGGCAAGCCAGTCTATGACGCCCTGTTTTCCCTGGTTTGGAAAATGATCTTGAGTCGTTCCAGGCAACACGCCGTAGTCGTTTTTTTCCAGTTGCTCCAAGACTTCTTGGAAGATTTTTTTCCAACGCGGGAATCCGGCTATTCCAACTAAGGCGGAACCAATCAGTGGAACAGAAAATCCCGCCTTGACCAGGCCGCCTTCAAGCCCCAACCGCGCTGTTTTCACCCGGTTTGGTCGCTTCCACTGCCCAAAAAGGACCGTCAAGGGACCTTTGGCGCGCTCGAGGCTGGTTCTTTGTTCAGGATGCGCCTCTTTTTCCTCTTCAAGAAATTTATCGAACGCGTTGAACAGGGGAGCCATAGCCTCGGAAGGTTGAAGCATGGACATCATGTCGTCTGCGAGCTCCTCGGCGATCTCTTCAATTGCGTCAAAGCCCGCATTCGCTACGTCTGGCGTCAGCGCCATTTGACGCCGGTATTCCGCAGCCGCGGTCAGGGTTGCTGCAATCGCCCCTGCCGAGGTGCCAGCAATAGACCGAAATCGATACTCTTTAGAAATTTCCGTGATCGCAAATGGGTACACGACACCTGACGTCGTGCCGCCTTTCATCACCAAATCACACTCTTTCATGACGTCCTCCTGAAAATATCTGAACAAAGCTACAATAGTGGAAATCGAATATTTTTATTTCATTCACATCACCCAATTGGGTTAACCTATGTCATGGACAAGTAGTCCTATTGTTCGTTTTGGAACCACAGCTAGGTGAACTGGGAAGCAAATAGCAAATGTCAGACCAGATAGGTGATTGTCTGCTGAGCATGTACGAATGCATCTCTGATCCAATCCACTTTCGAAGCATGACAGCCGTACTGACGTCTTGGCTCGCCGATGAGCAGGAGGAATTGAGTGTTGTCAATTTCGAATTTCATGCCAAAAGAGTATGGGACCTTTTGGAAGACTTTCTTAAACTTGAGGTGTCGAAAGACTCAACGCCGTCACTCGTTACCCCATCAAGCGTCAAGGCAAACATCCCGATGGAAAGTGTCCTTGACTTTTTAAACGCGGAAGACGTCGCTCGACTGGAAGATTGCGTGGACCGCCGAAGCCGGCGCTTCGGCAATTCGGAGTCTCTGCTTGTTCGCCTCCATCGAAACGAGGGCAAGTCTAGTGAACTAGCCCTATTGGAATTTGACGATGACGGCACCCCAATTCTGGCCATCGTGGCGGATGATTTTGAACAGATAATATCGGAGTTTTTTGCGGAAAGCTTCTCTCTGTCGGCCGCGGAAATGCAAGTTGTGAAAGAACTGGTCCAAGGTGGCACACTCAGAGACATTTCTGCGAAGCTCGGAAAATCGGTTGAAACACTACGCGTCCAGATCAAATCAGTCACCTCCAAGCTTGGGGTGGCTTCGCAACTGGACGTTGTCAGGATGTCGAGGCAAGCTGCTGTATTGGCGCAAACTTCGCCTGGTCTTGTTGCGCAAAAGCCCATGCCCGTAGACGGTGCAAAACAACTGAGCGTCGGGTCCGGGAGGGTCATCGAATACAACATTGATGGGCCAGACAACACAAGAACACTGGTATTCGTCCATTGTTTGACGGAAGGACGCCATTGGACGCGCCCTGCTATCGATATGGCAGTTTCACATGGATATAAACTGATACGTTACTCAAGGGCGGGGTTTGGCAGTTCCACGGTCAACAAAAAGACAGGAATGGCACTACTCAATGATCATTTGAGCGACTTGCAGCATGTCATCAAAACTGAAGCGACCGGAAGAATAGATATCTTTGCACAATCAAGCGGCTTTGCGGTTGCTTATGCATTTGCGCTTTTGCATCCCGACAAGGTGGGTAAAATTGTGGGGATCAATGTGTCTCCGCCTATTTTACGCCGCGAGGACGCAGAGTGTTTAAAGGGTATTTTTAAAACAGGGGCGCTTGCCAACCTTTATGCACCAACTGCGGCAAAGCTAGTGGCCAAGTTTGCCGTCCGTCGTTTAGTGACAAGGGGACGCGATGAACTGGATGATCCGTTGGTTATGCCGGGTATCAACCTTAAAGAAGTCGAAACCGAAGAAGGTCTAGATACGTACCTTAAGAACACCGACGACGCTTTGAAACAAAGAGGTGAAGGTTATTGGCGAGAAGCAAGCTACTCAAATGTCGATTGGTCTTACGCCAAACCAAACGCAAACACGCGACCGTCCACGGTCCTGCTTGCAAGTTCTGATTGCCCCTTTACCCATCCCGGGAAGATCGAGTCTTTCGCCAAGAAAATTGGCGCTGATCTTGTCTATGTGCCTACATTCCTGCCAATGGTAAGTGGCCCTTTGCCGAGAGTTCTGTCGATCTTGCAGCATGGCGCTGCTCCTTGACCGGAAAACCCGGCCCATTCCTGCCGTTCATCGTGTCATCTTGCGCCGCAGTGCAGCTTCACCGAACCGGCCCTTCGCTGCGCCCGCCAGATTGGTGCATAGCCCAAGGACTGTACCGTGGGACAAAACTGCCATCGAGCTTTTCCGATTCTAAGCCCGGTTTGAATTTGCAGGTTTCACTCTAGCAACACCTTAGATACGTCCGTAGCTGAGACTTTCCTCTGGAAAAGTCTAAGTTACCGCGCGGCGGATGCGGTAAAGATCAACCCCACTTGAATTCTTGTAGCGGACCAGGTGGTATGAACATTAGCTTCGCATAGATCAAAATTGTTCGTGAGTTGTCCGGATGTGGATCAGTTGCGACAGGGGGCGCGCGGTCATCGAAGAGGACTTGTACCCTTTGAGTAATGATAGCTGCCCCATACTTGTTCTCTAGAACTTTTGTCGGACGTTTTGGAAACCAAATCTACTACTTTGGTGCGAAAACAATTTGACCGATCCGATCCGCAATCGAATTGGCCGAAAACGCCAAAGCCGTGCCCAGACCCGCAGAAAGGGCCATCACAATTGCCGTTACATAGGGCGTGCCGAGTCTGAGGGGGTTGTCGGGGAACACACCAGGCTCGACCCGGACAAGTCCCAGCCCATAGGCTGCCCACGAAGCAATTGCAGCCGAGACGCCCGTCGCGACACCTGCGGCCGGGAACCCTTGCGCACGTGGTATTGTCAGCGAGATCACCGCAACCGCCAGCGATCCCGCCAAAAGGATCAGGCTGTACCTGAGACCGACACCGACCGGCGACATCGGCGAACGGGCAACCCATCCCTCTGCGTCATCGCCTAAATAGACAAACCACGTGTAGCTGGCCGCCAGCGTTACAGCGAATCCCAGCAGCAAAAGGGTGCCGATGCGTCCCCAGGGGGTGGGTGCAACCATCAATGAGCCGATGGCCGCGGTTCCGACAACCGGTGCAACCACCGCGATAATGAACTTTGATGATGTTCCATCCATTGCCGGATCGCGCCAAACCCACTCCGCGGCGAACTGAAGAAGCAATCCGGCCAGAAGACCTGCAAAGAGAGCGGTGGCAAACCGCGCAATCAGCCGAAAGATGGTCTGGGGTGAGATCCGCTTTGTGATCCGCGCGTACGCCAGCACCCCAAATACCAGTGTCGCCACGCCGACATAGACGATCATCGGACCGATGAATTCCGCGGGCTCAGGATAGCCGTTCACGCCTTCGGCCGCTTCGAGAATTGCAAAGCCCGCTCCTACAATAGCGCCGACGATCACGCCTGCCGTCTCGCGCTCGGAGTTTCCGCGGCCAAGCGAGACTAGCGCAGCCAGGAGAAAGGTAGCCACAGTCGAAACGAAGGTCGCCATCATCTTGGCCACCCGCATGGCATCGTCATCGCACCCGCCCTCGGAGCCGGCACAGACAGCCCATTTTGCAAGATCGCTGGTCGAAGAACCGAAGACCGAGGCAGCGACGGCAGCAACCACCAGATAGAGAAGCGGGCTGTGATTCATCGTTACTGCGATACGTTCTTATTTACTGCTATGAAGACGTGGATGACCACAACTTCATTGTGGAGGCAAGCCGCGTGCAATTCGGCGTATTCGGAGTCATTCGAATAATTGCAATCGGCGCCTTCAGGCAACTCCTCGCGGCTGACCTCGAGATTGTGCATCAGCTCGAATATCGAATGCTTGTCTCGATCTGCGGGCTTCTTAATTGCGTCCCGGACGAGCGCTGAGATATCAGCCGCGAAGAAGCCCCCTAGCTGCGATGTCAGTACCGGGGCCAGTTCCAACGCTGTCGCTCCGTTCTCAAGCCGTTCTTCCACCATCGGACGGTATTCGATTTTCAGGTTTTTGAGCTTGTTTGGATAGGGATGCGATCTCTCCTCGCGCGCCTCATCACCGGGTTTCGCAGGCGGATACACCCGCGCTCGGGCAACACTCAGGTAAACACTCACTTGGTCCGGCTTGTCTTTGCCCTCTTTATGGAACCGCGCCCAGAACGGTAGATAAAGCGACGTTTGAGTATCCACCCTTCCCGATGCTCTGCAGGCCTGAATGTTTTTGTTCAATATGCTGTTTTGAGCGAACCGACCGGCGGAACCTTCGGGCGGGTTCCTGACCGCCTCAAGTTCCTCGGGTGTCAGGCGGAACGCGTCCGGCAGGATATCTGAGTCGGTCTTCTGCCAGTGCCAGACAAGATCAGAGCAGCCCGAATTTTCAATTATTGCGGGATCGTTGGCGCCGATCCTTGCTTCTCCGTGGAACATCAGGATCGGCTGTGACCGCATCGCCCGATGCACCACGTCCGTGAAATCGGGCGCGCCCGAAATCGCCATTTTGTTGAGTCCGGCGGCGAGCGCGGCTTTCAGCTCGGGCTCGTCTTCGGGTTTGTCCCGCCATCGCTCAAAGCGCGTTTTGACGTTGGTGTCCACATAACCGGCTGTGCCCGCAAGCGAATGTGCAAAGTCCCTGATGACCGCCTGTTCGTTGTCGGTCACCCGATCAACCATTACGTCGAAGAGCGCGAGCAAGAGAATAGCTGCCAATCCGCCGCTCGCGATCTGGGTGTCTAGTCGCCGGCGGATATTCCACCAGCGCGGCCGATCCTTTTGCCAGGTTTCGATTTCGGCTTTGGCGATTTCGCGAACGCGGTTGATATCGGGAATACCGGTTCCTCCGTCGCTGTCGCCGCCCGCCTGGCCCTCCTCGCCGACTTTACCATTGCCAGGCTCTATTGCCGCTTCGACAAGCTCTGTCACAATGTCACGGACTTTTTGTAAGTCGGGTAACCGCAAGTCCCCGTCGCTATCGGCTCGCACGGCCACCTTGGCGATCTCATCGGCGATGATTTCGCGTGTCTTGTAGATATCCGCAAAGCGAAGGTCCGGTGTTGGATTCAACTCCGAGCGATAGGTCGAGCGTAGCAGCGTTTCCTCAATGATCACTCGGACCCGCGCCTCGAAATCCTTACCATCGTCGTCGGCCATCGTCGCGCCTCAGTTTAACGTTAGGATCTCGACCTCGAAGGGGCCGGTGGCACGCGCCACCAGATCGAGATTTTGGTCTATTCTAATTTGCGAGAGCGTGAAGATCAGGTTCGCCTTGGTCTTCAAACCGCGCACAAGTTCGCCGGAGAGCGCACCATTGACAGATGCCTCGAGTACTTCGATGTCTTGGCTAAGGCCAAGAACAGTCTTGGCCGCGATCCACTGTCTCGTGTCTTCCCGCGACAGAAACGCGTCGATGACCTGCCGGGCTCCAATGCCCGGATCGCTACGAATTTCGGGCTCTGCTAGGCTGAAGAAGCGGCTTTCGTTGTCCCACACCGGACGTCCAGTCAGTTCGAAGGGAACCTCTGAGTCGCCAAGTGGGGTCGGGATGATCACCATGATCCGGGCGCCGATCCGATCCTCCTCATCCGTTGGTTTTATCTCAACCGACACCAGTTTTATATCCACCGAGTGCCCAAGGAGATCGAAGGTCTCGATTGCCGGCAGACCGGCGTTCGCCATCTCGGTCAGTTGCTCCATCGAAAAGCTGAGCGGCACCGCGATATCCAGCCCACTCCCCTCCGACGCGTTGTCCGAAAGCTCCGGAAGCGGAACCGGGTCGGCATCCTCGATTTCGTCAGAGACCGAGAACTGCCCGGAAAGCGCAAGCCCTGTGCGAACTTCATTGGCATCAAAGCTGAGCGCGTCGATGGAAACACCCTCGGGCCGGAACGCCAAGTAAAGCTGCTTACCCCAAGGTGCTTCGACTTCCACCGGCTCCTGCAATCCTTTCCAGAGCAGCGCGACGTCCGATTTCAGGTCGATCCGATTGAGCGCGCCCTGGAAGTCGACCGAATTGAAAGCATCGCGCATGGCTCTGTCAGCATCCCTTTGAAACGTTACATCAAAGAGATTGAATAGGCGCGCACGCGGCGTTGAATGCCAATCTACGCTGAAGTCCGGTCTCTCGCGAAGGCCAACGGTCCAATCGCGATTGAGTTGGGGTCGCAACGTAACTGTCAACGTGGCTTCGGCCTCTGCGGTCTCTCTAATGTGCCGCCCGATCTCGCCCCGGCCGCGGACCGTGGCGCTGCCATCCAGCCTTTGGCTGATGCTCAAAGTGTCGGCTTCGCCGGTTAGCCGCAAAGCACCTACCCGGTCGACTCGCTCGTCGATCGTGCAGTCGATCCGGGGCGTGGTCTCAATACACCGGTTTTTCATCGTCACCTTAAGGCCGCGGAATTCGGGTACTTTTGTACAAGCCTTCTGGGGCTCGACGCAGGTACGGCCTTCCGAACGGGAAACGATACGCACCGGAAAAGAGCTGTTTGCAATGTCCTCGACGGCGCGGAGCGAAACCGAGACCGGTACGTCAATCATGGACGTCTGGGTGGAAGCGGGCAGTCCACAACAAACAAAGGTCAAAGATAGAGCGAGTACAAACTTCATGTGGTTCCCCTGACAAAAAAACCAAAACAATACTGTGTTTCTAAACGCCTGAACGACAAAGATCGAATTAACGTTCAATATCACACAAATCCCAGTGCACCTAGCAACAGTATTTTCAAACGGCCTTCTTGAGACCATGCTCTTTGTCTCGATATGGGCAGCTTGCCAAAATTGACGACTCCAAGCACAGGTCCGTCCGCGCGAGACATTGTTAAGTTCGGGCATGAACTTGAGCATTCGACTGGAACTCAAAAAACGACCACAAAGTTTGCGAACTACCCGTTCGAGCAAACTGCGGCAAAAGCGAGATTGGGCTCTGAGCTGACCTCAAAGGTGGCGCAGCATCTTCACTTATTGGCCGCACGACTGACGTCATTGACGGCCCAAAGCTGCCGTCCGATTTGGGTGTCGGATGCTGCGGTGCGCCCGTCAGACCAGACCTTCGACGCAGGTGCGAAATCTTGCGCAAGCTAATCCACAGTGCGCAGGATAAAGCAGACATTCACGTGGAGTGACGCTTTGAGAATGTGCGACATAGCCGCTTCGTCAGGAGGCGTACTAGCTTAAAACGAAGGCAGACATACGGCCCGCCCTGCGACGGATCAACTCACTTCTTCCGGCCTAGTTCGGAACAATCTTCACGCCGCTTATACTGACTTCAGGCGTTTCTTCGGGCACCAAAGCGACCTTCAATTTCTCTCCAGTTGACCTATCGACGATCGATATCGCGCTTCCCTGTTCCGCAAAGTGCGTGTCCCCCCATGCCATCAAAGCAAGTAGGGGCAGACCAAAGCTCACACCGATGTCTGTAAGCGCATATCCGTACCTGGTTCGAGAATTGCCTTCGCGGTAGGGAATGCGCTTGAGCATCTTGGCGTCGACCAGACGCTTGAGACGATCCGTCAAAACGGATCGCGGTATGCCGATGTCCGCGCGGAAGTCATCGTACCGCATCACACCATAATACGCCTCGCGCATAATCAAAATTGTCCACCGGTCCGACATGATGTCGGTCGCCAGAGCTGCCCCGCACTTGTCTATGGGAACGGGGGATTGCCGACGATATGTGCTATCTGGGTTTGACATCCGGTTTCAGCTCCTGTATTCGCAATCTGAGTTCATAATAAGGTTTCAGCTGATGTCTGCAATATCATTGATTCTTACAGCGAAGATCGTGGTGACAGTTGTTCTGGTGTCAGGGCCGTTCTTGCTGTTGCCGCTGCACCGGCTTGAGACCATGACCGGCGTCTCCGCTGCGTCCGCGACCTTTTTTCGGCTATACGGAATGGCCGCCACAGCCTTGCTCGTTGGCTACGGCGTGGGGCTTTGGCAAAGCACGGATGGGGTGTTTCCCTGGGCGGCAGTCCTGATGGGTATCGTGTCCAATGTAGGTGCCGCAGGTATTCTCGCCTTTGCTCCGGCCGCATCGTCACGGGCTTCTGCCACCATTTTTGGGTCGATTGGTCTTCTTCTTATCTGGGCAGCACTGAGTCCAACGGCGGCCATTCAACAGGTTCTCTCCGGATAGCGAAGACAGAGCTTCTATCGCGCAAACCGCGTCCATGGCCAGATGGTTCAAGCCTGCGGTCACTGGCCGCCGTCCTCCCTTCTCCAAACAAAAGAAAGACTACACCTATGCGACCTGTGGACACTCACATCCAACTCTCGGCCCTTTGGCTGTTCATTCTGCTCAACATCATCTTTCGCGATCTCCACCAATTCGTGATGCCGGGTTTCCTCGAAACCATCATGACGGGCCAGTTCAACGGCATGGAGATCACGCCGGAGTTGATGTTGATCGGCGGTGTCGTGGTCTCGGTGCCAATTTCCATGGTGCCGCTGTCACTTATTCTGGAGCGTCGCTTCGCCCGACCGCTCACATTCTTCGCGGCGCTTGTCACGACGATCACCATGATCCCGCCCGCGCCCATCGATCTGGATGACGCCTACCACCTCGCACTTCAACTCATCGCGATGTCAGCCATCGTTGTCATGGCTTGGCGATGGAAACCGGCACTGACTGCCGGTGCTGTGCACTACACCTAACCCCAACCAAGAATGGAAAAATCAATGACTGATACCGACCCTCTACTCACGCACGAGAAGAACCAGCCGGAGATATTCGGGCACCTCGGCCATACCCACGCATTGATGGCCAGTCATGGCCTAGATCATGCCCTGTCGGTGCTGATCGAGCTTCGGGCGTCTCAAATCAATCAATGCGCCTACTGTGTGGCCATGCATCTCAACCAAGCACGCAAAGCAGGTGTTCCACAAGAAAAGCTGGATACACTCGTTGTCTGGCGCGAGGTGGACCATTTCTCGCCGGCCGAACATGCGGTCCTCGCCTGGACCGAAGCGCTGACATACCTCGATCGGGACAGGGATCTGTCGGACCTAAGGCGGGATTTGCGAAAGCACTACTCCGATGAGGAGATCTCGGTCATCACAGCAGACATCAGCATGATCAATCTTTGGAACCGGGTTCAGAAGTCAAAGCATTGACGGAGGCTTGCCCGGCAACCGTTAACAAGTAGGTGAAACCCGGTAATCTGGGCCTCACCGTCAGCCTGACTGGAAATGCGCCGTCCGTGACCTGGGCAGGCCGCAAATGGAAGCCAAAGGAGGCGATCTTGAAAAACGACATAACATTCGCGAGGCTCACCGAAGTTGAGCCGGCCGAGATTGCAGATCACATGTCTGACCCTCGGGTCGCTGAGCATATGCCGCTATTGACGTCTGCATGGGATATCAATGTCGCGGCTGGGTTTGTCGCCAAGAAGGAGGAATACTGGGCCAGGGACGGTCTTGGACACTGGGCGTTTCTGGTCGACGGCACATATGTCGGGTGGGGTGGTTTTCAGAAGGAAGGCGAAGAGTGGGATTTCGGGCTCGTCCTACGACCGGACTCATTCGGCCTCGGGCGGCGCATTGCATTGAAAGCAATTGATTTCGCGATCGCGGACGACCGCATTCCATTTGTGACCTTTCTGTTGCCCCCGTCCCGCAAAAACCTCGGAGCGCTCGGCAGACTGGGTGCAAATCCGGTTGGCCAGATCGAGTACGATGGCGAGAAGTTCCTTAAATTCCGTCTTGAGACAATATAACAGCATTGTCCGATTGTAACCGACCGACGGCTTCAGAATATGTCGTAGGTCGGCCCAAAGCCGCGGTCTGGCACAGGTCATTGATGCTGCAGTAGCAGCCCGCTTTCCGGACATTCGCCGCGGCTGCGCGATCTGGAGATATTCGAACTCATGGCCTGCGGACAATCATGGCTGCACAGAATTAGTTACGGGCTCCATCATCATTCAGTAGCATCTTGAAGAGCGCCTGCTGGGTCAAATTGAAGCCGCTGATAAATGCGCTTTGGCGATCCTCCAAATTGCGTCTGCGCCTCGCGTCGGTTGCGCCATGTACGATCGCTGAGCGAACATCATAGAATTGTTTGATCGCGGTTCTTATGTCGTCCTTGTGCGCTTCATCGATGCCCAGCAACTCGGCCATCCCGTCTTGGAGTTTTCGACTGATCCCTCCGCCTTTGGGCCTGAACATCAATTCCAAAGATTGCGAAACATCCAGAATTCGATCGTTGGCACCAAAACGTCCCAAGCGCGCCAAAGCTTCTGAAAGCCGATGAATGATTGGTGCAAGGCGTTTAAATTCCTCATCGCTTCGTTTACTAAAGGCTTCTTTGGCCAAATCGATCGAGCTGTTCTGGAGCTGTGGAGGGGTTCGAAAAGGATCGTGCCGACGTCCGACTAGACTTATCGGTTGGTAGCCACCTTGACTGTGAGCCAACCCCAACAAGGCATGTGCGGATCGATGCACACATCCGTGCATCAACATGAAAGGTAAGATCGCAGTTTGGTTCGCGATGGACAGGATCTCCAAAAACGTCAGAGCGTCATCCTCAAATCTTGGTGGCCAGCTGGGACGCTCCTCCCGATAGTCAGTTTTCCTCCGGAACGCAGGTCGCCATTTGAATGGTCGCACCACAGCACCGATCTGCCGCCAATCACGTCGATCCATCTCCGCTGGCACAAAATCCCGGAGCCATTCGCGATCCAGATAGTCTGAGAGGGCGGCAGCGGGTTTGACGACTAGACCCTCCTGAATCTCAAATTCGTTGCCAATTTCGGGACCATGGAAGAGCAGAAAGTCGTAGCCCAAATCGAGCCCGTTTGGGACATCAACTTCTAAGGTCGTCGAACTTAGATCAAGGATCGATCCAAGTTCGTTTGCGGCTTTCCTATACCCGCCATCTCCATGGTCAAGTGCGCGCTCCAGAAGCCCAGCCACCATCTGTGTAAGCCAAGTGAGCGACTTCCCGTTCAATATTTCGACGTGAAACTCGTCATTACCGATGCGCTTCCCAAGTGCCCTAGCGAGTGATGGGTGTGACCTCAGGATACCTCTTACCGGGTCAAGCACTTCGCAAAGCGGCTTGAAGTATTTCTTCTCAGCGGATCGCGAGGCCATGCGCGCGAGATCATAGAGATGGGCAATGTCATCTTTTGGAAAGGCTGTTTCATCCACTCCGTTGAATGTGACTCGTGTCGGGTAAGAGTTCGCTTGCCAGTATTCCTCTAGAAAGGGTTCTTGTACCTCGGCGAGCCGGCTCAGTGCTGGTCCCAAACGATCGCACCATGTGTTCAAAGTGTATGTCATCAGGATCATTTAGCTGAAAATGGTGGAGTTGGCCCAGCCCAAAGCCGCCGTCTATGTGCCAGCCTCAATGCTGGGGTGCGTCACGGAAAAGGAGACGTCCGTTGCAGTAACTGCTAGCCTGTGCTGGATGGTTACCAGACGGCGGGAAAACAGTTTGATGACGAGAGAATTGCCTTGGGAACCAAGCAGCCCGATTGAAGTGACGCCTTCAGAATATGAAAAACAGGTTGTCTCATGGCTTGAGGAAGCCGAAGGGAAGCTCGCTGGCTTTTCTGTTCAGCACCTTGAGAAGTTGCGTGGCGGTGCGGGCGAATATGTCATTGACGCCGTGGCGAAATTCAAGATTTTTGAAGGTGCAGAGATTGCAGTTTTGGTTGAGTGCAAGAAACTGAAGCGTCCAGTTGAACGCGATGTGGTAATGATCCTTAAAGGCAAGATGCAGGATACTGGCTCGCACAAAGGCATCATCTTCTCAACGTCCGGGTTTCAACGTGGCGCCATCGAATATGCCGCAAAACAAGGGATCGCGTTGATCACTTTTGTCGATGGCAGACACACTTACGTTACGAGGAGTGCAGAAGAAGTCCCGCATGCGTTTCTTCCTGCTGATTTACCAAAATACGCAGGTTTCTGGGCGACCCCGACGGATACAGGGTTCAGCGTCTCAACGATTTCAACACGAGGCGTTGATAAATTGAAACAATGGCTGACACATTAGGTTCTGCTCTTTTTTACCTGAAACAGGTTATTCATTGAATGCCATCGGTGCTGCTCTGCGGCTGGCAAAACCTACCCACTGAGGTCGGAAAGAGATCACTGCATAAGCCGAAACGAAAGAAAATTGGCACGTAATAAGCAAGCGGTGTTCAGTACAAGAAGTAATCGTCCGTCTCGTCGTCAGTATCAAATTCGTCAAAATCGAGTTGTGCATCAAAACCGTGATCACTTGGGCTGAAATCGTCCTCATCCAGGCCCCATTGGAACGCGGATACTCCGAAGGCGGCAACATCGTAAAAGTGAACCTCATTATCCTTCATAAGCTTGAAAAATCTGTTGGGGTCGTCGGGTGAACCAATTTTGCTTGCACCAGTTGCAGCTTTCCATCCACGAACCTCGGTCTCATAGAGGAACAACCATGATGAAGTACTAAGAGCGACGTTGGCGTACCGCCCAGAAGCCTCGGCAAACCCTCCCTTCAAGAGCGCATTGTGGTCCGCATGTGCCAAAACAAGGTCGACCAGTACCGACTCGACCTCGAAGCATAGTTTCTTGTGAGCCTTTGATACCTTGAGATCAAATTGAATGTGGAGGTACAAAAACCACAACAGCGAGACAACATCATGCCTTCGCGAGCACTCCTCCAAGCCCCAGCGGAGCATTCTTTTTTGTGCTCGATCGAGGTCATCCCCACCCTTAAGGCCGACAAATAGTGGAGCCACCCAGCTGACAAATCGTGGTGACGAATAAAGCAGTGTTTGAAGATGACGCAAGGACAGGTCTTTGTCCGAGCAAGAAGCAATTTTCTTCGCAAACCTACTCAAACCGTAGCCTACAACATTCGACCCGGGATGAGCCTGTCGTTCACTAGCTAGTAGCGCAAACAGTCCATCTAGGAACTCAGTTTCCTCTAAGCCATTCAAAAGATTGAACTTGGGCTCCCAACGGAGGTTTTCGGGTAGCTCGCCAGAAAAAACTGCTGTCTTTCCCTCGTGGCTCCTAAGCTCGAACTGTCTGATCTCTTTTTCGAACCGTGCGATGACTCTGTCCGCATCCGTGGTATTTTCCACCCCAATCTCGTAGTCATCAATGTTGTGAAAAACCTGCCTTTTGCGCAGGCCAGGCCCATTTTTCTTCAGTTCATGATCAATACGAGACAACACGAGCTCGGAAACTACCCGTGAGGTGTCCGGACCGATTGGGATCCCAATTGTTTGGTTGCGGTTGCAAGCCCTAACTAAGCGATCAAGTTCCGCACTCCAATGCGCGTCGAGCTTCTTCGCCTTGTGCTTTTTCAAGGCTTCAGGCTTTCCAAGTACCGCCCAGGGAATTGAGTGCGAGTAGATGGAGCCGTAGAATCTGTTAATGTCAAGGTGGACAACTGACGGATACGCACTGGATAGGTATGCCTGTTTTTTGAGCTTTCCCGAAAACGAAGACCTCTGGAAAGCTCTCCCTCCGACTGCAACGTTATTCGGATACACGATCTTGAAGGCAGAAAAGTTGCTCAGGTCCATAACCTTTTCAATCTGAGGCCAATTATCCGCCAAAAACTGCGAAAGTAGTGCATAGTTGATCGGATTGATGACGCCAAAGGTCCTATGGTTACCTTGAAAAGTTGCGCCATCAAGGAAAGCAATTTCACCTGAGAAGTCTTTTTGCGGCTTGAGGTATTCCGGCTTCGAAGCAAGCAGAGTCCCGAACTTTATGGTTCTGAAACAGGGAGGCAATTCACGAGGATAGAATCCGCGTTCGAGTAGTCTTTGGAAAATTACACTCTTGCTTGCCACGAAAAAACATCCCTTACCAATGATTGGTCTTTGACTAAACGCATTCGTTAGAACCTATCAGCTAGGTTTGCCGAAGTAACGGTTGTGGAAACCGCAATGCCTTACTTGGAGCTCCAATGACGAGAGAGCGAGTTGCGCGTGAGATCGCCACATAGAATAGCTTCGCCTGAGCTTGCTCCTCAAAATTGAAATGCGGCGCATAGGGGATCACGACGTCCTGAAATTCCAACCCTTTCAAGAGAAGTGGAGTGGAAACGGTTCGGCGAGGTAGTTGCCGCCCAATATGATTGCTCCTCTGGCGAACGACCTGCGCAGCTTCCGCCATTGTTGAGCACCTACCGTTTACAACCTCCGATATGGCGCGTTCACAGTCCCGCCAGAGTTCGCTTCTAAACAGCCGCCACCTGGGGTGATCTCTGGCGGCATAGAGCAACCCACTTGCCGCTAGTGCTGGCTCCGCGCCAGACAATTGCTTGACCAACTCATGCATCAGTTGCTCTACAGCCGAATGATCCTCTTCCAAGCCGTCAGCAGATTTCTCTTTTTGGCGAAAACAATCGGAGAAGAGCCCGCGGATTACTTGATCATACGCACGATCACGCGTTGAGAGATCCCAATCGCGAGCAAATTCTTGCATCCGGTTAGCGGCTAACTCTTCGATCGCCTGGAATGCACCATTTGTTGCCCGCGCTAAACTAATGCACGTGCCCTTCCTACAGTGAATAGCAGCGACCCGTTCTGCTTCGCGATCCAAGTCTTCGAACAGCACACCCATGTCGAAAGCATCGCTGCTTTGCCTCCATTTGATCCGATCATCGTCAAGTTCGATGTCATTCCCAGCGATCAGCCGTTTGCGGGTCTCGCTGATCCATTCGCCCAGGCTTCGATTGTGCTTTTCCCATCTATGCGGAATTTTGAGCTCCGCAATGAGCGGAAATCGAGGGAAAATCGTTGTTTGCCAGTCGAGTGAGGCCCCCGCAAATTCGAAAATGCCTTGCATGGGGTCGCCAAAAATCGTTGTCGGAACAATCGTGCTAAGGGCCAGGGCCACATCATGTTGATGCGGATTACAGTCTTGGTATTCGTCAATGAGAACCCTGTCGTAAGACGCGGCCACAATTTGCCTTACGGCAGAGACCCCTAGAGCGTCTCTTGTTCCTTTGTATAGTACGTCCCACTCCTCTCCCTGGGGAAGTGGACCTGGCGGTTGTGCCGTTTTCGGGAAGCTGTTGGAGTATTTCATGCACCAGCCAGCAAACGTATCGACACTGGCACGGCCGTGAGGGACTTCAAGCTTCCGAAGGCGGGCACGGACAGCTTGAACGCCTGCATGCGTATGGGTCAAAATCAGCGCACGCCGGCAATGGCCTGCGGCCTTTGCGATCGTTTCTGTTTTGCCGAAGCCAGCTGGTGCGATTATCGAACTGTTTTCGCCCTCAACAACCAGTCGGTCCTCAGCCATAAAGCCAGTTCTCGACCTTTGAAACAGTCTTAGCCAGATCGCTTCCTTTGTTAGCTTGGATGCTTTTCCATACCAAGGGAGACACCTCGCGACCCAACCTAAGCTCTTTGAACCATTTCTTTTTGTGTGCGACCTCACCAACCAGTTTCCGCAAGTCTTCCTGACTGATCTCTTGTGAGAACGTCCACTCAGAGTGAGGCGTCTGTGCGTTCATCGGCGTCAAACCATCGATTTTGCTTGCTATACTGGAGGCGACGGCTTCTGCTCCATGTTCGGTAATCGCAAAGTCGAGAAACTCGTCAAAACATACGTCATCGGCCGCCAAAAAAATGGCTTGCTCAGTGTTGCACGTGCCCGCGTATTGAATGACTGGGATGCCTGCGGCTTCTAGGCTTTTGAGTTCCTGCTCCCCCAATGCGCTATCAGAGTCTCGGAATAAACAAGTGGAGTAGCCAAGCTCTCGAATAGCTAATGCGATGCTTGGAGCCTGATGCCCGTTGCCGTCGACCAAAGCCGCACCAAGCTGTTCAATTGGTTTGCCTTCGTGCGATTGAGGCCAAAATTCCTTTATTCCATGAAGTATTCCAACCTCAGTGTATCCTTCGATTACAAGCACCCGCTTTGCTAGCAGGGCGCGAGGCGCGAAACGTAGTATTGGCTTAAGGGTATCGGCGGTCTTGGGAGCAAGGATGTTCATATTTCGCGTGCTGTGATCCCTTTGAACAATCCGGAGGCTAGAGCCGCCAGCCTCTGCAAGTGCTACGTCGGAATGCGTCGTCATAAGAATCTGGCCAGTTGGTGCATTCGCATTTGTTGATGATTTCTGATCGGACTTAATTTGAGAAATCGCTCCAATAATCCGATGTGGCTCAAGGCCGTTCTCAATCTCGTCGATCAGGATTATCGCGCCGGCTTGTATTCCCGACTTTTGGATGGCGAGCGTTGCAAGCCGCTTTGTGCCTAGTCCAGCTTGGCGCAATGGAACACCTGAATCATGCAGCGCGATCGAGCCAGAAGAAAACCCAGATCGACCGAGTTCGAGACCAGGTTGATATTTTCCGCTGACATATGCTCCCAGCTCTTTGGCCGACTTCTCAGCTTCTCTCGCCGACCCGGATAGCTCTTGTATATCACTAAAGTCCGCGCCTTCCCGAGCTCGTCGATAAGCTCCGGCGAGGCGGAGTGCAGTTTCATCCGTGTTGTCGGTCAGCTTTGCTAAAACCGATCCTTGGCCCCAGGCCAGATGTCGAGCGTCACTTCCTGAAAGCCTCACCAAACCAAAGTGCGAGCGATCCCGGTTTGAAAGTGTCCTTGGTCGGTCTGATCGGTCGCACACTAGTTCCCATACTGGTTCCAACGTCGCATCGACCGACAGTCTGACGGTTAGAACTGGTTCATCGTCGCCAGCAGGTTCGTCGCGCACATCGCCTGAGCTAGTCCAACCTCGGGTATAGAGACCAAATCGCTCGTCCGACTTAAGTTCGGTCGATAATTCACCAATTGTAACCTCAACTAGTATCTCATTGCTGGTGTCACATTCGACAAAGTCTGCCTCAGCGAAGGTAATCCAACGTGTGGACAGCGTTGCTTCTATTGCATCGAGAATGCTTGTTTTTCCCACATCTCCGGAACCAATCAAACAGCAGAAAGCGCTATCTGGGGTCCACTTCAGCGTTTTGATACCTTTGAAATTTTGGATCGAGATGTGACGAATCTGCATTTCAAAAAGCCTCAGATGCTTGGAACTGAAATCATTAAATCGGATTGGCCACGAGACTACTAGCCGACACGCTCAATCAAAAGTCAGTGTCGGGCACGGACTCGCATCTACTTCGAAGACCCGCCTTGGGAAACGTACGTCAACAATGGCAGCTATTTCGGTTCACCTGGAACCATTTTGCCCAAGCAGCGAATGTCTGGTTTCCGCCCATTCTGTGGAAAAACAACGTGTTGCGGGCGCAGAAAGTTGCGTTCTGAACGGATCGCGAGCGCCTTTCTGATCAGGCTTTTTGCGTTTGCTGCGGTGCAGGAAAGATATTGGCCAATTTCCGGAGGTTCTGGGCGGTGGCAGCGAGGAGGAATTCGTCATTTGCGCCGCATGGGCCGCGTAATCGGAGGCGACCTAAGCCCAGGATGCGTTTGAGGTGGGCAAAGAGCATTTCGACCTTCTTTCGGAGCTTGGCAGAGACTTTGTACTGATTTGTCTTGCGGATGGCGCGGGCCACGTCACGTGCGTCTTCATGTTCTTCACGGGTGATCTTGCGGCAGTCAGCCTTGGGGCAGCATTTTGGTTTGGAGGGACAAGCCTGACAGGTGTGTTTGAGGGCTTGGTACTTCGCGACGCCTTTGCCCGTGGGACCGCGATTGGGGTCTGAGTAGTTGCGGCGGAACTGCTTCAACGCCTCGCCTTCAGGGCAGACATACTGGTTGTTCTGGGCATCCCATTCAAAGTCGGCACGGGTCCAGGTGCCATCACTGCGGCCAGCCTTATCGATGACTGGGATGTGGGGCGCGATCTTACGGTCTACCAACCAACCGAGCATTGGGCCCGAGCCATAAGCTGTGTCAGCGATCAGTCGCTCAGGATGCAGATCGAACCTGGCCTTCACCCGTTCCAGCATCGTCTTGGTCGACCCCACTTCAGCCTGTCGGATCGAACGCGTGGCCTCGACGTCGAGGATGACACCATGATTCGTGTCGATGAGGTAGTTGTCAGAATAGGCAAAGAATGCTGGACCTTTGCGCGCTGCGGTCCACTGACTTGCGGGGTCGGAGAAGGATGTAAACTTGGGCTGTACATCACTGGCGGCACCGAAGGCAGCCTCATCCAAGGTGTTGAGATACTCCTTCACAGCTCGCGGCGCAGCTTCGACATCGATCCGGCCCACGTCCCATTCTGCCTTTGATGCGGAGAACTGTTTGTTCGCATCCGCCTCAATCAGGCTCGCATCGACAGCCATGCGCTGACCGCTGACCAGACCTTCTTCAAAGCAGCGTGTAACAGTCGTCTCGAACAAGTGGCGCAGCAGTTCGCTCTCGCGAAAGCGGCCATGACGGTTCTTCGAAAAGGTCGAGTGGTCTGGCACCCGATCGTTCAGGTCGAGGCGGCAGAACCAGCGATACGCAAGGTTCAGATGCACCTCTTCGCAAAGCCGTCGCTCTGACCGGATTCCAAAACAATACCCAACCAGCAGCATGCGGATCAGCAGTTCCGGATCAATGGAAGGGCGGCCCGTGCGACTGTAGAAATCCGCCAAATACGACCGGATGCTGCCAAGATCGACGAACCGATCAATCGACTGAAGCAGGTGATCTTGCGGGACATGATCCTCCAGAGAGAACTAATAAAACAGTGCCGCCTGCGCTTCCTGCTTCGGTCCCAACATCGCCAATCCTCCCACTGATTGGACGAATTGAATCAGCAGTTCATGCGCCAATCAAGGAAGAGTTTTTCAACAAAATACGCCCATGCCAATCCAACTGTTGTACCATAGGTTCCATTCAGTTGCGCGTTGATTTCTGTCTGTTTGGCTCCGCTGAATCCGGCACCTTGCAATCAGCCGGGACCAACTTGCATGTGCTTCAGAGCAATTCCTTTTTGCGCCGCCCTTTCGGGCCGGGCCTTCGTGAACGGAGCCCAGTCCTGGCGATGCCAGCACAGGTCTCCGCCATCCGGCTTCAGTCCCTGGCGGTACACATGCAGACAGCGTCTTCGTCGCTGACATGATGTTTGCGCGCGTGCCGGAGGCCCGCCCGGAACCTGATCTTCCAGCTTACATCACGTCAGTCTGCCTGTTCCAATAGCCCCAGTCCTGCCGGCCCGCTCCATTCGCCGAAACCAGGTTTCGGCTCCCGTGTTGTTGGACCGGCTGCGCCGCCGCTCTGCGGAGCGGTGGGTCTTTGGGGCAGCCTGCCTGTGACCGAGCTGTCCTGATTTGACGCGCTCTTCGTGCGCGGTTTCTTTTACCCGTTTTCGCAGGACGCTCGCCGCTGGGCAGAGGTTCAGGCGCGGCCTTTGAAAGAAGGCTTCGCAAAACCTCAGACGAAAGCGAGACGATCATGCCCACATTTTATGCCCAGCCCTACAATATTTCCGCCACCGGATTTTATTTCGACACTGCCGGGGACTTTGCAGACAAGGCCAAAGACCTGTGCAATGCCCATGGTGATCCGGTCGAAGAGTTCGAAATCCAGTTCATTCACGGTGACGAACTTGATTGCGCGCTGGCTCGGGCGATCGGGCTCAGCCAGAGCACTCATGCCGGATACTTTGATGCCTGTGAGATATGGGAAGACTGGCAGAAGGTCTTTGCAATTATCGCGCTCGGTGAATGCGGCTACGCCTTTGAGCCGGACAAAGACCCGACGGACTACGATATCGATTTCTACCACGCGGACAGCCTGCGCGACTTTGCAGAGCAGATGGTGGAGGATGGTCTGCTGGGCGACGTCCCCGAAAACATCAGACCCTATTTTGACTATGACGCCTTCGCGCGGGATCTGGGCCATGAGTATTCCGAGATCACCATTGCTGGGGAGAGGTACGTCTGGCGTGCGGGCTGAGGCGCGGCAGCGCAGCCCAGAGCCGCAGGACCTCATGCGACTCCGGCGTGCGCTGTTGCACGGTCTTAACCGCAAAAGGAAAGGAAACTCCCATGCATCTTAAATCCGTTGATCTTGATGATCTTACCCCCGCCAGCCTGAATGTCCGTAAACGCGGCGGCACTGACACAGGCGATCTTGTTCCGAGCATCCGTGCTCATGGTCTGCTGCAGCCCTTGCTGGTGCGCCCCTCTGACACAGGCTTTGAAATCGTCGCAGGCCAGCGCCGCTATCATGCGCTCAGAACCCTTGCCTCTGAGCAGGATGACACACCGCCCGTGCCCTGCCTGATCATGGAAGACGGGGAGGACGCAAAAGCCATTGAAGCCTCGCTTGCAGAAAACCTTGCCCGTCTGCCGATGGATGAAATCGACCAGTACAAAGCCTTTGCGGCTCTTGCCAGAGAAGGCATGAGTACCGAAGACATCGCAGACCGTTTCGGCATCACCACGCGGCTTGTGACGCAGCGGCTCGCCATTGCAGGGATCATCCCGCCTGTCCTCACAGCCTACCGCAAGGGGGATATCACCCCTGAGACCCTGCGTCTGCTGACCATGGCGACCAAAACCCAGCAGAAGGACTGGCTGCGCCTGTTCAGGAGCGCAGAGGATTACGCGCCCGAAGGATACCGTCTTAAGTGCTGGCTCTTTGGCGGGGCTGAGATCAAAACCCGTGTCGCTCTCTTTGATACCGAGGAGTATCAGGGCAGTATTGTCTCTGATCTCTTTGGTGAAGACAGTTACTTCGGGGACAGTGAAGCCTTCTGGGCTTTGCAGAACGCGGCAATTGCCAGTGCGAAAGACAACTATCTCAAAGAGGGCTGGACGGACGTCGTTGTACTGGAGGTGGGCGAGTACTTCCCCTCTTGGGACTATGTCGATACCGCAAAGGAGGATGGCGGCAAGGTCTTTGTGCAGATAGCGCATTCGGGCGAAGTGACTTTCCATGAAGGCCAGCTCTCCCGCACAGAAATCAAAGCGCGCGAGGCAAAGACCGCCAGCGCGGGCCAGCCTGCAAAACCTGAACTCACCGCCGCCATGCAGAACTGCCTTGCATTGCACCGTCATGCTTCTGTGCGCGAACGACTGTTGTCGCAACAGGGCATTGCCCTGCGTGTGGCAGTGGCACAGATCATTGCAGGGTCAGAACTCTGGACGGTTGAGGCGGAGGCTCAGAAGGCCAGCAAACCTGCGATCCGCGACAGTCTGGCGACCAATGCAGCGGAGGCACGATTTGCTGAAGCCCGCGCAGAGATTGCGGCATTGCTGGGGCTGGAGGTTGAGCCGGACAAAACCCTCGTACCACGCCGTGAAGACTATGGTGGCGGCATCAACCTGCACCGGCTCTTTGCCACGCTCTGCACCCTGAGCGATGAGCAGGTGATGACCATCCTGACTTTTGTCACGGCAGAATGCCTGCCCGCAGACAGCGCTATGGTCGAAGTACTGGGGCATAAGCTGGAGGTTGATCCTGCTGCCGACTGGTCACCCGATGAGACCTTCTTTGATCTTTTGCGCGACAAGCAGGCCATCAATGCCATGCTGGCAGAGGTTGCAGGAGAGGACGTGGCCGCACAGCACATCACGTCAACGGCAAAGGTGCAGAAGTCGGTGATCAGAGCCTGTCTGGACGGCACTCGACCTGCACAAGTAGAGGACTGGCGTCCAAAGTACGCGGCCTTCCCGATGAAACAATACACCGACAAGGGCACTCTGCGCGCAGCGTGGCTTTGGGATGACGTCAGTGAGATCTATTCAGATTGTTAGACCCATGAGCGCGCCTGTCCAAATGGGCAGGCGCGGCTCTTATGCACCAAAGGTAAAAATTTGCGCGGAGGCCCAGGCCGGGCCTCCGCGCAGTCACATCTCAAATTCTATTCGAAGGCCTGCGCAGCTGTCGTCCATGCAAAAGCGCACATTCGGATACGTCGCAGCAAATGCCTCTGGTGAACCCAGACTTGCCGATGCCGCGTTTTGCAAGAATGTCCGATCCTTCGATTCAGGCCAAAAACGTGACAAAATCAATGGCAGTTTTGCCAAGGGATTGTGGCACAAGATTTTTCAACGATTTCCGATTCGGCAACGTCTGTGACAAAAACGACCGTTTTTGGCTCATATATTTTGGCAGGGGGTTTATGTCCGCTAGTCAATCGCTCAACTGCACTGATCCACAATTAGCTTCATGACCGTTTTGGTCCCAATCCTCGACAAACAAGGCCCGGCGACCATGCGCCAGGCCATTGCCAGCTATCGTGCTTTTGCTCGAGCTATACCCAAACCTCGAAACGCCTTGGAGGCTGGGAAAGAAGATCGAAATAAGGAATACCGGAACAAACTGCCATCGCGATGTAAACGACTGCGAGATGCACGAAGAGCGTAGTCTTTAGTTTGACGTCGTGGCGAGAAGTAGCCCAAGCGAGCGCGATATATCCCGTGGCGAGGATTATTTTTAATACGATTTCAACTGCGTAAAGGGGTGATACGATGCCGAAAATTGGAAGCAAAGTGATCACCCCCAAAACGACACCTATGTTTACTGAGACGAAGATTCGTTGTACCATTGAGTGTTCCTTGCTGATTGGTTGCTTTCATGAGGCTGGGACTTAGGGGCGGCGCCGGAGACCAATCTGATCGCCGCCCCAAATCTTTTTTATGCGTCGCCCAAGATAACGAAGTTGATGATCTGCAGGCTTTCAGCGATCTGCCCATGTCGCTGTACCAAAGCACGTTTCAAGCACTTCTGCTGCATTGAGCGACTGTCGTTAGGTAGCGACGCGGATATGTAGATAGGCTCGTCCTGGTTCCAGCAGTGTAATTCTACGCGTTTCATATTCATACCTCACACTGTTTTGGCGGAGACAGGGGTGAGTTCAACGACGCGGACTCGACCACCAAACGAACGCACACACTCAAAGCGGACTTGCTCAAGTGCGCGTGCACCTGTCACACGATCTGTGTCCAGCAAGCTTTGATGAAAGAATGTCCGATCATTGTCGAGACGGACATGGTACTTGGTGATGATAGGCATAACCTAGCTCCTCTAGCTGATTGGTTGCTTAAGAAGCCCATCTTGAGAAATCACGATGCGATCAGCCAGATTCTCCCAAAGAAATTCGTATTCGAAACCTTGCTCCATGACGCCCAGAACTAAGGCGAGATGCGGCACGACATCCTCGACGTAGTGAGACATCCGGCGGCGTAATCGGCAAGCCCTCCAAGGCTGATAGTGTATCATACTGTAAACAATACAGCTTTTTGACCAAATAATGTGCTCGCAGCTAAAACAGTCCACTACAAAGACGTAAGGGGCAATATTTTTCTTTGCTTTTCACTAGGGAAGAATAGGTTTGCCTAGGTTCGGTATTTTGGAGGGGTCCATGAACGCAGACGCAAGTGAGCCAACTCAGATGTCAAAAGAAAGCACTCTGGCGCTAACGACTCTTCTGCATCATCACTGGGTGACTAGTTACCGTGCATCCTCAATCAGCCAGAAAGAACTGGCAGAGGAGTTCGACATCACACCAAACGCCCTGAACAACTTCATGCGGCAAGGCGCACCCGGCAAATCAGACGAAGGCAGTGCACTAGAGCGGATTAGAGATCGTCTATACAAAATTTACATTGAGGAACGCGGCATTAACGATGCACCAGACTATATTCGCCGCGCTTGCGCTGAAGCTTTTCCCGATGAACCTGATCTTGCTAGACTTCTACGTGGGGATGTCGGTGTAATCTTTGCTGAGTGGGGATCGGCAACAACCGACGATATCTGGGCCAAAGTCGATGAAGTCTATGCCGGATGCTATGATGTATTCCGATATGCAGCGAGAGTTCTCCCAGGTAGCGAACCAGAGGAAAAGAAAGACGAAAACAACAACACTTATTTTGTTAGCATGGCAATCCAAGCCGCCATGCAAATTTTTCCTCGCGAGAAAAACCAACTCTTCCCCCGTTTCGAGCTCCACTACAACCCAGAACCCGTCGAAGATGGGTTTCCACCTCGAAAATCTTCGGGGTCTGTGGTGGTGGTGAATCGGCACATGTACCTAATCGGGAAGGAAGAGGTGTTTAGCAGCCCACTATTCATGGCTTGTAAATTTAATCCCGTATCCTCGCTTGAGTTCACCGGTCTAGTTACACGGCACCATGATGGTGGTGGTGAGGTCTTCTCGTCACGCGTTTTATTTCGCCGCAATGATGCTGTTAAAAATATAGAGGAACTCAGCGAGCGTCTTGGCGTTCTAAGTGAAGAAGCGCTTCCTGACGAAATTAAGCCGAAGAGGCGACGTTTCTTGAACGCCACTGACTACAAAGGCAAAGGCGCACTGATCTTGATCTAGGAAATTATTGCCGGACACTCCCAAAATGGTCCGTCTTTTGGAGAGCGAAAGACTGACCTTCTCCCCGACATCCGTCTACGCTCTGGATCAGATTTAGCGGCCAAAACTCATACGTTATTGTCACTGCCGAAAACGACCGTTTTTGGCAAAAATGCTCAAATAGCTAGATGAGCCGCAACCTTAACTGGTTCTGCTCAGAACTCTGTGGAATTAAAACATATAGTTCTGGCGAAGGGCCTGTCTGCGGCGGTCCAAAGCTCCCACTACGAGACAACCGGATTGAGGTACCCGCTAACATCATTGAGTGGTGCCCATTTCAGCGTGGCGCTGAACCCTATGAAACCTGCGGTATACGCGAGACTCAAGAAACCTGTGAAGCAAACGGTTATGCCTTTGTCACAACACCGACTATCTTACCTTGATGGCTCTGGTGTCTTGCTTGGGGCGTTTGTGCGATCATGAGATCGCCGGGTTCCCGCCCAGCTCGGGAAGTCATCTGCGTTGAGGGCGACATGTAGTTTTTGTCTGTGCCGTGTGAGAGCGACGTAAGCCAGATGCTTATCCATGGAACGAGAGCCAAGAACATAGGCCATGTCAACGGTCGCGCCCTGTGATTTATGAACGGTCACAGCATAGCCATGATCGAAGTAACGATAGGCCCTTGTATCAATCGTGATCGTTCTGTCGCCGTCCAGCATGACGGTGATGTCTGTGTTCGTAACACTCTCTACACTTCCCAGCATGCCATTTTTGACGTCGAGCGCTTTGTCATTCCGGGTCAGTACAATGCGGTCACCGGCGGCAAAGGCGCGCGGCCCGGTTTCTGTCTGAACCAATACTTCCGGGGCCTGGTTTTCCTCCCTGAGGGCCGCGCGAATGGCTTGGTTGAGCTTGTGTACATCGACGCGTCGATGTGCGAGCGCCAGACGTGTTTCGCCCGGAGCAGTTTCCGCATCCAGCAGATAGCGCTCGACGAGAGCTTCCAGCGCCTCTTCCAGGCTGCTTTCCAGAGTGACGTCACCATTTGTTTCGTACCTGTCGAGTGCTGTTGCGACACGACCTGCGGCGAGATCTTTCGATGCCTGTTTTTGCCAGTCTTCGCGTTGCCTGTGAACCTCGGTCAGACGCGTGGCGCCCTGGTGCTGAACAAGGTCTTTGAAGGGTGTACCTGCTTCGATGGGCTGTAACTGCTCCGGATCACCAACCAGAACCAGTTTCGCTCCGATCTCACGCATTTTTTCCGATATCCGCGCCAGCTGACGCGTACCTATCATACCCGCTTCATCAATGACCATGACATCGCCTTTTGAGACTGGGTCGTATCCGTTTTCCCATGCAGTCTCGAGCGAGGCGAGGGTGCGACAGGGAATGCCGGAAGTGCTTTCCAATCCGTCAGCTGCCTTACCCGAGAGAGCCGCGCCATGCACCGTCACGCCACTCTTCGCCCAGGCCTGCGCCGCCGTTGCAAGCAGCGTGCTTTTTCCGGCACCTGCAAATCCTACAACCATGGAAAGCTGCGCCTCACTGAAAATGTGGTCGAGCGCTTCATTTTGTTCATCGCTGAGCGAAGCGCCAAAGTCCTTTTGCATCTGTACGTTTTGTGCACGAACAGCGCTCATTCTGCAGGCTGAACCAACGGCGAAACCGCGCGTCGCCAACATGTCAGCCGCATGTTTTTCCAGTTTCTCTTGCGCCGCCAGATAGCCCTTTGTGGTGAACTGAACTCCGTCTTCTGTGGGTACCAGTTCGGGTGAGGCCAAAGCCGCTTCGGTCGCGCCTGACAGGATCTCAGCATCTGTAATGCGGGTCGAGAGCTGCCGCCGAATGTCTTTCAAGCCGAATTGCGCTCTGGTCGCAGACAGATGTTCCAACACCAGACCCGGATCACGAAGCAACTGTGCGGCGGTGTAAGGCAGGCCGGTGTCCTGCAGGACGAGAGGCTGGCGCGGATCCAAACGGACAGTCGCCCCAAAAGCTGCAGACACCCCCAGGCGCCTTGCTTCACGGCGTACCTCACGTCTTTCTTCCAAATGCCGGGAGACCAGCGCCTCTTTTTCTGCAGTGTCCCGTGCATCTGCAACCTGTGCCTGTTTTGAAATCCCGGCTTCAATAGACTGGTATTTGCCTGTCACGCGCGCCAGAACGGCTTTCAACCCCCGGGGCAATCGAGTATTTCGCTCAATGGACTCCTGCGCCATGCGTGCTTCCTGCTGGCGCTGCAGCTCCCGTCTTTCGGCGCGTTGGCGCGCTACAAGCTTTTGGCGCTTCTCCTCGAAGACCGGATCGGCACTTACCCTCTTGGGTGGCGGCAGCGCCTTCAGGCGTTCTGTCAGATCTGACGCCCTTGGGAGATCTTCTTCCGGTCCGAGCTTTTGCCTGAGGTCCTTCGGCTTGACCCCGCACCAGCGTGACAGGGACCAGATCTTTCCCGTCCGGTCGATAGCGACAAACCCGCGCCTGTCGCCACGCGCCAGGAGATACCCTTGCTCTTCCAATGCTGCCGCAAATCCTGCCCGCCCGTCGGATTGTTCCCAGCAAGCCCGGAACATTCGCCTGAGGGCTTTCGGATCGCGATCCGCCCGTTTTGCCTGTTGGGCTTCCTGCCGCCGGTATGAGTTGGGATCGCGATCAGATGTGTTTCTGAACCCGTCCGGTAACCGCCAGTCCTGTTCCAGGTAGAGTTCGCGGGAGACTTCCTTCAGCTTTGTCTTATAAAGCGACATCCTGATCGCTTTCATCTCGCGCGCGTCAATCCGCGACCATACGCAATGTGCGTGTCGCCGCCCTTTTTTTTCATGAAAGACCAGCGCGCGGGGTTGGCCGCTTAAACCCAGTTTCTTCTCGACCTTCGCCACAGCCGTCTCAAAGAGTGCATCCGGCACGGTTTCCCCTGGCGGCGGGTTAAGAGACAGGGAAAAGAGGTATTTCTGGCACTGAGTTCCCTGTGAGATCGCTTCGGCTTCTTCAAAGGCACCGGAAAGATCTGAAGCAACGAACCCGTCAATCGAATGCACCTCAACGTGATCATTGTCGATTGCGTTCAGCAAATGGCGCGCGAGCTCAGCGCCATAACCGCGTTCATTGCCCTCAAGGATCACGCGTTCTTTCCCAGAGCCTGCAACAGCAAGGCGCGGATTGCGGCCAGATGCCCGGTTGCTTCGCAGAGTTGCGCTTGCTCAGCTTCCTGAATGACCAGGGCTCCGATGTTCGCCTGATATGCGAGTTGATTAAGGTTGCTGGCAATGCGGGATTGACCCAACAGTGCCAGAGCCTCTGCCGCCGCCTTTTTGTCGGCGACGACGGTCCTGGGGCGTGACTTTCTGCGCTGGGTTTCTTCGGCAAAAACACATGCGCGGATGTAGGCGCTCAGCGTCATCCCGGCGGCGAGCTCTTCGAGGAGCCACCGCTCCTCTGGCGTCAGCCGTAGGGTAACAGGGGAGATGGAGCTGCGCTTTTGAGCTGCATATTGGCGTTCAGTTTTGGGTTTTTCGTCGTCACAGGCGGAGGTGTTCATGGCGACACCTCAGGCGAAACAGCATCGGCGTTTTGTTCTGATTGATCTTCTTCAACCTGTTGCCGCGAGGATATCTCAGATAACCTGTGGATAACTTCCGGATGCGCGGCAAGAACGCTTGCCAAATCTTCCAGTTCAGACAAAATCTCAACGGCGCCAAGCGGTTCTAGGTTGTTCCTCTCAGGTGCACCATTTTTCCTGCATTTTCAGTTCAAACGCGTCTTCGCGAAAACCGAACCATGCGCGGCCGTACGAAGCTTGTTTTGCAATCACGGCCAACTCTGTCCTGGCCTGGTGAGTCGCGTCGGACTGATGGTTAAAATTTGACCGAACTTTCAACAAAAACGCCGTGGATCACTAACTGTTCAGTGAGCAGAACCGAAATGACACATTCCCGTCATAATTGACCTGAAAATAAGGCATTCCGTAGACATTTTTGGAACAGTTTGGCAATAGTATGGCAGCTTAATGGTAAGAAGCAGCACGATTTGAGGCTGCAGAGGTTATGGAATGAAACTGAAAACACTTCTGACTACGTCATCCTTCATCGTTTTTTCTTCAGTTTTGAGTGTCGCAACCACACAAATGGCGGCGGCGCAGCAAACTGGAGAGTTTGAGAACAAGTGTTCTATTCGTGAAACGAGGAGCGCAGTTGAAAACGTATCGATTGATGCTCTCTGCAGCTGTGATGCTATTACCACTGGCTTCATTCGGTTTATCCAGCGCCACAACAACCTGGTGGAAGTGCTTGAGGGAACCGGGGAGAGTTGCCCGGGACTGGCTCTGCTTCTGTCAGATGCTCCAACTGCAAGTATCGCCCCTGCGGCCGAGGAGCGTCCTGATTCTGCTGAGGACAGGCAGCAGGAAGCCGAACAGGCCGCCGATCAGGGTGGGTCCGGTGGCGATGGAACACCCGGTGGTGACGGAACGCCTGGTGGTGACGGAACGCCTGGTGGTGACGGAACGCCTGGCGGCGACGGAACACCCGGTGGTGACGGAACGCCCGGTGGCGACGGAACACCCGGCGGCGACGGAACGCCTGGTGGCGACGGAACGCCTGGTGGCGACGACAGCGGTACATTCGGCGATAACGACGACGATGACGACAATGACGATAATGATGACGGTGACGGCGTCGGCGGCGGCGGCGAAGGTACGAGCGGAGGTTTCGGCTGAGACAGGACGGAACTTCCAGAAAAAATGAATTCTGACCAAGAACGGCCGCGATACCTTTCGCGGCCGTTTTTCATTTACGTAAGCTCTCTGCGGGTCAGGCCCGGATCAGCAATCCGACCCAGGCACCGGCTTTGTCCGGGCTCTGCATGCGCAGGAAAGTGTAGCGTGTCTCTTTCCAGGGCTTAATCCGGTCCGTCAGGTTGTCGAGCACATAATCGCCCGTGTCCGCCCGCAGAACCAGAACCGCATGGCTGTTGCCGCGTGTGTCCAGCACGGTGGTCAGCAACAGTCTTTCGGGTGCAATCCCGGAACGGATCAGCTCTTTCTTTTTCAGCAGAGCAAAATCCTCACAGTCCCCGCGTAAGGAATGAGGGAGTGTCCAGTATTCTTCTTTTCCGTACTGTGACAGATCGGTGACTTCCCGGATCTGCCTGTTTACGCGACGGTTCACGGTCTGAACCGTCTTCAGATCCTTTTGTGTCAGGGCCTGAGTTGAGCCCGAATGAGCACAGGCCCAGCTGTATTTGCCACACAGACCACGCGCGCCACTTGGCGGGGCGATCGCCATTTTGGCACGGAGAAAAGAGTCACTTCCTGTAGCCTGGGCGCTCTGCGGTGCATGTAACATACCCGCGGCAATCACCAGCGCCATGACTGCACTGGTAGCCAGACTGCGTCGATCCCCACCGATGCCATTTTTGCGTGCGTTCCAGAATTGAAGAGCCATTTGGAAAGCCTCGTATTGTTTTCGTTCCCGCCAGCCTCCTCCGGGTGCAGCATGTCAGTTCCGGAGCGTCTGACTGTACCCGTTATGAGCGTTGAGCTTGGCGAACATTGGGCTCAAATTGGGCGTTGAGGTAACTATTCATTAAAAACCCGACCCAAATGCTGTGCCCACAGGGGGCAATTGTGGCAGCATTTGTGCACTTCAGCCAAGGTGCAGAATGTCAGAAAATTCAATATGACTGTCCCTTTTTGCAGTAAATAAAGTACTAACCGACAACGCAACAGCCTGTTTGCGCCGCATCGCCGGCCAAAAAGCGGCGATATCTTGCCGACATGCTGCGGTCACATTTCGGATGCGATCGCGTCGTTTTTTGCACAGGCGCGCCTGATGCTGATTCTGCCGCGGACCGGGGTCAGACTGTTGCCAGTAAATACAGCCAGACCCAGACCGTCAGAATAGACGCTGCGGTCGCAATCAGAACAGAAGAAGCCGCCACGCGTTTGGCCCGCCCGTACATATTGGCGAAAATGTAGGCGTTGAACCCCGGTGCCATGGATGCTGTCAGCACACCTGACCGGAAAGCGTCGCGTGGCACGTCCTGAACTGAGCCGAACATCCAGAAGAATGCGGGGTGCAACACAAGCGCAATGACGCACACCATGGCGATAGCCCTGAAGTCGCCTTCTGGCCTGTATTGGAACAGAACACCCCCAAGCGCAAAGAGTGCGGCGGGCAAGGCCGCGCGGACGATCAGAGACAGTGCATCGTCCACCACGCCGGGCACTGCGAGTCCGGTCATGTTCACGATAAAACCCAGACCGATGGCCAGAACGAGTGCGTTGCGGAACATTGCCCTGACGACGGAACGTGCCATAACAGCGGGCGATTGGCCTCTGTTGCGGGTTATCTCCATTACGGTAATGCCCAGGCCGTAGCAAAAGGGAGAATGCAGAGCGACAATGGCGAAATTCCCGGTCAGGGCCTCAGCGCCATAGGCGCGTTCGGTGATCGGCAGGCCCAGGAGCACTGAATTGGAAAACAGGCAGCAGAACCCGATGGCAACGCAGTCTTCCCACTCTCGTCTGAACAGCACGCGCGCGCCGACCATCCCCAGAAAAAAACATATCGCGGCACCCGCATAAAAAGATGTGAGCAGGCCAGGGTCGAAAGAGGCAGACAGGTCCATGTGAGCGATGGCCTGAAACAGCATACAGGGGATGGCGAAGTTCTGCGTAAACCGCATGACGCCATCAATTCCTTCAACAGGGAACAGATTGCGCCAGACGGCAGTATACCCGAACCCGATGACGAGAAATACGGGCAGAATGACGTCCAGTAGCGTTTGCATCGGTGGCCTTCAGCGCCAGCAATCGGTGCTGGCAGGAAATGAGTGCCCGCAGCGTGTCAGGGCGTATCGAATGTCAGCCGCTGACCGTCATAGGCGGGCTGAACGTGATCCGGGGTCTCGCCTGAAAGTGTTTCGTAGTCGAGATCAATGTGCATATTTGTCAGGACCGCCTGACGTGGTTTTACGCGTTCAATCCAGCTCAGCGTACGATCCAGGTGTGCGTGTGTCGGATGCGGTTCGCGCCGCAAGGCATCAACAATCCAGCAATCAAGGTTGTCGAGGTGATGCCATTGGTCATCAGGGATTTCCGCCACGTCGGGCAGATAGGCGACGTCGCCGATCCGGAAACCCAGGGCGTCCATTCCACCATGCGCGACCAGGAAGGGCGTGAACCGGATCGTTCCACCATCGCCATCAATTTCAACATCCCCTTCGATCAGGTTCATGTTGAGGATGGGCGGGTAGGTCGAGCCTTCGGGTTGCACGAAGGCATAATCGAAACGGCTCATGAGCGCATCGCGGGTGGGCGCATCGGCCCAGACCGGAAGGCGCGCGCGCATGTTAAATACGATCATGCGCAGATCGTCGATACCATGCACGTGGTCTGCGTGTGCGTGTGTATAAATTACGGCATCCAGCCGGCCGGTCCCGGTTCCGAGCAACTGGTCCCGGAGGTCCGGCGAGGTATCAATCAGCACTGTGGTTGTGCCATTGTCACTGGTGCGTTCGACCAGCAGCGAACACCGCCGCCGCCTGTTGCGGGGATTGTTCGGATCGCAGTCGCCCCAGTGACCGCCCAGCCGCGGGACACCGCCTGATGATCCGCACCCCAGAATGGTGAACGTGGTCTGCGCCATTATGCAGCGGCCTCCCACGAAAGCACCTTGCTGAAGAGCCGTTCGAAGTTTGCCTCGGTCTGTGCTGCGAAGTCGGGGTAGCTCATGCCCATTGTCTCTGCAGCCCGGCGCGCGGTGTGGGCGGTGTAGGCCGGTTCATTTCGCTTGCCACGATAGGGCGGTGGCGCAAGGTAAGGGGCGTCCGTCTCGACGAGAATGCGGTCAGCCGGTGCCGCCGCGAAAATTCCCCGCAACTCTTCGGATTTGGGGAACGCTGTGATGCCGGACATCGAAAGATAAAACCCGAGATCAAGCGCAGAACGCGCAAGCGCCTCTGAGGAAGAGAAACAGTGCATCACGCAGGAATACGCACCATTCGCGTATTCGTCCCGCAGGATGGCGGCCATGTCCTCATCTGCGTCACGGGCGTGTATGATCAGGGGCAGACCGGTGTCCCGCGCTGCACTGATATGAATGCGCAGCGAGGTTTTCTGGATTTCTGAACTGTCTGCTGTGTAGTGATAGTCCAGCCCGGTTTCCCCGATGCCGACAAACTTCGGATGCTTTGCAAGTGCGATCAGTTCGTCCACCGTGGCAAGCGGTTCTTCAGCCGCACTCATCGGATGCGTACCGGCCGCATAGAAGACCGGATCATGAGCCTCTGCTATCGCGCGGACCTGTGGTTCATTCCGGAGCCGCGTGCAGATGGTGACCATCCGTTCAACGCCTGCGGCCGCAGCGTTTTCGATAACCTCCGGCAGCCTGCCGTCAAAGTCAGGAAAATCGAGGTGGCAATGGCTGTCGGTGATCCGGGGTGTGTCCGTCATGCCTGTCGTGGTGTCCGGGCCGGACCCTCAGATCAGGGGCTGGCGGTTTGACTTACTTTGATCAGGGTATCCAGGATCAGAGCGGCGGGGTCAAGGTTCACCGCGCGACCATGCCGTGCCCGCGCCCCGGTTTCCTGAGCCGTTTCCGCCCACGCCCGGCCTTTGTAGGGTGAGGGGGCCAGCCGCCTCAGAACCTCGGCCTCACCGGGAACCACTTCGGTCACTGGCGGATGTCCTGTCGCCCCGGTCAGTGCAAGGCGGGACAGCAGCAGATCGAGCAGTTCAAATAGCAGGTCCCGTCTGGCCTCAGCGCCACGGGCCGCCGCCGCCTCTGCGAGTTTGACAGCACGACCTCTGTCCAGCTGTGGCAGGTTCTTCAGGATCGCCAGCAGCTCAGCATAGAGCGCAGGTCCGCCCAGAAGCGAAAGACGCAGGGCGGTGCCAACGGATCCACCCGACAGGGCGGACAAAGCATCGGTTCCGGCATTGTCGTCCGCGCCCGTCTGGCTGAGGGCCTGCGCCATGTCTTCAGGGGACAGGGTGCCGAGGCGCAGCGTCCGGCATCTTGAGCGGATCGTCGGCAAAAGCCGTGAGGGCTGGTGGCTGATCAGCAGCAGGGTTGCCCGCTCCGGCGGTTCTTCCAGCATTTTGAGCAGAGCATTGGCCGCAGAGGTATTCAGCTCATCCGCCGCATCCACGATCACGACACGCCGCCCGCCGTCGGCGGCGGACAGCTGAAAGAACCCGGCCAGTGCGCGGATGTCGTCGACGACAATCTCTTCGCGCATCCGGTCAGTTTTGGGATTTGCCGTGCGGGTAATAACTTTCAGCCCCGGTTCCGCCCCCGCTGAAATCCGTCGTGACACAGGGTGTTCCGGGTCAATGTCCAGGGTTTCGGGCACGGGCGGAGCGCCGAACAGTCCGTCATCCTGCAGGGGCGGTGTCGCCAGCAGAAACCGCGCGATGGCCCAGGCCAGAGTGGCCTTACCCACTCCACGCGGCCCGGTCAGCAGCCAGCCGTGATGCAGCCTGCCGGATGCAAAGGCATCCAGAAACGAAGCAGCGGCGGCATCCTGTCCGAAAATCCGTGCGGTATCGCGTGGATGTGGTGCGCCCTCAATCTGATCAGGTGCGCTCATGCCAGGGCCTGGTCCACTGTTGCCGCTATGTCCGCCGCAACAGCGTCGATATCCCGTGCACCATCAATAATGCGGAAGCGGTCGTGGAATTCGTCTGCCAGAGCCAGAAAGCCAGCGCGCATCGCAGCCTGGAGTTCCTCGCCAAAGGCTTCAAACCGCTCGTCAGCCGTTTGCCGGGACAGCGCCCGGGAAAGGCCCGTTGCCGGATCCATGTCGATCAGAATAGTTAGATCGGGCTCCCGCCCGATCATAAGCGTGTGCAGCTGATCCACGACGGGTCGCAGGTCCCCCCGGGACATGCCCTGGTACATACGGGTACTGTCCGCAAACCGGTCACACAACACAACTTTGCCGCTGGCCAGAGCAGGCTCGATCAGGCGCTCCATATGGTCACGGCGCGCTGCCGTAAACAACAGGATCTCCGTCTCCGCTGACCAGCGGTCCGGATCGCCCTGCAGCACCAGCGCGCGGATTTCTTCTGCACCGGCCGAGCCGCCCGGCTCGCGCGTTACAATAACATCGCGGCCGGCAGCGCGCAGATGCGAGGCCAGGCGGTCAATCTGTGTCGATTTACCGGAACCGTCGATGCCTTCGAATGTGATAAAGCAGCCTGACCCGCGCGCGGGAGTTGTCACGTTGCGTCCCCGGGTCCTTCGATGAGGCGGTTGATCAGCAGCAGTGCCGCTGTGCTCATCCGGCTGACAAAACCACCGGGTCCGATGTCACGGTCGGCAACCAGCGGAATGCGTTTCTCCGGCAGGCCTTCGGGCGTGAAAACAAGTTCTGCGAGTTGCTGCCCTTTGGTGACCGGTGCTTCAACCGGGCCGGTAAAGACCACTTCTGCCTCAAGTTCACTTGCCGCGAGAGCCGGCATCAGAACACTGATATCTTCCGCAGCAACCAGGCCAACTTTGGGCTCACTGCCCATCCAGACATCTGCATCTGCGAATTTCTGACCTTCGCTGATCATGGGACGCATTGTGAACTGGCGGAATGCCCAGTTCACAATGGCCTGCGATTCCTGGGCCCGTGCGGCACTGGATTCGATGCCGGAGACTACAAAAATCACGCGGCGGTCACCCTGTTTTGCGGAGCCGGTCAGGCCATAACCTGCCTCCTGTGTGTGTCCGGTTTTCAGGCCATCCGCACCGATGTTCATCGTCAGCAGCGGGTTGCGGTTCAGCCGGTTGCTCGGGACGCGGTTGTCAAATTCAAACTCGGTTTCCGCAAAGAGCGGGTAAAACTCGGGGAAATCCTCGATCAGGCGGTGGGCGAGCAGACCAAGGTCACGCATGGACATCAGGTGCCCGGGTGCGGGCCACCCATTGGAATTGGTGAAAGTGGAATTGGTCATGCCCATCTGCTGCGCGCGCTGCGTCATCAGCCTGGCAAAACCGTATTCTGTGCCATCGGGAGACAGTGCTTCGGCGATCACGACGCATGCGTCATTGCCTGACAGGACAATAATGCCTCGGATCAGATCCTCGACGCTGACACTCTCGCCGGAGCGCAGGAACATGCTGGAGCCGCCGTAAGATTGTGCGTGCTCCGAGACAGGAAGAAGCTCATTGAGATCCAGACCGCCATCCGATTTGCCCCGGCGGATGGCTTCAAAAGCCATGTAGAGCGTCATCAGTTTTGACATTGACGCAGGTGGCAGCGGGACGTCGGCGTTCTTGGCCAGCAGCACGGTGCCTGTCGTCTGATCGATCACAAAGGCTTCGCGTGCCTGAGTTTCAAAGGCGAGCGCGTGAACCGGCGCCAGCAAAAGTGAAAAAATCAAAGGTGCAAGACGGATCACTGTGGTGTCTCCTGCTTTGGCTTAGTTTGATACGGCAAAGGCATCGGTGAACCCGACGGCTTTTACCTTTTCCAGCATAGTGTTGCGTTCCGCTTCGGAGGCTGCAGGACCCACAACGACACGCCAGAGGCTTTTGTCTTCCCGTTTAAGCTCGCTTGCCCGTGCGGTCAGTCCGGCATCGCTCAACTGCTTGACTGCGCGATCGGCATTTTCTGCAGAACTCAGCGTGGCCGCCTGAAGAAACGGGCGGTTCAGTGATGATGAGGGCAGCGTGGATTCGGGCAGTGCAGAACTGGTGACCGGTGCTGCCGCTGCGCTGCTGGCCACTTCCCGGGCAGTATCGGCCGCAGGCTCTGCTGCTGCATCGGCCTCGCCAAGAGCGGCTGTGGCAAGCGCAATCGGATCTGCGCCACCGCTTGCCTCGTCGGTTGCTGCAGCACTGCTGATCTCTTCGGCTGACAGTGTTGACGCTGCGGTGTCCGCCGCCAACTGCGTTTCGACTTCTGTATCGACGGCTTCCGGTTCTACAGGTTGTTCGATGACTTCACGGCGCAGCGCTGTTACGTCCAGCTCCGTCGGCGCGCCCGCAAGAATGTCCAGCGCGGATGCTGCGTCTGATGAAAGTTGCAGCCGGGGTCCTGGAACCTCACGTTCGCGCCTGAAAAGCGCACCCACAACGAATTGTCCGTTTTCGGTGTTCCGGATGATGACGCGCTCCGGGGCGTCGGCGTCCGGATGGGCAACCCAGACACCACCGAGCGACGGGCGACCGTCCCACAGGCCTTCTTCGCGTGCTGCGAAAACTTCGGGTGCTTCAACATCCTGTTCGGTTGTCTCTCCCGTTGCCGGTGTGGCGGCTGACGCCTCTGTCGGCGCTGGCTTCAGGCTTTCGAGATTGAAGGCGCCTGTCTCATCGCAGGCGGAGAGGGCCAGTGCCGCAACCATTGCGGTGGCAGCCCGGCATGCGGGTGAAAAAAATCCGGACACGCAACTGATCGTCATTCGGGTCGTCCTTGCCTGTGAGCCGACATACGGCATATCTGCTGTGCCCTTGTTCCGGGCTTTTGCGCATATCCTAGCCCGAGTTGTGCCGCGTGGAAAGGTTTTGCGCAGGTTCCAGGCGATAATCCTCTCCGCATTTTCAGGCTGACACACTCATGAGCGGACCCGGATCGCCAAAAAGGCAGGTGCGGAGGGTGTCTGCTCTTGCGCAATCCGGCTGCTTCGGCCAAAAGCGCAGGGCCAGTCATTCCGGAGGAGTGGCAGAGTGGTCGAATGCACCGGTCTTGAAAACCGGCGTGCGTGAAAGCGTACCGTGGGTTCGAATCCCACCTCCTCCGCCATTGTCCCGGCACATTTTTTGGTGAACGGTAATGAAGGTTTGGCGCACGTTGCACTCATCTCGTGCACAGAAAATCCGGTTTCAGCCCGAATACTTCTGTGACGCTATGGCCAGATCAATCAGCTCTGCCATCGAACCCGCCTGCATTTTCTCGAGAATACGGGCCCTGTGATGATCCACCGTGCGCGGACTGATGCGCAGCTCGCGAGCAATTTCCTTGCTTGTGATGTTGGCTGGGTTTGCGACGACCATGTCGACGATTTCGCGCTCCCGGGTGGTCAGCGTGTCCAGCATCGCACTGGCCCGCGCGGCTTTGTCCCGCGCGTCACTGCTTGCTGAGCTGATTGTCAGCGCCTGCCTGATGCGCTCGACCAGCACATCCGTCCGGAACGGTTTCTCCAGAAAATCGAGGGCGCCGGCCTTCATGGCCAGCACGGATTCAGGGATGCCGCCGTGACCTGTGATAAAGATGATGGGCAATGCACGGCTTTCGGCGACGAGCTTTTTCTGAAGCTCAAGACCGTTCATTCCCGCCATGCCGTAGTCCAGCACGATGCACCCCGAACGCTCATCACTGAAGCCGTCCAGAAACTCGTGGGCGGACGCGAAGGTTTCTACATTAAACCCCCGCGTGGTCAGAGAGCGGCTCAGGGACGAACGAATGTCTTCGTCGTCATCCACAATGAAAACTACGTCATTCTCCATCATCATTGCTCCACCACCGGAACTGTAAAACAGAAACGTGCGCCACCCTGTTCTGTCGTTTCGTGCCACATCTCGCCACCACCTGCCTCTACTATAGAGCGGCAGATGGACAGTCCCAGCCCCATTCCGTCGGCTTTTGTGGTTTCGAACTGGGAAAAGAGATCAATGCCCGGATCGACGCCAGGACCTGTGTCTTCGACTGAAACCCGGACAAATCCTTCCAGTACGTCCGAAGAAATGCAGATGTCCTTCTGCGGTGTGCCGGAATCTGCCATGGCCTCAATCGCGTTTCGCAACAGGTTGACGATGACCTGCGCCATCTGAATGCGGATACCCTGAACCTGTGGGAGGTCGGGCTGTGACACGCGGATACTGACGCCGTGCTCTGTGGCTTCGGCCTGAACCAGATGAAGCGTCTGTCCGATCAGTTCTTCAAGGTCAAAAGGCGTTTTCCATTCCTCGCCCTTCCGCGCAAAGCCCCGCAGAGCTTTGATGATGTCAGCGGCCCGGTGTGCCTGCTGGTCCAGATCCTGGAGGATTTGCGTGAGCTCCCTGTCATGGTCTGCGTTTTCACTGACTGTCATCAAAGCCGCATCCGCATTCTGGGTGATGGCGGTCAGAGGCTGGTTCAGCTCATGCGCCAGGCTGGCTGCCATCTGCCCCAGCAGTTTCCCGCGCGCAAGATGCGACAGATCGCGGTTCAGTTTTTCGATCTGTTTCTGAGAGTCCTTCGTTTCGGTGATGTCGTTTATGGTGGCCACAATATGCAGGGGCTGGCCGGCATCGTCATGGATGACGATGGCATTGATCCGGATCCAGATCATCTGTCCGTCTTTGCGCCTGCAGGTCTGTTCAATGCTGGAATCGCCGTTTGCCAGAGTTTCAGAGACGATGTCGGAAAAGGTCTCCGGATCGTCCGGTGCAAAAAGATCTGCTGCATTCATGTCCAGCAATTCGTTCGCTGTGAACCCGGTGATGCTCGCGAACTTGGGGTTCACCCGGATGAAGCGCCCGGTATCGGGCGCAATCTGCACCATGCCGCGCGAGGAGAGCTCAAAGGTCTGACCGTATTCGTACTCAGCCGACTTGCGCTGCCTGATCTCGGCCGTGAGAGTCTCGTTGGCCTGTTCCAGTTCTTTATAGGTCTTTGGCATAGGCTCGGACGGATCGATTTCCCCCTGAGAGATCAGAGCGGCGCGTACCGCAAATGCCCGCACCGGACGGTTGATGAATGTCGCCAGCATTAGGCCGATAATGCCGGTGATGGCCGACACCAGCGCTGCCACCCAAAGGTTGCGGGTGCGGTTTTCAACAATTGCGCCGACAAAGTCAGAAACCGGCGCATAAACGGCGATCGTCCAGGGCAGTTGTTCGCTGATGGTGGGCATAATGGTGGAGACATAATCGGCCCCCATATAGCTGAAGATGGCATATCGTTCCTCTTCGAAGCGCAAGGCCTCCATCTGTGACAGATCGCCGAAAGCGGCCTGTGCAATGTCGTCTTCAATCTCCTCAATCCCGGCAAAACGGAACGTGCCATCAGAGTTCACAGCCTTCAGAAGGTTTGGTCTCGGATGTGCGATAACGTCGCCGTTCTGGTTGACGATCAGTGCTGTTCCGTTTTCGCCAATCTTGAGCTCCGACAGGAACTCGGACAATTCGCTGATCTCGATGTCGACGCCGACAACACCTTTTACGCCACCGTCCTCTGACACAACCGGTACGGCGATTGTGATCCCGGGGTTCTGTGAGCTGAAGAAAATATAGGGGTCGGTCCAGACCATGCTGCGCTGTGCTTCTGCGCGCCGGTACCAGGGGCGTTCGCGCGGGTCGAAAGTGTCGGTCGGATCTTCGATCTGCGCCTCAACACCATAATCCTGATTGCGCCAGATCAGTTCTATCCGGCGGTCAGACCCGTTGCGGGTGATGATCTTGGAGCGGAACGGCGCCGGTTGTTCGCTGTGTTTCACATAGACAAAGTTGCCATCTTCGTCGCCATAGAAAAGGCCCGCGAGGTGTGGAGCCGTCTGCAGTTGCTGAAACAGCAGCCTTTCTAGAAGCTCCTGGTTCTCGCTCGCAACAATCCGGTTCTCGGCAATGCGCGCGGCAAGTTCGGCCGCCCCCTGTGCTGGTCCAAGAAAACCTTTGGAATGCGCGATTGTGTTGGAGCCGACGTCCCGTAACAGGCTGCGGGCATGGTCCAGCAGAACCCGTTCGGACGTCAGGTACGACGACGACATAACGATAATGATCGCGACAAATTGCAGGCCGGCAAGGCACAAGGCGAGAACAAGACCCAAAGATGTTTTCATTTCAGGTTTCTCCGATGCTCCTTTCCGGTTTGCCACACTGCAGGTAAATGTGTCTGCGCGCGGTCGCTGATCCTCGCATCATTCCCGGGCATTAAACAATACCCGGAAGCGGTATAGGCAATTTTACCTAGGTAATGACACGAACTTACACTTATGCACGTGCTGGAGCACACTGTGTACGTTCAAAGTCATTAGTTGCGAACTAAGTTCGTTCGAAGTTTGGTGAGTTTTTAAGGCTCGTACCGGCCTGCCTGGGCATAGCGTCGTATCCCGACGCGGGCTTCTGAAATATTATTAAGTGGGCCGTTTAAGATCAGCGCCGCATCGGGCAAGAGATTGCCCTGATGCGGCGTTTTTTCTTGGAAAGGCGTGCTTTGGGGCGCCCGGCTCCGGCAACGGCCGCAGCATCGTTTTGCGGCCTGGGCCGCTGGGCGGTCTGCGCAGTGGCAGAGGAATGGCCCGGCGGATCGCGTTGTTTCAGGGGCGGGGCAGGTTTCTGCCGGGGTGTCCCTGCCGGTTCCTGAGGGTCATCCGTATGCTGACCCTTTTCAGGGTCAGGCAAAGAGTGTCGGCGACCGGTACCGGAACCGGCTGCGCGCCGAGATCAGCTGGGTGTCGCATGAAGTGCCATCCGTGAAACAGGTGTCAGCCGGGGGATCAGCATCGGAACGTTCTGCTGGTAGTTCCGGTATCTGTCGCCGAACTCTTTGACGAGGGACCTTTCCTCAAACCACAGGCCGATCATAACGTAGGTCGCCATCAGAGCGGCGAACAGCAGGTGCCCTGCGGTCATAACTGGTGTTCCGAAGACCACCATAATCACCCCAAGCTGCATCGGATGACGCACGAACCGATAGAGAAAAGGAACCCGGAATTCGGGAGTGGGCATAGGTCGTTCTTTGTGCGCCGACCAGATCTGGCGCAGACCGAAGAGTTCAAAGTGGTCGATCAGGAAGGTCGAAACGAGCACGAGTGCGACCCCGAGACCGCAGATCCCGTAGGCAATCCACGCGCCAGCACCACTCACTTCCCAGATCGTTGCCGGAAGGGGCTGCCATTGCCACATGGCCAGCGCAAGAAACAGGGCTGACTGCAGCACATAGGTGCTGCGTTCAGCATCCGCGGGAATGATGGTGGTCCACCATTTTTTGAACCGGCCACGCGCCATCAGGCTGTGAAAAAAGCCGAAGAGGAAAATCAGACCGGTGTTCACGGCAAGAGCCGCGATCACAGGCACAGCATCGCCGTCGTTAATTGCCTTCGGCACAGGCAGGCTCAGCAGAAATCCGATCATGTAAAGAAAAGAGACATTAAAAAGAATGTATGCAGTGACGCCGTAAATGACGAGGCCGGGACGTTTCACAAGGGGCTCCTGGTTATCCCGAACACGCATCATCCGGAATGGACAGATACGCTCGGGTGTTGGGCGACTCACCCCTACGCCAGGACGGCAGGCCGTTTCTGTGATCGTCTTCACGCAGCGTGAAAAAACCAGGCATCGTGATCCGCTAAGTCCCGGGTTTTGGGTCGCAGACAGATTCTGTCTGCGCGCCGGGGCAGGGGAGGCAGGTTCCGGTTGGTCAGCCAGGCCCTTTCAGCGCCGCCACCATTCTTGCGACTTCGCGTGCCGATGTCTGCTGCCGTCCGCCAACCGGATCGAAATCAGAAAAAGCCGGATCGCCTGGCACAGGTTCATGGCAGGAGGCGTGAACCTCATCAGCGCCTGTACGCTCAAGCACCGACCGGACATTTTCTGGTGTCAGGCCGCAGCCGGGCATCACCGACATTTGCCCATCTGACCGCCTGACCATTTCCCTGATCAGGTCGGCGCCATCAGGGGCCAGAGGTTGCGCGCCCGACGAAAGAACCCGATCAAACCCGAGCGACATTGCCTGATCGAGTGCAGCAAGCGGATCGGGCACAACATCTATGACCCGGTGAAGGGTTTTCCCCATCGGCCCTGCGGCCTCAATGAGCTGACGCAAAATGGGCAGATCAAGGCCGCCTGCCGCATTCTGTACGCCCAGCACGACACCGGCCAGACCCGCGTCGCGCGCGGCCCGGATATCAGCGAGCATGATACGGACCTCCACGTCGGAAAACCGGAAAAGGCCGCTTCGGGGTCTGATCATTGCAAAACACGGCACCACAAGCTGCGCTGCTGCCTGCATGAGGCCTGCTGAAGGTGTAAGGCCGCCTTCCGACAGTGAGGAGCAAAGCTCTATGCGGGCGGCCCCGCCAGCAACCGCACTGCAGGCCCCTTCGTATGTGTCCACACAGACTTCGAGTTGTGCCATTGCAGCAGCTTTCTAAACTTTGTCCGCCAGAGGTTGCCCGAGGGCATCCACAGTATGTTGTACGAGGCCGCTCAGATCCTGCCTGATCCGGATCACTTCACTGATCCGGGTCGCATTGGGGCGCAGGCTGCATCCGGGAATACGGCACAGTCCGGCGGGCGTGGTTGTGGCTGCCGCAAGCGCCTGGTCCAGCGGCACCCCAACCTGGTTGACCAGAACAGATACCGCCTTTGTCAGATCAAGATCCGCACCCGCAAGCGTTCCATCCGACAGCCTGAGCTGGCCGTCCCGACGCAGAATGCTGCGCCCGTTCAGCAGAAAGGCGTCTGTGTCAGTTCCCGCGACAGCCATGGCATCGCTGACGAGAAACAGTTTTCCGGGGCCTTGTTTTGACTGCCAGGCGATACGGATGACATCCGAATGCACATGAATGCCGTCTGCGATCAGGCCCGCGGAAGCCTCGCCATACGTCAGAGCAGCGCCCGCCAGTCCGGGCTCACGGTTGCCGATCTGGCTCATGGCGTTGAACAGATGCGTGGCACAGCGCGCCCCGGCTTTGAAAAACCTGATGCAGGTGGCGAAATCAGCATCCGTGTGGCCCAGAGAAACCAGCACCCCGGCGCGGGCAAGCGCGGTCACCTGATCTTCTGTCACGTTCTCGGGGGCTATGGTCACTTTCAGGACCGGCAGCTTACCGGCCGTTTCCAGCAGAAGGTCCAGGTCGTCCGCTTCCATCGGGCGGATCAGGGCCGGATCGTGGGCCCCCTTTCGCGCCACTGACAGATGCGGCCCCTCCAGATGCAGCCCGGCGATGCCGGGGATCTTTTCCTCAACGGCTGCGCATGCCGCATCAATTGCCCCTTGTGTGATGTCACGCGTGTCAGTGATCAGCGTTGGCAGCAGATGCGTCACGCCCAGCCACCGGTGTGCCTGCGCCATGCGGCGCAAAGTATCGGTGGTCGGGGCATCGTTGAACATCAGCCCGTCGCCGCCGTTGACCTGAATGTCGGTATAACCCGGGCTCAGGATATCGCCGTCAAGGTCAATCACGTACGCGCCCGGATCATCCTCCGGGGCAGTCACTATGCCGGACAGAACACCATCCGAGAAACGGACAGCCGCACCATCATGCAGCTGTGATCCGTCGAAAATCCGGCCGTTGCGGAATATCACCGTCTGCGCTGTCATACGGTTTCGGTCACTTTGTTGAGGTGCCGCGGCGTGTCAGGGTTGATCCCCCGTTTTGTGGCTACGTTTTCAACCATGCCGTAAAAGGAGACAATTGCGGAAATCGGATCGGTCAGCCAGTGTGCGGTGCGCACGTGGGGCAATTGCCGCGCGCGCCGCGCACCGCGGGCGAGGGTAAAGACCTGCGCGCCCTTGTCTGCCAGCGCGTCAGCTGTTTGCGCCACGTTTTCCTCCGCCGCATCGCCCGCGGCAAAGGCGATAACGGGAAAACTGCGGTCCACGATTGAAACCGGACCATGCATCACCTCTGCAGAGGAATAGCTTTCGGCGTGGATCAGGCAGGTTTCCTTGAATTTCAGCGCGGCCTCGTTGGAGATGGCCCAGGATGGGCCGCGGCCAAGTGTAAAGAGCGATGACCCGTCGATGCTGTCCGCGGCTTCGGACCAGTCACATGCTGTTGCATTGCTCAGATGACCGGGAAGGGCACGTACGGCAGAAATCAGGTCATTGTCCTGTCTGATCTCCGCCATAAGCCAGAGACCAGCCACCAGTGAGGTCACGAAGGTCTTTGTCGCCGCAACGCTCAGTTCGGGACCGGCATGGATTGGCAGCTTTCTGTCTGCCACGCCTGCCAGTCTTGAGCCGGGGTCGTTTGTGATGGCAACGGTCAGGGCGCCATTTGCAGCGAGGCTTTCCGTCATCCGGACGATGTCAGGGCTCTGACCGGACTGGGACACCGAAATACAAAGCGTGCCAGGCACCGCAAGATCAGTTCCGTAGACTGATTTTACAGATGGCCCGACGGACGCCATGGGTCGTTTCAGGAGCAGTTCACTGACATATTTAAGGTACGTGCAGGCGTGATCTGATGAGCCGCGCGCCACGGACAGAAAAAACGAAGGGTCTGCTTCCCGTGCCGCACCTGCGGCCTTTTCGACATCAGACTGTCCACGCGACAGCAGGCGTTCTACCGCGTCAGGAATTTCCAGAATTTCCGAACGCATTCGGGTCGTGTCGGAGGTCATAGCATCAGGCCTTTCAAAGACGGAGTTCGGCAACGAAGTCATAGGCATCCCCCCGGTAGATCGAGCGCGTCAGTTCCGCGACGCGTCCGCTTTCCAGAAACGAGGTGCGCTCAATGGACAGCCCTGCTGCGCCCTCGACAACACCGAGAAGTCCGGCCTCTGTAGCGCCGAGGTTGATGGCGGAAATTTTCTGGATTGCGCGCACCGGGCGCTGTCCCAGTTGTCCAAGCACCTCATAGAGAGAGGTTTTGACGTCCAGCGGGTTCGGCAGAATGTCGAGCGGCAAGGATGCACGCTCAAGCGCCATCGGCTGCCCCCCTGCTTCGCGCAGGCGGTAAATGCGGGCCACCTCATCCCCTTCCGCCAGGCTGAGCGCGCTGGCTTCCCGCGCGTTCGGGGCAAAAACGCCGCGTTCCAGCCATTTCGACGTGGTTTCCATGCCGCGCTGAGACATATCTTCGGTAAAAGAGCTCAGGCGCGAGAGCGACTGTTCCACGCGCGAAACGGCCTCCCGCACGAATGTTCCCGAGCCCTGGCGCTGCTCCAGCACGCCTTCGCGGACAAGTTCCTGGATCGCTTTTCGTACTGTGACACGCGAAAGCTCTGTGACATCTGCCAGTTCCCGTTCCGGCGGCAATGAGGAATTCGGGGGCAGCACGCCTGAGCCGATGCCCTGTTCCAGGCGCCGGCGCAGCTGAACATACCGGGGGCCTCCGCCATCGGTCAGCCAGCTTTCAGGACGCAGAAATTCTACTGAATTCATGCGGTGACCTCCGATGCCAGATCCATTGCCAGTGATAAGGCTCCCTCCAGCGGCGTGCTTTTCGGTGCCGTGATACAATGGCGCATCTGTTCAGGCAGGTGCCGGGCGAAAAACGGGCCGATGCCGCCGGTCAGGCACACTGGCATATCCGCGTGCCATCCAAGATCTGTCAGTTTTTGCGCAATGTGTTCTGCACCTTTGCGCATGACGCGCAGTCCATTTTCGTCTCCGTCGGCAGCTGCGGACGTAACCAGCTTCGCAAGCTCACCCAGATCTGCCGGTGCGGCTTCGCGGGCAAACCGGACAATGCCGGCGGCATCTCCGAAATGCGCGAGAAGTTCGTTCGTCAGCGCGGAGTCCCCTGCGATGCCATCTGTTGTATCGAGGGTAGCGCTCAGTGCCAGCCTGCCGATCCATTGTGCCGAGGCTTCATCGCCCAGCACCGGCCCCCAGCCTCCTGCGAACCTTGCTGCGCGATCCTGCTGAACGCCGAAAAAGGATCCGGTGCCGCAGTGCACGAGGAACCCGTCGCCGACACCCAAAGCGCCGCGCAGGGCAGCGGGCCTGTCGTCGTCTGTTCTGATTGTACGGAATGGCAAAGCTGCGCGTATCCTGTCGGCGATTTCCGGTCCGGTGACGCCGGCGAGACCCACGAAAGCGGGTGTATCGCTTATGCTGTCCATTGATATGCCGGTGCGTTTCGCAAGCGCATCAATGCCGCTCAGAATTTCCCTGACGCCGCCTGAAAAATCAGTGGAAACGTTGGCGGGCCCGGTCTCGACAGACGTGACTGTTCCATCGGCGACAAGCGCAACCCGGCAGTGCGTTCCGCCGCCATCTATGGCCAGTGCCTGTCTGGTGTGTCGCAAATCCATAAACATACCATTACAATACCTATCAGTCTTATGAAAGACCTAATTCAGACCAAATGCCCGAATTTTCGGCAAAAAAGCTATTAAAATGTTGAGTGAAGAAAAGAATGGACAATAGGTATTAAATAGGTATCTTTACTTGCATCGCTGGGGGAATCAGATGAACACACCGCAAACAGAAGCGCTGCATGAGGAAGCATATGGGCTTGATGCCCGGCCGCTTGACGAAGTTGCGCGCATTCTGGCTGCGGGACAGGCGGCCGCGGCACAGACGGTCTGTGACAGCACCAGGGACATCGCGGGAGCCGGAGAGCTCATGGCCCGCACCATCAGAGCCGGCGGCGTCATTCACTACGTTGCAGCCGGGTCATCCGGACTGATGGCTGCATCTGATGCGATGGAGCTGGGCGGCACCTTTTCGATACCGGCTGAACAGCTGCGTATTCATATGGCGGGTGGGTTGCCGGATGGTGTGGAGATGCCGGGGGCGACCGAAGATGATACCCATGCCCTCGCGACCGGTCTGGCCGGTCTGTCATCCCGCGATCTCTTGATCGCGGTTTCGGCAAGCGGAACAACACCTTACACCCTTGCGGCCGTGGAAATTGCGCGCAAGGCCCGTGCAAAGATTATCGCGATTGCCAACAACCCGGATACAGCGCTGCTGGCGGCTGCAAATGTTCCTGTTTGTCTGCGGACGCCGCCAGAGGTGTTGTCCGGGTCGACACGCATGGGGGCGGGTACGGCCCAGAAAATTGCACTCAATATGATGTCCACTCTGATGGCCATCGACCTTGGCCATGTCCATGACGGCATGATGGTGAACGTGCACGCTGACAATATCAAACTGCGCCAGCGCGCGGCCGGCATCGTTGCCCGGATTGCCGCAGTGGATCATGAGGGCGCGATGGCCGCTCTTGACGCTACAGGCGGTGCGGTCAAGCCCGCCGTGCTCGTTGCCCGCGGGCAGAGCGAGGAAACCGCACAGGCCCTTCTGAACGACACCGGATCAAACCTACGCGCGGCTCTTGCGCGGCTCACATAACTTTTCACTCTGGGAGGTAAACAATGAAAAGCAAAACACTGGCAATGGCACTTGCGACGACGGCGCTGGTGGCGTCCGCGGCACAGGCGCAGGACGTGACACTGACAATCGAAAGCTGGCGGAACGATGATCTCGCGCTCTGGCAGGACAAGATCATTCCGGCTTTTGAGGCTGAGAACCCCGGTATCAAGGTGGTCTTTTCGCCGTCTGCACCGACCGAATACAACGCTGTGCTGAACTCCAAGCTGGATGCGGGATCAGCGGGTGACATCATCACCTGCCGCCCGTTTGACGCTTCGCTTGCGCTTTTTGAGGCAGGCCACCTTGCGGATCTTGATGACATGTCCGCGATGGACAACTTCTCGGATGTTGCTAAATCCGCCTGGCAGTCCGACGATGGATCAGCGACATTCTGCGTGCCGATGGCCTCTGTAATCCACGGGTTCATCTACAATGGTGACGCCTTCGCAGAGCTGGGCATCGAAGTGCCGACAACTGAGGCAGAGTTCTTTGCGGCACTGGATGTGATCAAGGAAGACGGCACCTATATCCCGATGGCCATGGGGACCAACGACCAGTGGGAAGCAGCCACGATGGGTTACAACAACATCGGCCCGAACTACTGGAAAGGCGAAGAAGGCCGTCGTGCTCTGATCGCAGGCGACCAAAAGCTGACAGACCCTGTCTGGGTTGCCCCTTATGAGACACTCGCGCGCTGGGGTGAATATCTGGGTGATGGCTATGAGGCGCAGACCTATCCTGACAGCCAGAACCTCTTCACGCTGGGCCGCGCAGCTATCTATCCGGCGGGGTCCTGGGAAATTTCGGGCTTCAATGCGCAAGCCGACTTTGCCATGGGTGCTTTCAAGCCGCCGGTGCAGAACGCAGGCGACACCTGTTACATCTCGGACCACACCGACATCGGCATTGGCATGAACGCGGCAACGGAAAACCCTGACGCCGCAAAAACGTTCCTTGCCTGGGTTGGCAGCCCTGAATTCGCGTCGATTTTCGGAAATGCGCTGCCGGGCTTCTTCCCGCTGTCGAAAACACCGGTCGAACTGGAGGATCCGCTGGCACGTGAATTCGTCGGCTGGCGCAGCGAATGCGAGAGCACCATCCGCTCGACCTACCAGATCCTGTCCCGTGGCACGCCGAACCTGGAAAATGAAACCTGGGGCGCTTCGGTTGCTGCCATCAAAGGCACATCCTCGCCCGATGAGCTGGGTCAGAAACTCCAGACTGGTCTCGCCAGCTGGTACGAACCGCAGCAGTAACCCTCCCCAAAGCTGCAGAACGTCCGGGCGCAGAGGCGCCCGGGCACCATCCCCGGAGAAACCCCATGCCGACTCCACGCATTCGCTGGCACATCATTGTGTTCCTGGCGCCGGCCGTTCTCGTCTACACGGCCGTGATGATTTTCCCGCTGTTCAACACGCTGCGCCTCGCGCTCTACAGCGAGGTGGACCAGTCACGCGTCTTCGTCGGGCTGGAAAATTTCCGGACACTCTTCTTTGATCCGATCTGGTCAGAACAGTTCTGGAACGCGCTGGGCAATAACTTCTGGTTCTTTGTGGTGCATATGCTTGTGCAGAACCCTATCGGGATCGCGCTGGCCGCAATTCTGAGCCACCCGCGCCTGCGCTTTGCAGCACTTTACCGGTCGGCGATCTTTATCCCGACGATCCTGTCATTTGTGATTGTCGGTTTTGCCTGGAAACTGATCCTGTCGCCCATCTGGGGGATCGCGCCCTCGATGCTGGATGCCGTGGGTCTGAAGTCCCTTTTCGCGCCCTGGCTGGGCAAAGAAGAATATGCGCTTACCACGCTTGCACTCGTGTCCGTCTGGCAGTTCGTGGGCATTCCGATGATGCTGATCTATGCCGCTCTCCTCTCAATCCCGGAGGAAATACTTGAGGCGGGTGAAATCGACGGTATCACCGGTATTTCTGCCTTCTGGAAGATCAAACTGCCGCTGATCCTGCCCTCGATCGGAATCATTTCGATCCTGACCTTCGTGGGTAATTTCAACGCCTTTGACCTGATCTATGCAGCCCAGGGCGCGCTCGCGGGACCTGCTTTCTCGACCGATATTCTGGGTACATTCATGTACCGCACCTTCTTTGGCTTTCAGTTGCAGCTCGGCGATCCTCACATGGGGTCCGCCATCGCCGGGGCCATGTTTGCCATCATTCTGATCGGCGTGTGTATCTACCTCTTTGGTATCCAGACACGCATGCGGAGGTACCAGCTGTGAACAAGGCCCGCTCCAATCCGTTCAACACCATCGGGATGCATGGTGCGCTGATCATCTACACGCTCATCGCGCTCTTCCCCGTTTTCGTGATCCTGATCAACAGCTTCAAGACCCGCAAGGCGATCTTCCGCGAACCGCTGGCGCTGCCCGATGCCGACAGCTTTTCAATGATCGGGTATCAGACGGTGATGAAACAGGGGGACTTTTTCCTCTACTTCCAGAATTCCATGATCGTGACCGTGGCCTCGCTGTTCTTTGTGCTTCTGTTTGGCGCGATGGCAGCTTATGCGCTAAGCGAATACAGGTTCCGCGGCAATCTGCTGATGGGGCTGTATCTGGCGCTCGGCATCATGATCCCGATCCGCATCGGTACCGTGGCCATTCTGGAAATGATGGTCGCCACCGGGCTGGTCAATACGCTCTGGGCGCTGATCCTTGTCTACACTGCTCAGGGTCTGCCGCTGGCCGTCTTTATTCTGTCGGAGTTCATGCGCCAGGTGTCAGATGATCTGAAGAATGCAGGCCGGATAGACGGGTTGTCTGAATACACCATTTTCTTCCGCCTTGTTCTGCCGCTGGTGCGCCCGGCGATGGCGACGGTAGCTGTGTTCAACATGATCCCGATCTGGAACGATCTGTGGTTCCCGCTGATCCTGGCTCCGGCTGAGGAAACCAAGACACTGACGCTGGGCAGCCAGGTCTTCATCGGGCAGTTCGTGACCGACTGGAACGCAGTTCTTTCCGCGCTCTCCATGGCGATCCTGCCGGTGCTTGGCCTTTACGTCATCTTCTCGCGGCAACTGATCCGCGGGATCACATCGGGAGCTGTCAAATGACCCGTGTACTGATTGCCGGGCTGGGAAATATGGGGCTGAGCCACGCGCTGTCGCATCACAATCACCCGGATGCGCAGATTGTTGGCCTTGTTAACCGATCTGCGGTCGACCTGCCGGAAGAACTGCAGAAGTATCCCTTTTTCGCCAGTTTTGACGAGGGGATGAAGGCGCAGCCAGACCTCGTGGTGATTGCCACCTACACAGATACGCACGCGGATTATGCCTGCCGCGCGATGGAAGCCGGCGCCCATGTTTTCGTGGAAAAACCGCTCGCGCTGACCGTTCAGGACGCGCAGCGCGTGGTTGAAACTGCGATCCGGACGGACCGGAAACTGGTGGTGGGATACATCCTGCGCCATCACCCCTCCTGGGTGCGCCTGATCGAAGAGGCCAGGGGGCTCGGCGGGCCATATGTTTTCCGCCTCAACCTGAACCAGCAGTCATCGGGCGCTGAGTGGGAAACGCACAAAGCGCTGATGCAGACCACCAGCCCCATCGTGGATTGCGGCGTGCACTATGTGGACGTCATGTGCCAGATCACAGATGCGCGTCCGGTGCGTGTCAACGGCATCGGCCTGCGTCTTTCGCCCGAAATCCCGCAGCATATGTACAACTACGGACAGCTGCAGGTGACTTTCGATGACGGATCGGTCGGCTGGTATGAGGCGGGCTGGGGCCCGATGATGTCCGAGACTGCCTTTTTTGTGAAAGATATCGTCAGCCCCAACGGGTCGGTATCTATCACCGAGGGCAATAAGGGCGCATCGGCAGACATCGACGGGCATACGCGGGTCGGGGGCATTCTTGTGCACCGGCCTGACGGCGACAGCGTGATCGATATGCCGGGTGAGCCGGGACACCAGGATCTCTGTGATGCAGAGCAGGCTTGGATGCTGCAGGCGATCCGTGACGACTTTGACCTTGGCCGCCATATGTCCGATGCGGTCAGCTCGCTGGCGATATGCCTTGCAGCGGATGAGAGCATCCGGACCGGCCAGCCTGTTACCCTTGAGGAGACCAGCACATGACTGCCCTGAAACTGACCAGTGTGAATAAGTCCTTTGGCGATGTGCATGTGCTGAAAGACATCAGCATGGATGTTGAGGACGGTGAGTTTGTCGTGTTTGTCGGCCCGTCGGGTTGTGGCAAGTCCACGCTGCTGCGGGTCATCGCGGGGCTTGAGGATGCCACGTCGGGCGAGGTGCAGATTGCCGGCGAGCAGGTCAATCACACACCCCCGTCCAAACGTGGCATTGCGATGGTTTTCCAGAGCTACGCGCTTTACCCGCATCTGAACGTCCGCGGAAACATGACGCTGGCGCTCAAACAGGAAAAGCAACCCCGAGCGGTCATTGATGCGCGCGTAGAAAAAGCGTCACGGATGCTCAATCTGGAGGAATACCTCAGCAGGTATCCCTCAGAGCTTTCGGGCGGACAGCGCCAGCGGGTTGCCATCGGGCGGGCCATTGTGCGGGAGCCCAAGCTGTTTTTGTTTGATGAGCCTTTGTCCAACCTGGACGCGGCGTTGCGCATGAACACCCGGGTCGAGATCGCGAACCTGCACCGCCAGCTTGGGGCATCGATGATCTATGTGACGCACGACCAGACCGAGGCCATGACGCTTGCTGACAAGATCGTCGTGCTGCGCGACGGGCGCGTTGAGCAGATCGGCAGCCCGATGGAGCTTTACAACAATCCGGCCAATCAGTTCGTGGCAGGGTTTCTGGGATCGCCGTCGATGAACTTTTTCCCGGCCAGCGTGGTCAGTGGCAGTGATGAAAGAACGATGGGCGTGCGGCCTGAAAACCTGTTTCTGTCAGACAGCGGCGCGCTGACCGCAAGTGTCAGCCATGTGGAGCATCTTGGCGGCGACACCAACATCATCGCGAAAATGAACAGCCAGCAGATAACCGCGCGGCTGTTTGGTCAACATACCGTTGAGGCGGGCCAGACGCTGCGTTTTGGGTTTGACCCTGACAATGCGTACCATTTCGACAGCGACGGCCAGCGGATCGCATAACCGGCCTCGGTCACGCTTTGGTCACTGTGCCGAGCCGTCGTACCTGACGATGTTCAGGCCCTCCTCTGCAAGAGGGGGCTCAAAGTATCTCATGGTCTGATAAAACTGTTCTTCGCTTGCGGCAAAGGCATGTGTGCCCGCCGCATTCCGTGCACGCAGCCGTTCCAGACAGACATCGTCGGGCGGATCCAGAAGATGCAGCTGGTGGGACACATCCGCTTCGCGCACGATGCCCATCATCCAGCGCCTTGAGGCCACTGTGTTCGCCTGAGCATCCAGCACAACGGAAACGCCGGCATCGAGCAGATGGCTCAGATGCGGTGCCAGCACACTGCGCAACCTGCCGGAATATTCAACGAAATCACGCAGTGTGGACATCTGATCGGCATAAAGACCATGCAGCCAGATGTCCTCTGAGACCAGTACGGTGCCAGGCGCTTCGGCGAGCCTGGCGGCGAGGGTAGATTTTCCCGCAGCTATCTTGCCGCAGAACATATGAAGCACGGGACCGTTATCCGGCATTCGTTTCTCCTCTGATCCATGCGTTTCATCGGGTCAGCTGCCAGAAGCGGCAGGGCAGGGCAATCGCGGCCACGACAAGCCCGATCATATATCCGACCCAGACCCCGGCAGCGCCGTAGTCCCAGTAAAATCCCAGCAGATAGCTGGCTGGCAGCGCAAGCGGCCAGTAGGCGGCCAGTGTGATCACGGTGGGCAGGTTCATGTCCGACATGCCGCGCAGCGCGCCCAAAGCTGTGCCCTGAATGCCATCCGCGACCTGCAGCAGGGCGACAATGATAAACAGGACAACGGCCAGGTCGATCACTGCCAGGTCGTCCGACATGGTCTCGGCGAGCACCCGGCCGAAAGCGATAAAGAACGCGGCCGCCAACAGCTGCCACAGCGTCACGATCAGGAAGGAAGCCTTGAGTATCGGGCGCAGCCTGTGTTCATGGCCCGCACCGACTGCCAGCCCGACGCGGATCGAGGCGGCACCTGCCATGCCCAGCGGTATCATATAAGCGAGACCTCCAATGGCGTTCACAATCTGATGGGCGGCCAGCGCCTCAGCTCCGAGCCAGCCCATCATAATGCCGACAACTGCATAGGCGCCGCCTTCGCCGGCATATCCCAGACACAAGGGCAGGGCCTCTTTGCACTGCTTCTTCACATCGGGCCAGCGGACGGTGACCTGTTGCCGGAAAGCGGCCAGCCCGGGTGATTTTGCCAGCACAATGAATGCTGCGAACAGCGATACGCATTGCGACAGGATGCTGGCCAGACCGGCGCCCAGAATGCCCAGTTCCAGAACATGAATGAATGTGTAGTTGGCCGGAATGTTGAAAAGCACCCCAAGGTAGGAAAGCACCACTGCTGTCCAGGGTCTTCCCACGGCGTCAAAGAGCGACTTCAGGCCAAAGAACAGTGTAAAAGGCAAGATCCAGATGGCCATTGAAACCCAGTAGGGCAGCAGGATGGCGAGAACTTCCCGGGGTTGGCCGAGCGGGCCCAGCAGGGGATACAGCGCCAGCATGAGAATGGCTGCGACACCGCCGCCAAGCAGACAGAGTATCATCCCGCCGCGCAGCACCTGCGCCACACGTTTAGGGTCGCCGGCACCTTCAGCCTGGCTGATCTGGACTGAGATCACAGTCACCACACCCCAAAGTGCGGAGATCATGATGATGAGGACAGCCGTTGTCACGCCGGCTGCTGCCAGCGGCACTGTGCCCAGCGGAGAGATCATTGCGGTGTCCACCACGCCGATGAGCAGTGCGGCAGCAAGCCCCACCATCAATGGCACGGCGAGCCGGAACAGAGGCTGGATTTCGGCGCGCACCGGCGCCTGTTGAGAATAGCGTAGGTCAGTCATGGTTCACCTGCCGGACGTTTCCGGCGAAAAAAGTCGCGTGCTTCAGCCGTGTGCTGAATGTTTCAACGGGCGCTCAGGCCTGCGACGGGTGATCCATTGTTCCGGTCTTTCTCTGGACGGTCTTTCTGCTCGCGGTGTAGCCCTGTTTGAGCGATCCGTCCAGTTGTAAATCCGGACATTGCAGCCGGATCCGGCTACAAAGCCCCGCAGTGTACGGGGAATATTTGATCAAATGTTTCCGGCTGTCCGAAACTGAAACGACCCCGGCGCTGTTCTCTTTGTCAGGCTCTGAACAGGGTTGCACAGCTGCTGCTGTACAGACCCGGTTTGCAAAAAAGCGGCTTTGAGAATCAAAGCCCGATCCGTCCCTTCTGAAGTTTTCCAACATACGGAGCATGAAAGACCTGAAATTGAAGTTGTCCGCTGTATTTCAATCCAAGGCAGTTTTTCAGACAGGTGTTTTTAAGCGCTATTTTGCCGTTCCTGAATTTGTTGTGGCAAAAAAATCACGCCGGGTGCGGGCGAGTCGGATTTGATCAGAAAAAGTGCTGCCGGAGTTTCGTTGAGCAAGACCACCGGGATCAGTTTTGTTAACAATTTGGTCAGAAAAAAGCTTCCGAAGAGAGAGCAATGTCAACAGGCGTTACCAGGTACTCCCCCCCGCGGGGTCGATTTCAATCAATTTTCACGAGTTTTCTGCTCTGCATACTGTTTCTGGTCAGCGCCCCGGCGCATGCACAGAACGTCGACTGGCTGCTGAACCTTGATGATACCGGGTTTGATCCGACGGCCGCCGGAAGCACGGCGCAATATAACCTGACGGTTACGAACAATGGCTTCGGCCCGGCGGATGCACCTGCGACGACCCTTGATATTGAGGTGCCCGCGAGCGCACAGCTGCTCAGCACCTCCGGTACCGTCACAGGCTGTGCACCTTTGCCTGCGGCGGGTGGCAGCACTGTAACGTGTAACGTCCCTGCGATCGCTGCCAACGGCGGAACGGCCAGCCTTCAGCTCAATCTGGAGGTTTCGCAGCAGGGCTCTGTTGTTCTGACGGCAAGTGTTCCGGATGCCGGAGACACAGACCCGGCAAATAACAGTGTGTCCGAGACAACGACAGTGACACAGGGCGCAGACACACGCATTGACGTCCAGGGGCCCGCGACTGCCGCCTCCGGCAGCACGGTGACCTATGACCTCGTCGTGGCCAATGATGGCCCGGATTCTGTCTCCGACATTGTTGTCGATTTCCCGATACCCACAGGTCTGGTCAATGTATCCCCCCCGTCCGGCTGTACACTTGGTGGCGGTACCTACACATGCACGATCCCCGGCCCCCTTGCGCCCGGCGCCTCAGCTCAGCTGAGTTTTGATGGCCAGATCAGTGCGGCGGCATCCTCCACTGTGACGCCGGTGGCGAGCATCACGGGTGCCTCCATTCCTGATCCTGATACGGCCAACGGCACGGACAGTCTGGATACCACTGTCACCGGCGGCAGTGATCTGGAGATGGACAAAAGCCGCAGTCCTTCCGGATCGCTTCTGGTCGGTGATGCGGCGGTCTTTACCCTTGCGCCGTCCTACACGGGCGATAACCCGACCGGGCTGACCGTTGTTGATACGGTGCCATCCAATTACACGATCGACAGCGTTGTTCCGTCGAGCGGCTGGGACTGTACCATCAACGGCCAGCAGGTCACCTGTACGCTTGTGGGCGGGTCCGGGCCGGGTGCGAATGTGGCGCTGCCGACGATTGCCATCAACACGACTGTGGTTTCAGCTGGCAACCCGGTGAACACGGCGGGAATCACGGCGACAGGTCCGTCCGATCCTGACCCGTCAAATAATGCGGACAATGACGGCGGCGCGACGATCCAGGAGCCCACGGTTGATCTCGCCGCGATCAAAACAGGCCCGACGCCATCCCTGGTGGTTAACGGTAACCCTTATGACTTTGAAATCAGTGCGCGCAACGAAGGTACGGCTGATTTTTTCGGAACCATCGAACTCACGGACAACCTGCCTGCCGGTCTGCAACTGACCGGTTTTGCGCTCAATGGATGGACCTGTGCGCCTGCGCCGGTCGTAAACGGTCCGGCGACGATAACCTGTACCCGTGTCTTTACGCCTGGCAGCCCGCTGGCGGCCGGCGCGACCACGCCAGCGGTCACTCTGGAAACCGTGGTGACGCAGACAGGGACAATTTCCAACTCGGTCACGGTCAGCTCTCCGGACGCGAATATTCCGGATCTGAACCCCGGCAATGACACGACCAGCACTTCCGTAACCGCAAGCACTCCCGGCGCGTCGGCGGATATTGCAGTGGCCAAAACGTCCAGCGCCGCACCGATCGCCGGTGAGACACAGACATTTACGTTTGTGATCAGCAACGCAGGTCCGCAAACAGCGACGAATGTAACTTTCACGGATACGCTGACTGATCTGGTCAACAACGTCTCCGGTGGCACAGGAAATGGTCTAGTCAGCATCAGTGCACCGGGTGCCAGCTGTTCGTCTCCTTCTGCAGGCGGGCGCAGTATTGCGCTTACCTGCACCGGACTGACGGTTCCGGTATGTTCCGGCGGGGCTTGCCCGACCTTTGTTGTTGAAGTCACCCCCGGCGGCAATGGCGGCGCACGCACAAACACTGCCGAGGTAATTTCAGAAGATGTGGCTGATCCTGACCTCACCAACAACGACAGCACCGTCGGTTTTACAGTTGATCCGCGCACAGACATGACCATTACGAAAGTCGCGTCGCCCGTGCCGGTGGGAGCGGGTCAGAACCTGACCTATGTTCTGACAGCCCAGAATGAAAACAACGGTCTGAGTGCGGCAGATGACGTCGAAGTGACGGATACACTGCCGCCGGATGTCACCTTTATCTCGGCATCGCCTTCGGCGGGGGCCTGTTCCACGACGCCAACGCCGAACACGACAACACTGCCGGGCAGCAATAACCTGATCGAATGCCAGCTCGGTACGATTGCCAACGGTGCGCAGCGTACAGTGACTGTTGTCGTGCGCCCCAACCTCGCCACGCGCGGTACCTCAATCGACAATGACGCCAGCGTTTCGACCAGTACTGTTGAGACGGATACAGGCAACAACGATGCAGTTGCGACTGTTGCAGTGAACGATCCCAGCCTCGATCTGCTGGTGAACAAATCGGAAAGCGTTGATCCCGTCGCGGTGGGCGATGACACCGTTTACACCGTACTTGTCAGTAACCTCGGCCCGTCGGCAGCGGAAAATGTTGTTGTGACGGATCTTCTTCCTCCGACGGGGCTGAACTATCAGTCTCATACGATCAGTGCGGGCGGCACCTGCCCGACAGCGCCGAACCCCGGCGATCTTAACGGCACCCTGATCTGCAATTTTGCCATTCTGCCAGCCGGCGAAACGGGCACTATTACAGTCACGGCACGCGGTGTATCCAAAGGCACCGTCGGCAATCAGGTGTCGGTGACTTCTGACGAGGTCGCGGGCGGTTTCGACGCCAACAGCGATAACAACAGCCAGACCGAAAACACCACAGTACGTACCCGCGCTGACGTCGAAGTGGCCAGCAAGGTGGCTGTTCCGGCGACGGTTGATCTGCTGGACAACTTCGATTTCGTGATCACCGTGCGCAACAACGCGGGCGCGGGTCTCGCTGAGGCGGATGATGTGATTGTCCGGGACAACCTGCCGTCGAACATGCGGCTTACGGGGGTCCCGTCGCTGGTGGTCACATCCGGTACGTCAACGCTCAGCAGCTGTACGGGCAGCGCGGGTGGCGCGTCTTTTGAGTGTAATCTGGGCACTTTCAGCAGTGGTGCTGAAGCCGAAATTACTGTGCCGGTGGAGGTCACTTCTGTATCCGCTCTGCCGGAAGCCGTGAACAACACAGCGACGATCAGCACGTCATCACTGGATGTGACACCGGGCAACAACTCGAACACCGGTGCTGTCACCGTCAGTTCGTCCTCGCTGGCAGGCAATGTGTTCCGTGACTTTGATTCCAATGCCGCGATCAACGGCATCGACAGTGGGGTCGGTGGAGTGCCCATCACACTGACAGGCACAGATTTTGACGGCAACACCGTGACGCGCACCGTCACAACAGCGGCCGACGGCAGTTACTCCTTCGATTTCCTGCCCGCCGGCACCTATTCAATCACGCGCGGCGCTACAGGCGAGAACTTCCTGACGGACGGCGCCAGCAGCGCGGGTACCGCTGGCGGCACGGTTGCATCCGCGACGCAGACAACCGGCATCAGCCTGCCTGCCGGAACGGCGGCAACCGGATATCTGTTCCCGGTGATCCCGCAGGCGCGGATCGGTATTGCCAAGGCAGTACAATCCGGACCATCGGCGAATGCGGATGGTTCTTTTAATGTCACGTTCCGGCTTCTGGTAGATAACCTCAGCCTTGAGGCGCTGAACAACATTGTCGTCACTGACCCCCTGGCGGGAGCGGCGCCGCGGTTTGGCACTTTCGCAGCACTGGGCACGCCTGCGACCGACCCGCTGTCCCGTGGCCAGTACACGGTTCTGGCAGCTCCTTCGGGTACCTGCGGTGGCCTGCAGGCCGGGTTCAATGGCAGCGGCGCGCAGACTGTGGCCTCCGGCTTTACGCTCGCGGCGACCAGCACCTGTACGATTGATATCAGTCTGCGGGTTCAGCCAACTGTACCACAGCCGCCTGTGATGGCGTCCGGTGGAAGCTATGAGAACCAGGCCAGCGTCACAGGCGAAGGGGCAACGTCCGGACAGACCTCCGCGACCAATCCGCTGCTGAGCGACGCTTCCGACAATGGCACCAGCGCAGACCCCAATGGCAACGGTGATCCGACAGAAGCGGGCGAGAATGACCCGACGCCGGTCGTGCCGGCCTTTGCGCCCGGCATTGCGCTGGTCAAAACCGCGGACACCAGCGCGCTGTCCAGCCCGCCGGTTGCGGGTGAGACGATCACATACCGTTTTGCTGTGACAAACACCGGTGATGTCACGCTGACGAACATCACCATTTCGGACCCACTGCCCGGGATATCGCTGTCGGGTGGCCCGATCCCGAGCCTTCTGCCCGGCGGCACGGACACGGGAACGATTACGGCAACCTATGTTCTGACCCAGGACGACGTGGATGCGACTGAAGTGGTCAACCAGGCCACTGCATCGGGTACGGACCCGTTTGATCAGGTCGTGACCGATCCGTCGGGCACAACCAATGGCGATGACACGCCATTGTCCACGCCGCTGGCGTCTGATCCGGCACTGGCTCTCGTGAAGATTGACGACGACAGCGGCATCGGGACGCCAACGATGATCGGTGACGTGATCCTTTACAGTTTTGAGGTAACCAACACCGGCAATGTGACGCTGAACAATATCACGCTGACGGATTCACTTCCGGGGGTTTCTCTGTCCGGCGGGCCCATTACGAGCCTGGCACCGGGTCAGACAGACACCACGACTTTCAGCGGCAGCTACAGTGTCGTGCAGGCCGATCTGGACAATGGGCGTGTTGAAAACAGTGCGGTTGCAACCGGAACACCCACTGCGGGTCCACCGCCCGGAACCGATATTTCCGGCACGACGATTTCCAATGACACCCCCACCGTGACGCTGATCAACCAGTCTGCGGCGATCACACTCGTCAAGTCGGTGGACGACAGTGCCTTTCTGACTACGGCGGCTGTGCCCGGTGACACTCTGACCTACACCTTTGAGGTGACAAATACCGGTCTGGAGACGCTTAACAATATCACGATCTCTGATCCGCTTCCGGGACTTTCAATCACACCGGGTCCGATTGTCAGTCTGGCACCGGGTGCGGTGGATGACACTACCTTTGTCGGTACCTACACAATTACGCCTGCGGATATTGCCGCCGGACAGATCGACAATACCGCGACGGTCACCGGCAATTACACCGACGGTTTCGGTGTGCCTCAGACTACGACGGATGATGATGACGCCACAGCTGTGCTTGTGCCGATTGATGCGGAGCCAGAGGTTTTTCCGGCATTCACAGGTGATGGTGGAACCAGCACGTCGATCCTTGCATCCGACACGGTACGCAACCAGCCGGCGACGCTGTCCAACGTGAACCTGACGGTTGTTGCCGAAGACCCGGGCGTGACGCTTGATCCGAACACCGGCCTGATCACGCTGGCACCGGGCAATCCGGCCGGCACTTATGATGTGACCTATGAAATCTGTGATGCGCTGAACCCGACCATCTGTGACACTGCCGTCGAAACCGTCACGCAGGGCGTTCTGCCGGCAATTGAGACGACCAAGACGCAGACCGTGCTCGACAATGGCGATGGGGTTACGGGTGTAGGCGACACCATCAGCTATTCCATCACAGTTGAGAATACCGGCAACACGGATCTTGAGAACGTTTCGCTTGTCGATACGCTCAGTTCGCTGGCGGGCCGTACTGTACCACTGGGCACAGGCCCCACATTTGATTCCGCGAGCAGTGGATCAGCAGAGGGCGATCTGCTGGTTGGCGAAACGGCGACCTACACGGCGACCTACCTTCTCACTGTCGCAGATGTGACCGATGGCGGCATGAGCAACACGGTGACGGCTTCCGGCCTGACGGTTATTCCGCCGGGCGTTCCGGGTACACCGACGACAATCGATGATGTTTCAGATGACGGGATTGATACCGACGGCAACACAACGGACGACCCGACAACGTTGTCGATTGCGCCGTCTCTTGCGGCAACAGGCCTGACGCTCGAAAAGACGACACCGCTCGGGGTAGTGAACCGGGGTGCTGTGGTGCCCTATACGATTACGCTGCGCAACGAGAACCCGGTTCTGGGTGGATCCTTCAACATTGTGGATGTGCTGCCGCCGGGGCTTCTTTATCTGCCGGACAGTGCGACACTGAACGGTGCGCCGTTCACGGCCACTGTCATCGGACGGACAGTGACCTGGATCGGCGTGCCGGTTCCGCCTTTTTCGACAGTGAGCCTGACCCTGCGCGGTCGCGTTACAGATGGAGCGGGTCCGGGCGAGCTGGTGAACCGCGCCTCTGTCCGTAACCCGGACACCGGCGCTCTGATCCCACCGCTGGCCACCGCAACGGTCCGTATCATGCCGGAAGCCGTTTTTGACTGTGGCGATGTCATCGGCAAGGTGTTTGATGACCGGAACCGCGACGGCTACCAGAACCCCGCCGGATCGACGCCACCGAGCAGTGATGCACTGGCGGAACGCGGTCGTCTTGAGGGCGAACCTGGCCTGCCGGATGTGCGTCTTGTCGGTGTTGATGGCACCACCATCATTACCGACCAGTACGGACGGTACCATGTGCCCTGCGCCATGCTGCCCGAAGACCGGGGATCGAATTTTATCCTCAAGCTGGACACCCGCACGCTGCCGACGGGCTTCAGGATGACTACCGAGAACCCGAGGGTTGTGCGTCTCACACCCGGCAAACTGACCGAGATGAACTTCGGCGCGGCACTTACCCGTCTCGTGCGCGTTGATCTGAACATGGCAGGATTTGATACGGCGTCGAACGGCCGGCTTGCGCTTTCGGCACCACTGGCACGTGGCCTGGACGGGTTGCTTCAGCAGATCGCCGATACGCCCGTGCACCTGCGCATTGCGTTCCATCTGCCGAAGACGGCGGACCGGGCAGCCGAGCGCGCTGCCCGCAGCCGGATGAGGCTTGTGGAGCGATACATACGCCGTGAATGGCGGGATATCGGGCAGGTCAAACTCACCATCGAGCGGACACTCGTCCGCCGCAGCCAGTGAGGGGACGTGCCATGAAGAGCTCTCTTTTCCTGCGTTCCGTCTCGCATGCCGCGCTGTTGAGTGCCGGCCTTCTGGGCTGCGGGCTGCTGGTGACAACCAGCGCGCGGGCCGCCGATGGTCAGGACGATGAGTGTTTTGACGCTGTCGTGCCGCAGCCTGAAGACTGTTACCGCGCCAATGCAGGTCTCGTCGTCGCGATGCCTACCGGTGAAAACACTGAAAAGATTGACACATCGCCCGGCGGCAGTTTTGAAGAGCAGGGTTTTTCGATCTCAATCGACAACGAAACGGTTGCGGGTGCCCCGGCACCGGTGGACCTGCGGCGACCTGCTGACATCGAAAACGCCCGGCGCGATATCGATCTGAGGTTCGATGGGCTGAACGGTCAGCGGCTTCTGAACGTCAGCACCCGCGATCTGCGGGCGGCCTACCGCGCTGGCGAACGGGTCGTGTTTCGGGCTTCCGCGAATTATCCAGCCTATATTTCACGCGCCGAGGTGCGCATTGTTGATCTGAGTCGGCGCGGCAGGCCGGTTGTGGCCACACTGCCGGTGCAGGCAAACGGCACGGTGGCCTGGACCATGCCAGAGGAGGGGTCCCCGGACCTTGCCTATGTGTTGCGGGTCTATGACGCGGCAGGGCGTTTCGATGAAACCCAACCCCTTGATCTGCGGCGCACCACGGCTGCCTTTGAAACCCACGGAACGGTGCGCGGTGAAAACATTGCCCCGGGCGAGGGTGATGATCGCACCCGCCTGCGTAATATTCCCACAGGTGGCGGGCGGATTACGGCATCGGGCACAGTTGCGCCGGGTGCGCGCGTGATCATCCGTGGCGAAGAAGTACCGCTTGATCCGTCAGGCCGGTTTGTCACCACACGCATTCTGCCTGCCGGTTTTTACGACGTGCCGATTGAGATTATTGAAAATGGACGGCGTGAAACGGTCGTGCGCCAGGTCGAGATACCTGAGCATGACTTTTTTGGTGTCGGGCTCATTGATCTTACCTTCGGGCGGCGCCTCAATGACGATCTCGCCGAAGGTGATCCGGAAAACGATGACACTTACGCCGAAGGCCGCATTGCGGGCTTTGCCAAGGGCACTACAGTCACCGGCTACCGTTATACCGCGTCTGTGGACACCGGAAACGGGCCGCTGAGTGAAGCCTTTGACAGACTTGATGAAAAAGACCCCCGGCGGGTAATCTCGCGCCTTGACCCGGATGATGTCTATCCAACCTATGGCGATGACAGCACATCGTATGATGATGCCCCCACATCGGGCCGGTTCTATCTGCGGGTCGAACGGGACCGGACAAGGTTCACCTTTGGTGACTTCAAGGCGGGTATTACGGGCACGGATCTTCTGTCGTCCACAAGGTCGCTCTATGGGGCTGAAATCAGCCATGAATCCCTGGACGTGACCGAGGACGGCAACGCACGCACCAGTGTGAACGTATATGCCGCATCCCCCGAAACCCTGCCGCAGCGCGATGTGTTGCGGGGGACAGGCGGGTCGGTCTATTTCCTCAGCCGTCAGGACATCAACGGCGGCTCGGAAACGATTGCCGTGCAGATCACAGACCCGGTCACCGGGCGCATCGTCAGCTCCAGAACGCTGACGGAAGGCGTCGACTACGAAATCGACTACATTCAGGGTGTTGTAATCCTGGCGGAACCCCTGTCGTCCTCGGCATCGGACGGATCGCTGGTCACAAGTGGCTCATCTGGTGAGTTCGATGTGAACCTGGTTGCTCAGTATGAATACACACCGGTTGCTGGCGCGCTCGACGGGGCGTCTACCGGCGGGCGCGTTGAATACTGGGCCACAGACGATCTGCGCGTCGGCATCACGAGCATGCGTGAAAACACGGGCACAGCTGATCAGAAGCTGGATGGTGTCGATCTGCGGTATGAGCTTGGAGAGCAGAGCAATATCGAGGCCGAAATCGCGCAGACCGAAGGGCCGGGCTTCGGGCGGACCCTGTCAACGGACGGTGGGCTTTCCAACACGACTGTCGGAACGGGCAGTGGCAGCAAGGCCCGCGCTTACAGTCTGGATGCGTACCTTGACACCACCGAGATCGGTCTGGGAGTTCCTGGCAGTATCGGCTTTTACTACGAACGCAAAGAGGCAGGCTTCTCAACGCTGTCAGAGGACATCTCCGACGATCAGACCCTGTGGGGCGTGACGGCAGATGTAGATCTGAACGACCGGCTCAGCTTTGGCCTCGATTTCGAGGATTTTGAGAGTGACACCGGCGAAAGCCGCACGGAGGCCGAGGTCCGCCTGACATACCGCCTGAACGACAGGTGGTCAGTGGATGCAGCCCTTGCCCATCTCGACAGGAATGCGGTTTCCGGCACGGCGGACAACGGTCGCCGGACGGACGCAGCGCTGCGCCTGAATTACGCCCCTGACGAGGACCAGCTCTATTATGCATACGGTCAGGGGACGCTGTCCCGGTCCGGTCAGATCGAGCGCAACGACCGGCTTGGCGCAGGACTTGAGCTGCAGGTCACCGAAAAACTGTCTCTGGGGGCAGAGGTTTCAGGCGGCGACGGTGGCTTCGGCGCGAAAGCCCGCCTGGGCTACAGCCCGACAGCGGACAACGAGATTTACCTTGGCTACACGCTGGACCCGACGCGTACCGGTTTCCGTTCGGACACGCTGCTGGGGGCGGCGGAAGAGGAATTCACAGTTGGTGCCCGGTACCGGGTGTCTGAGACCGTAAAGGTTTACGGTGAAAACAACTGGGACCTCTTCGGCAGCCGCCGGTCTCTGACGCGGGCATATGGTGTCAACTATACGCCGGACGCCCGGTGGTCCTTCTCCGGCGCGGTTGAGAGCGGGACAGTCCGCGACGACATAACCGGAGATTTCGACCGCGATGCGGTCTCCTTCGGGGCGTCCTATGCCTTTGAGGATAAACGCGATGCGCGTCTGCGCCTTGAATACCGGACAGATGATGGTGAAGGCGTTGAACAGGACCGGGATACATGGGCGCTGTCCGGCGGATATTCACACAAGCTGGATCGTGACTGGCGTTTCCTGCTGAACGTTGATGCGCTGATTTCCAGTTCGGATCAGTCGTCTTTCCGGGATGGGGAATATGTTGAGGCTAGTGTAGGTTATGCCTATCGGCCGGTCGACAATGAGCGGCTGAATATGCTTTTCCGCTACACCTATCTGCATGATCTGCCCGGTGAGGATCAGGTCACAGCCAACGGATCCACAGACGGTCCGTCACAGCGCAGCCATGTGCTGTCCGTCGACGCCATCTATGACATCAGCCCGCGGCTCAGTGTCGGCGGTAAATACGGCTACCGGATGTCTGAAATTGCAGACCGTGGCACCGACACTTTTGTGGACAACACGGCACATCTCGCAATTCTCCGGTTCGACTGGCACGTGGTGCACAAGTGGGATGCTCTCGCCGAGGCGCGGATGCTCGTTTCAGAGGACACCGATGTTGATGAACATGGCTTCCTGCTGGGCGTGTACCGCCATGTCGGAAACAACGCGAAAATCGGTGTGGGCTATGAATGGGGCCGCGTGTCGGATGATCTGACCGATCTGGACTATGACAGCAGCGGTATCTTCATCAACCTGATCGCAAAGTTCTGAAGCCGGTCACCCGAGGGCGGTGACCGGTACACCGCTGCGCTTTTGGCTGCCCGCCCGGAACCGGCAGTGTGATGCGGTGTCCTGTCCCTTATCAGTCAGCCTGCAGGGCCTTCGCGGGAATTAAGCTGTTCCTTACGAACCCATGATAGCAGAACCCAAGGTTCAGTTATTTGTGACAGTGAGTACCGGCATGCAGTTTTTGCGTATTATCCTCGTCTGCTTTGTTTTTCTGGCAGGTCATAGCGCGTTGGCGGAGCAGCGTGTTCTGCATATTGCGACGGGCGATTACGCCCCGTTCACCGATCAGACAGCGCCCGATGACGGCATTGTCAATGATGCTGTCCGTCAGCTTGCCCGGACCGCGGGTTTCGACGTTGCATTTGAATATATGCCCTGGATGCGTGCGCTTGAAATGACCCGGGCAGCACATTTTTTTGCCAGTTCCTACTGGTATTTCAGCGAAGACCGCACAGCAGATTTCATTCATGTGGGTCCGGTTGTTTACGACAGGATGGTGCTGATCCGCAGAGAAGATACGACCTTGCCTGACTGGGAGAGCATGGCTGATCTGAAGGGTGTCACGATTGGAGCGGTCACCGGCTACACCTATACCGAAGACTTCTGGGAGTTGGCGGAAAGCGGTGCATTGCGGGTCGAAACCGCGCAGAACGACGAGGCCAATCTGCGAAAACTGCTGGCCGGCCGGATCGATGTTTATCCGATGAGCGAAGAGAGCGGCAAAGCATTGATGTCCCGGATTTTCTCGGAAGAAGAACGGTCGCAGATCACCATGGAGCCGAAGCCTCTTATGGTCACCGAAGGATACCTGCTGGTGTCCCGCAATGCGAGGGATGCAAAGGAAATTGCGATCAGACTGCAGGACGCGCTGGACCGTCTGGGACCGGCCACTGCTCAGGAAAACGGATGACGGCACTTCCAGACTTTGATGGGTCGCCAACGCGACGCCTCAGCCATGTGCTTGCAAAGATCACGCTGTTGCTGGCGCTGGTGCTGGGGGCAGTGTCTGGCGGCATCCAGATTTGGGTTGACCTGCGACAGGAAAAAGACGCGGTTCAGTATTCTGCAGAAGAATTCCTGACCAGTGTCGCCCCATCGGCCGCGTCCGCGGCGTATAACTTTTATGGACCCGCAGCCGAACAGGTAGCTGAAGGACTTTTTACGCAGCGGGCCATCACATCCGTGAAGATCCTGAACGAAGGTCAGGTCATGATATCGCGGGAGCGGGACATCGTGCCCACGCTGCCACGCATCGGGCAGGTGACCGAAGCGGACCCTGTCGTGCTGGAACAGCCCTTGATGACACCGCCGGAAACCGGGAGATCCGAGGTCATCGGCGCGATTATTGTGACTGTGGACAGATCCGTCGTCGCACCGGCCTTCGTAAACCGCATGGTTTTTTACTTCGTCTTCGCAACCGTAAAGAACTTCCTGCTTGGCATTCTGCTTATCCTGATCGTTTACGGTGCTCTTGCCCGCCACATTGTCAGTCTGGCCGATACGACACGACGCTGGCGTCCTGGCAGTGACCCGTTGCGGGTTGATAATGCCCCGCGGCTGCTGCGTGGCACAGAGCTGGACCTGTTGTCTCACCGCCTGCGGCATCTTACCGATGCCGCTACCGGGCGCATCAACGAGATCGAAGCCTCCCGCGAAGCAGCGATGCAGACGAACACAGAACTCAGCCAGAAATCAGAGAGCCTGTCTCAGGAAGTGCGCGAGCAGAACATTCAGCTGCAACGCGCAAACGCCCGCCTGCGGGAACTGGCGGAAACGGATGCGCTGACGGGGCTCTATAACCGCGGTTCCTTTGACAGGATGGCCGCCGCCGCTGTTGAAAGAGCCTGTGCAAAGGGCAGCGAAGTTGCGGTCATGCTGATCGATGTAGACCACTTCAAGAACTACAACGATTACTACGGACATCAGGCGGGTGATCGCTGTCTTGTCGAGGTGGCGGGTTTGCTGCGTGCCGTACTTGAGACGGCGCATTCGACCGTAGCACGCTATGGTGGCGAAGAGTTCATCGCGCTGTTTGAAGGATGCAGCGCAAGGGATGCTGATGAGTTGGCGGATGAGCTGCACTTCCGGCTCAGGCAGGCCAGCGTTGTGCATCAGCGTTCTCCGGTTGCCGGTCATGTAACCGTCAGCGTTGGCGTCGCAGCCGGTAAATCAGCTGGTCCCCCGTCCACGACACAGTTACATCACCTGATCGCTCACGCTGACGAAGCTCTCTATGAAGCCAAGCGCCATGGCCGTAACCGCACAGTTGTTTCGACCGATGACCTCAGGAACCGCGTAGAGCAGAAAAGAAACAAAGCCCGCGACCTGCTGACTGCTGTAGATGCCAGAGCATTTGAGCCGTTTTTTCAGCCCCAGTTCAATGCAGTTACGGGGCGGATGGTCGGTGCCGAAGCGCTCGTCCGCTGGCGTCGCGAAGACGGCACATACGCGTCGCCGGCCGTCTTTTTTGAGATTGCACGGGCCAATGGGTATCTGCCGCTGATTGACCAGATTGTACTTGAACAGGTTTCAGCGTTTCTGGTGCAGGTACAGCACCAGGGGCTGTCGGTTCCGCGTCTTGCGCTGAATACGCCGCGCGCAAACCTGCTTGAAAGACGCTACACAAAAGATGTGGTTGCTCTTGCCAGATCCGGCGGCACGAAGATCGCGCTTGAGCTTCTGGAAACGGAAGCCGGGGACGAACCGGATGACGTTTTCATGTGGCAGCTGGAAGCTCTCAGGGCGGAGAACGTCGAAATTGAAATAGATAACTTCGGGACCGGGCATACTTCGGTTTTGAGTTTGATGGGACTGCGTCCTTCCCGCGTGAAGATTGGGCGCGAGATCATATCCCTGATGAGCAACAGCGGCGAAAATGACGACATCGTGGACAGCATCGTCAGAATGGGACGCTCGATGGGGTTAGAGGTTATTGCCGAAGGTGTTGAAGATGCCGATGTCTCAGAGCGTCTTGTGCGTCTGGGGTGCCCGGTGCAGCAGGGGTACTTCTTTGCGAGGCCGATGCCTGCTGCTGATTTTCTGAAAGCCCTTCCCGCATTCGGCCAGCGATTAGGGGCCTGAGGTCCGCGCATGATCTGCCGGTGGCGGTTCCCGGCAACCTGCAGTCGCCCCGGCCCATCAGATTTTCCTTGCGCCACTGGTGAACGTTTGACGACACTCGCTGCAAACGTCTGGCCGGAAATGGACCTTGCATGAAACTGACTGCCTCTGAAAAGGCGCTGCTGGCCGGCGAGGAGGGAACGCAGGGGGAGCGCATGGCGCTTGACCTCGTGATTGAGGCGGCACGGATGCTTGGCGCGCGCGAACTCATACCGATCCGGTCTGCCCACATTGATGGCTGCCTTTACCATGGCTCTGCAGGTGTTCTCTACTGTGAGGCGCTGGCCGCAGGCGGCGCTCGCGTGCAGGTGCCCGCAACGACGAATGTTGGCGCGCTGAACCTGCTGCGGCCTGACCAGTGCCGTATGTCTCAACATGAACGGGGCATGGCATATCGCCTGATGGTGGCGCACGAAAAGATGGGGTGTCGTCCGAGCTGGACCTGTGCGCCCTATCAGGCAGGCGCGCGACCAGGCCCGGGTCAGCAGGTGGCCTGGGGGGAATCCAACGCTGTCGCCTTTGCCAATACAGTCCTGGGCGCGCGGACAAACAGGTACGGAGATTTTCTGGACATCGCTTGTGCCGTATCAGGACGGGCGCCGTATTACGGTCTGCACGTGTCCGAAAACAGGTTCGCCCGCCTGGTGATTGATACGGACCTGCTGCCAGCGTCACTGAAGCAACAGGAAACGTTCTTTCCGGTACTGGGGGCATTGGTTGGCAGGCTGGCGGGGGAGACCGTCTGTGCTGTGACGGGAGTTCCCGGTGATGCGAGCGAAGATGACCTGAAAGCCCTGTGCGCTGCCGCGGCCTCTACCGGCGCGGTGGCCCTGATACATCTGGTCGGTCTGACACCGGAGGCGAAAGATCTGCAGGAAGCGCTGGGCGGGCAGATCCCACAAGAAACGATCCGGGTCACGCCGCAGATGTACAGGGACGCCCGCGCGGGTCTCAGCTGTGTACCGGACGGTCCGATTGACAGTGTTGCTTTCGGCAGTCCGCATTTCAGCGAAGAAGAGTGCAGGGCGGTATTGCGTCTGGCGGGCGGGCGCCCTTTTTCTGTTCCGGTTTATATCTGCACAGGACGGCACACCCTGACGGCATTGCAAAGCGACGCGGCAGATCGCGCGCTGCAGGATCTTGGGGCAGAGTTTGTTCTGGACACATGCGTGGTGGTCACGCCGATCCTTCCCGCCAAACCCGGAGTTATGATGACAAACTCCGGGAAATTCGCGCATTATGCGCCCGGAAACACCGGGCACCAGACCGTATTCGGGTCCATGGAGGAATGTGTGCGCAGCGCGCAATCCGGTAGAGTCGTCCGGCAGAAAGAACCCCTGCCATGAGAGTTCAGGCAGATGTTCTGTACACCGGCACTGCATGCGCGGAGGTGCTTCGTCTGACCGAACCTTTGAGCTTCTGGGGAGGCGTCGACCCGAAGACGGCGCGCGTCACACTGGCCGGCCATCCGCAAATGGGGGAAGCAGTGACGGGCAGGGTGCTGTTGCTGCCAGGGCTCATCGGGTCGAGCAGTTCGTCCGCAGTTCTGCTGGAACTGCTGTACGCCGGGAGCGCTCCTGCGGCTCTGATCATGACCGCAAGGGACGCCATTTTGCCCATTGGCGTTGTTGTCGCGGGACAGATGGGGTGGCCCACGATCCCGGTGCTGGTTGTAGAGGAACTTGTCTGGCAGACAGGCGACCGTGTCACGATCGACCATGATGGGTGGATCGGATCGTCCTGATCGCGGGCGCTTATTCTTTGAGTCTGCCTTCCAGCTTCTCAAGCAACCTTTTTGTCCCGGCCAGGGTTTCACGATCGAAAACGCCTGCGCCCGCGCGGTGCACGCGCCGCAGATGTTCGACAGCCCTGCTCAGATTACTGCGAAGGTAACGCAGTTTCCCGGTGTCAAAACGCCGGTAGCGGCGCTGTTCGTCAATCCCGAAACACCGCATGATATTAGCCGCCACCGGATCTTTCGGGATTTTTGCCCGGCCCATCCGCCGGTCGAGTATCTCCTCCAGATCATCTCTGGCCCGGCCCAGAACAGCTGATCCGCCAAGCGCGAAAAAGGTGCCGACATCCTGTCGCATCAGGACGGTTTCGACCTCAAACTCTTCTTCAGGCGAATGCGGTCTGGCCACGAAAACGGGCAGTGTGTTCGACGTCGTGATGGTCTCTTCATCACCAAGCTGGCTGGCATCGGCTGCATCGGTCAGCAATGTACAGAAAACCTGAATGGCATAGTGTCCGGGTTCTGCAAAGCTGAAGCCATCGGCTCCGAAAGTCAGATTGATGTTCTCGCTGTGAGAGGCACCCGGCGCCAGCATGCGGATCTGGCTTGTGTCTGCACCTTCTGAGTCCGATATGTTGCTGAGATCAAAACAGCGGGACACGATAGGGTGAAAATGGACCGCCTGATGAGCGGTTTTACTGCCCCTTGCGGTTTTTTCGATACGTACACTCAGAAAGCCGCCTTTCGGGTCCAGGAGTCTTTTCCGGAGGGGGACGGCCGCGGGCCCTGTGTTGGTGACCCTGATCTCCAGAAAGACCTGCTGGCCGAACCGGAAAGCGGCTGTCCGGGCGCCCGGATCCGGCGGCAGAAGCTCCAGCTTCAGGCCGCAGGCACTCTGATCCGTTGCATACGGTGTGTACCCCGTTGCACTCTGGCTCCAGTAGTCGGCAGAGTGAAACGGATCACCGCCCGGGATGATCTGATTGCGGGGCGCGTGGCGCAGAAACTCGAGTTCATCAGGGTCAAATGCAAATGCGAAGCGCTCCCAGTAACCCTGCTCGCGCCCGCCGCCCTGATACTGCCAGGGGTAATTCATGAATGACGCAGAATCCGCGTGCCCGACGTCCGGCCCGAAACGGTGCGACAGGTTCAGACCATGACCAATTTCGTGCACGGCCGTCTGGATGACTTTCCGGTCCGGGGCATCGGTCACCCATTTCCTGATTTCGCGTTCGAACACAGCGCAGCCCTGGCGTGGCAGTTGGGCTGACGTGTCGAACATAACGCCAAGCAGGCGTTCGCGTTTTGGCCGTCCGAGCCAGAGAAGCTGTTGCCGCCAGGCCGGACCGTCAAGGCTGGTATCCGCCAGGTCTGTCATCAGCGTATGCAGTTCCGCCTGGCCCCAGCCGTCTTTCTGTTCGGGTATCCGGTTGCGGACGCCTGTGTCAGTGACTTCGAAACCGGCATCCTGCAGCGCCGACTTTACTGTGATCTGCCGGCGGCCGGATTTCCAGGTGGGGGGCGGTTCCGTGCCGTTTTCCATCTCCATTTCGATGCCCAGCCGCCGCAGATAGGGCGACTCCCACTCCGCCGTCATCTCAAAGGTCGTGCGGGCGGGCAGGCCAGGCAATGCGCCATCGACGTGCAGCGCAATCACAATGGTTCCGCCTGCAAGCGACGGACGCAGCCAGACAATGCCATGCGCTGTGGTGCGATCACCGGCACAGAATTCAGCGGGCCAGCCCGCAGAAAGCGTGGCATCAGGTCTTACGCCTGGTACGGTGCGGAAGGAGGCGAGGTAATCTTCGCGACCGGCCCGTCTGCCCATCAGGTCGCCGGAGATCACGCCGGTTCCTCTGATATCCATCCGCAGTTCAAGGACCAGCCGCGCGTTGCCGCCGGTGTAGCGGCCATCCGCGACGGGTGGCAATTCGGCGGGCAGGCCGATCGCGCCAGCAACTGTGTCCGCCGGCAGGATGTCCAGACCGGCGCCGGATCCGCCGCCGGAGAAGCCGCCAGGAAGGGAGGGCGCACGGAAGGGTTTTTGCGGTGACGAAGGCGGCAGCACGCTCAGGGTAGCCCCGGACCCACCACCACTGAAGGACCCCGGCATGGATCTTACGCGGAACGGTGCGGGCGCGGCGCTGCCACCCGATGTAGGGGCCGGGGACGGTGCTCTTCTGGCGCCAACCGGCGCCCCGTCTTCATCCACAAGGACTTCGATGTCACCGAAAAGCAAACTCACAATGTCTGTATCGTCTGACATATTGTCCTCTGATTCCTGTTGTTACTTTGGGGGGGCAAACGTCCGGACAAGCTGGTCCTGACTGGCAGAAACGGCTCTGTTCAGCGTCCACGATTTTTCGTCCGGAACGATTTTCAGGCCACAGGCGAGTTCGGTGCCGTCGAAGGCGTAGTTCACCGATTCATAGGCAATAGCGACAGGTTTCTGCAGCGTGCGCTCAAACTTCAGTGAATTTCCCTCGACGCCAACGAAACTCACCGCGTCTTTTTCCACTGTCGATCCACTGCCCTGAGCTGATTTTTCCAGAGCCGAGATCAGACGCTCCAGATCCTGCGAGGATGCTTCGTCCCCGATAGTGACGTTGACTTCGAAATCCCCGGGCAGAGACTGGGTTGTCTTTGCGGTATCCGGTAGCGGGCTCGTGGCGCGGGATGCGGCCAGCCGAGCGATCCTCGCACTGCTGTAGCGGTAGTCGATCTTTCGCGTCATGTACGTCCGCGTCACGACCGCGAAGTAGCAGGATCGCGAACTTGCACAGAATTCGTTCGGCGCAATTCCCTGGTCGCGTCCGATTGTGCTGGCGATGCCCAGAGCATTCTCCGGTCTGACACAGACAGTGTTCCAGAATTCGTCAGAGAACCGGTCGTATTGCCGGCCTACTGTGGCGTTCACGGCGCCAAAGGGGACGCCGAACGAACGGGTGTCCGTAAAATCGATGCTGACGCTTTCATTTGATCCGAAGGACAGCCCGAAAGAACTCAGAAAGCCGAAGCTGCCCAGAGCCCCGCCCTGCGAGGCCGCGCCGGAAATTGTCGGAAATGTTACCAGCGGCAACGAATTCCGTGCTCCATTGTTCAGGGCAACAGAGCCCGACCCGAAGTCCTGTTGTTTTTTCTGAGGATCGAAGTTGGTGTCCAGGTTTCCGGTTGTATTCGTATTTTCAAAATTGATCCGGGAGTTCAGGTATCGGTTGGCCTCGTCTCGGATCGTATCAAGTGTGCCCATCCAGACGCTGACAGTTTTCTCCGGATCGTTGGGGGACGCAGGTTCTGTTGAAACGAGGAAAACATCGCCCACCTGCAGTTCTTCTCTGGGGGGATAGACCGGCGTCAGACCAAGCTCCCGCACCACTTCGAAATATTCATCGCGCAAATCTTTTTTGGGCAGCGCCGAGCATGCCAGAACCAGGAAAAGGGCCGCAAAGGCGGCTGTTTTTACAATTTTGTCAGACCGCATCGCATTTCCTCACCTCAATTGTTCTTTTTTGTTTTCAGAAACCGCATTGGATTTCGTCTGCCGCTGACCGCAACACATCGTGACGTGTTGGTCCCTGATACGATGACGGACGTCGTGAAAAGACGTCGGCCCACTGCTGATCGGTCAGGTTCAGGCAGGCATAGGTTACCGATGTGCCTTTGTGCCGAGACTGCGCGAAGGGGGCCGGGTCCTGACCACCACAGAACGATCCCGCCCCGTCGTCGGGGAGCGTACATTTTTTTTGGCCATGGCACTGTTTGGCCATGGTTGCGCGCACGTCACAAGATCCACCGGTCACTGGGCCGGACAGCCGGCCATAACGGGCTGAAACGACATATACACCGGGTTTTTGTGTTTTGTCGCCGGGCACGACGGCGTCGATTTTGCTGCTGAGGGTGGTCAGTTTGGCGACGTCTGCGAGGCGCAGCACCTTTGCGATGTCACCTGACGGCTCCAGCATTTCGGTCATCAGAGTGATGCGGTTGTCGAGAGCTGTGTAGAACAGGTTCCGGTCGACGCTTTCCAGAACCTGCCGCAGGCCTGTCAAAGCAGGGATCTGGACCGTGCCGCCCGCAACCGGTGAGGATGCCTGGATCAGCGCCGAAAGGATTCCGGCGCGCGCAGAGATGCTGTCTTCAACAGAGAGCAGATCAACTTTGCCGATCACCGTTTCCAGCGTGAGGACTTTGCGCCGGGTCTCGTTGCTGACAAAATCGAGCTCCTGGCTGGTGTGGGTGGTCAGCGCATCCACCAGCATGCTCAGAAACTGGTCTTTGCGGGCGTCTTCATAGTCGAAGACCGCTTCGCGCAAATCTGCAATGGCGGGTGCGATGGTCCCGTTGTCAAGGCTGCCGCGGATCGTGGCGGCGGAAGCAGTCAGCTCTGCGCTGATTTCTTCGTCGGTCGGGTTCAGTGCTGCGTTGATGCGGGCCGCGAGGTTTTCCAGAGACTGCCGGAGTGCTGCATCTGTTTCGCCCGTCGCTTCCAGCCCCGATGCAACCTGGTCCAGTTGTTCAATCAGCTCCTGGTGCGGGGACTGCGCCGCAGCATCCTGTGCCGCACCCCAGAGAAACAGTGCTGCGGCCAGATGGAAACAGGTTCGCCCGAAATTGTTGAAACAAGGCATACGTATTCTCCAATAGGGAGAATTCAGCGCCAATAGTTAACGTCTGTCAACTTTTTTGGCGCGGGCTCCGGAGACAGCCTCCGGAACTGTGATTCACCTGCACCAGGGAAAAAGGAAGCGTTCCGGGCCTGATGAAGCCGTGCGGGGCGGTGTGTTCGGTGGGGCGACAGACCCTAGGCTATGCCGTGGGCGCGCTGTCATTGGGTGTCTGCAGGGTGTAGCCCGCGTCAAAGGCTCTCTCCAGCAGAGCGGTGCGACGGGCGTCCGAACCTTTGGACCCACACAGAAGCTCCAGTCGGCGGTTCTGGAAGCCAAAGTACCCGAACGTGCCGTTGATCCAGGCATTTTCAAGGTCAGCCTTGTGGCCAAGTTTCTCCATTTCATCCGAGCGGGCACCAGCAGGCACCAGAAGAACACCTGTCCTGGGTCGCTGAAGCGAGACGTCCGGATCGGCCAGCTGGTCATAGGCCCAGCCCCAGGTCCAGATCCGGTCGACCCAGCCTTTCGTCATCGCGGGCATGCCCCACCAGAACAGCGGGAATACAAGACATACTGCGTCTGCATGGGCAATCCGGGCCTGCTCCTGCAGGACGTCCGCCGGTGCACCGGAATCTTTGTCTGCTTCAATGTCCGCCATTGACCACCGCGGATCAAAACCCTCTGCGTTCAAGTCCGCCAGCTCAGTGGAGTGGCCCGCCTTTTCGGCTCCATCCATGAATGTCGCAGCAACCGCGGCTGTGAAGGATTTTGGATCGGGATGATCAAGTATCGTCAGAACGTGCATGGATCCTGCCTGTCAGTCATCATCACTCCGACCGTTTCATGGTCACCGGAAAATGAAAAGACGGATGGCCACGCGATACGGTGGTTTGTGGCTTTGCCCCAGGTACATCAAATGCGTTCCTTGTTTGAGATGGGGCGCTCCCAGGGGGGCGTTCTTCCGATTTCAGCGATCAGAAAATCCATGAAAACCCGTACTTTGGGCGACAGAACGTTGGAGCGCGGATAGATCAGCCACAGAACGTCGCCCTCGGCGCTTTCGTAATCGGGTAAAACGCGGACCAGGCGTCCGGCTGAAAGGTCTTCGCGCACGCTCCAGAGTGCGTTCAGCGAAATACCGGCACCTGCCAGTGTTGCGTTTTTCTGACTGGTGCCGTCATCCATTATCAGCTGGCTTCCTGCTGCTGCCGGATCGAACACGCCAGCTTCGCCGCTGGTCGAAACCATTGGTCTCGCCCGCATCCGTCCAAAGGCGATGAGCCTGTGAGCGGTCAGGTCCGAAGGCTTCATCGGAGTCCCATGGCTTGCCAGATAGTCGGGAGATGCGCAGAGAATGCGGGTGTCATCTGCAAGTTTGCGGCCCTTCAGGCTGGTGTCAGGCAGGGGGGCGCTGCGCAGCGCGAGATCATAGCTGCCTTCGATCAGATCAAACTGTACATCTGACAGCCGAAGGTCGAGCGTCAGATCCGGGTAGCGGTCCAGAAAGGCGGGCAGTACCGGCGCGATATATTGCTGCGCAAAGGTACTGGGTGCTGCAAAGCGCAGCGTGCCACGGACGTCCGCTGTGCCCTGTCCAAGGGCGGCCAGAGCAGCTTCTTCCTGCGCGATGATCTCGCGCGCGAAAGGCAGCAGTTCTTCACCTTCGGCCGACAGCGACACTTTCCGCGTGGTGCGGTGCAGAAGCTCTGCGCCAACGGCGTTTTCGAGTTTCGCCAGCCTTGCACTTGATACTGCCGGTGCCAGACCAAGCTGCCGTCCGGCCGCGCTGATGTTGAGAAGTTCGGCTGCCAGAACGAAGAGGCGCAGGCCGTCGGTATCGAGGCTCATTATTTAGATTTTCCGAATTATGTTTCCGAAATGCGGCGGTTTACCCTTTCATATCTGCATAACATATTCACCGTCAATGAAAGGCTCCATGACAGAGGAGGCGCTGAACATGCGCACCGGAACCGTGAACTACCATGTGCACAAACCGCACCGCCAGGCTTTCGAACTGGATGCAGGCGGTATTACCGGGAACCTGATTTCGCCAGAGCTGGCGCCAACGCTGGTAGAGGTTCGGGATGACCGCGCTTCCGCGGAACCGGTTCGTTTCGACACGGACTCCGTGGAATTCGCGAGAAGTCCGAGCAGTGTCAGCGATTTCGAAACACCTGGCTGGGAGGAGGTCTATGAGAACGAACTGACCGCCCTGCTGACGGACAGGCTGGGTGTTCGCGAAGTCCTTATTTTTGATCACACTGTGCGTACTGATGATCCGGAAGCCAATCGGAAACCGGCCCGCAACGTGCACAGCGACTACAGCGAAGCGGGCGCGCGGCAGCGTCTGGATGATCTGCTCGGGTCCGAACGGGCGGCCGAATGGGCAGAGGGGCACTTCGCCTTCATCAACATCTGGCGGCCGGTCGGGCATCCGATCAACAGTGCTCCCCTTGGATTTGTGCGGCCCGCAAGCGTGGCACCGGACGACTGGATTCTGCTTGATCTGATTTACCCTGACCGCAAGGGTCAGATCATGGGGCTGGTTGCCAATCAGGATCATGAGTGGGTTTACCGTTCAGAAATGAGGCCGGACGAGGTGGCATTCTTCAATATATATGACAACCGGGGCCTGCCGTCGGTCGCGCACAGCGCGCTCGATATGGTTGAAAACCCTGCCGTCACAACCGTTCGCCAGAGCATAGAGAGCCGCACGCTGGTGCGGTACTGAAGGTCAGAAACCATGCTGGATAAGCAAAACGACATGTCATTTGCGCCGATCAACCGAGCGTACAACAGGGTCTTTCGGCCAGGCCGGCTGAGTATTGGTCTGGTGCTGCCGCTGGAGACTTACGCTGTTGGTGCTGCTCCGGAAATGAAGGCGCATCTTGAGGCTGCGAAGACGGCGGAAACACAGGGGTTCGCAGCATTGTGGTTGCGCGATGTGCCGTTCAATGTACCGGCGTTCGGGGATGTGGGACAGGTTTTTGACCCCTTTGTGTATCTGGGCGCGCTGGCAACAGCGACCGACGACATTGGCCTTGGCACGGCCAGTGTTATTCTTCCCCTGCGTCATCCCGCGCATGTTGCAAAGGCCGCTGCGACGGCCGACGTGCTCTCCGGTGGCAGGCTTCTGTTCGGTGTGGCCTCAGGCGACCGTCCCGAGGAATACCCGGCGATGGGCGCGGACTATCATGATCGTGCTGCGCGTTTCCGCGACAGTTTTGAGTATATCCGCGCTGTTGCTTCGGATTTTCCGCGCCACCGCAGTGCGCAGGGCACGCTCGCGGGCGACATCGATCTGCTTCCCAAGCCTGCAGGGTCGAGGTTGCCGCTTCTGATCACAGGTGGCAGCCAGCAAACGCCTGATTGGGTTGCACAGAATGGCGACGGCTGGATGACCTATCCGCGCGATGCTGCCTCGCAGGGTCGCGTAATTTCGGACTACCGCGCGCGCCTCAAAGCGCATGATGCCCCTGACAAGCCCGTGATGCAGTCGCTCTATGTCGATCTGCTGGATGATCCCGACGCGCCCCCGGCGCCGCTGCACCTTGGGTTTCGGTCCGGCAGCAGATTTCTGCTCAGTTATCTGAAGGAACTTCAGACGCTGGGCGTTAATCACGTCGCGCTGAATCTGCGGTTCAGCCAGGGCGATATCTCACAGACGCAGCAAAGGCTTGCCGACGCACTGCTGCCCGAATTTCACTGAAGGACACCTGACATGACGCGTACCATTCTCATCACCGGATCGACGGACGGCATCGGCTTGCTGACAGCCGAAAAACTCGCAGCCCAGGGCCACCGGGTTCTTTTGCACGGGCGCAATGCGGCGAAACTCGATGCAGCAGCGGCGCAGACAGACGGGCAAACAGAAACGTATCTTGCTGATCTTTCCGACATGGCGTCTGTCCGGCAGCTGGCCGCAGACATCCGAAAAAACCACGACAGGCTTGATGTTCTGATCAACAATGCGGGAGTGCTGAAAAGCCCGGACCCTGTGCTCGCGGATGGCACTGATATCCGCTTTGTCGTCAACACTTTCGCGCCGTACCTTCTGACGGAACTTCTGTTGCCAATCATGCCGCCGGAGGGGCGTGTAGTGAACCTGTCATCTGCTGCACAGGCGGCCGTGAACACGGATGCGATGGCGTGTGGTGTCAGGCTGTCGGACATGGATGCTTACGCTCAGAGTAAACTGGCCATTACCATCTGGACCCGCGAGTGGGCGCGTAGGTTGCCCGATGGTCCGGCGATGATTGCCGTCAACCCCGGGTCGCTGCTTGCCACTAACATGGTCAAAGAGGGCTTTGGCATCGCGGGCAATGATCTGAGCATTGGTGCAGATATTCTGGTCGATGCCGCCACGGGCGCGCGGTTTGAAGGTGCCACCGGGCAGTATTTCGACAACGACAGCGGTGCTTTCGCGGAACCACATTCGGCGGCATCAGACCCGTCGCATGCAAGCGCCGTTATGCAGGTCATCCGGAAGTATGCCGACAGCCATCGCTGATCCGGCCCGGCAATAACCACCAGAACACGAAACAGATTTAACCCGCTCCCCGGTGATCACACCATCGGGGGCACAGTAGAGGACTGCCTGATGAAATATGAAAACTTCCAGACATTTGACGTCTCCGTCGATAACGGGATCGCCACAGTGACCTTCGATTTCGGGTCCGTGAACGTCCAGGGCCAGGAAATGCTGGCCGATCTGAACAGTCTGGCCATGCGACTTGAGCGCGACCGTGAGACAAAAGTTGTGGTTTTTCAATCAGCGAACCCGGAGATCTGGGTCTGCCACTACGACACCGACCTGCTGAAGGACATGTCAACCGATGCCGTGTCACGGGATGAAGCGCAGCTGCTGGACCTACAGTCAGTCTGCGAGCGCATCAGCAAAGTGCCGCAGGCCACCATCGCCAAACTTGAGGGGTTCGCGCGGGGCGGGGGGCATGAACTGGCGCTCGCGCTGGATATGCGGTTCGCAGCGCGCGGAAAATTCAAATTCATGCAGATGGAAGTTGGCATGGGCATTCTGCCCTGTGGAGGCGGTGCGTCGCGCATGGCACGGCAGACCGGTCTGGGCCGTGCGCTGGAGATTATTCTGAGCGCCCAGGATTATGACGCAGACGACGCAGAACGGATGGGGACCATCAACAGGGCGCTCGACCCTGATGAAATTGGTTCATATGTGGACGCTCTGGCGCAGCGCATTGCGCAGTTCCCGGCAGAATCGATCAATGCCTGCAAACAGATGGTGTATGAGTCCATCGACAAGCCCATCGCTGATGCCCTGAAAGCAGAAGCATACTGGCTTTACCAGGCCACCAGCAAAACGCCCGCCGTCAAACGCTTCACGATCGCGGATGAACAGGGTCTCGAGCACGATATCGAGAACCAGCGCAACTGGAGTGAGCTTGTGATGAAGGTGCAGGAGATCACCGACTAACCCCCAATTCTTCAATCGGTCGCTGCCTTCGTGTGGCGGCCGGTTTTTTCGGCGCCCGTTGCTTCTGAGTGCAAGGCCGCGGGCAATCCGCCCTGTGCGTCAGGGGGCGCCTTCAGAACAGAGCGCCGCAATTCGCAATTTCTGCGCGGTCCGGCCATACTCGCGCCAGAATTCTCTCGTGTAAGTTGTTGAAATAGGTCATGACTGCTGTCGGGTCTTGATTCACACAACATGCGCACCCATATTGAATGTATACCATAGTACACAATTATAAGGCCGGATAATGTTCGACCTCTTTCTGACGGAACCCTATGTTCCGTTTACAATTTCGCTCGCCCTTTTGTTCGGGCTTTTGACACTGGAACTTGTCCTCGCACTGCTGGGTGGCACGCTTCTGGGCATGGGCGCTGATGCTGATCTCGATGTAGATATCGATGTTGCCGACCTCGGCGATTTTGACCTGGATATCGACGGTGCCGATCTTGCAGAGGTGGAACTTGCTGATATCGACGCGGACTATGACGCCGGCGCACCAGGTGCAGACGGCGTCGGACCCGCGTCGTGGCTTGGATTTGGCCGGGTTCCGGTGATGATCTGGGTGGCTGCACTTTTGCTGGGTTTCGGGCTGGCCGGTGTGATTGTCCAACAGTTTGCCGGAACACTTCTGGGTGGCCCTGTACCCGCGGCTGTTGCAGCTGTTCCGGCTGCTGTTGCCGGGTTGTGGTTCACGCGTCGTTTCAGTGCACTATTTGCGCGCCTGCTGCCCAAAACCGAAACCACCGCGGTGTCGGGGCGCCATCTTGGACGCCGGACCGGCACGGTAACGCAGGGTACCGCACAGCGCGGGAAACCTGCGGAAGTGCGTGTTACCGACCGTCACGGCAATACGCATTACCTGCGGGGTGAACCGCTCAAGGATGACGCCGCAATTCCCGCCGGTACATCCGTTCTCGTGCTCAGGCACCGCCAGACTGAGGGCTACCGGCTGGTACCCCTCGATGAGGGCACCTGACCCGTTTCTGACAACCAAACAATACCTGAACCGCCAACTGAAGGAGTGTCATTTTGGAACCCAGTTCAATTCTGATTATCGTTATAAGTGTTATTGCATTTCTGGTGCTTGTGGGCCTCGTGCTCGGGCGACTTTACCGGCGTGCCACAAGAGAGGTCAGCCTGGTTAAAACCGGTGCAGGTGGCAAACGTGTCATCATGGATGGCGGTACGGTTGTGGTCCCGCTGTTGCATGAAATCAGCCCGGTAAACATGAAGACCCTGCGTCTTGAGGTGCAGCGGTCGCACGAGGGCGCACTGATCACCAAAGATCGCATGCGCGTTGACGTTGGCGTTGAGTTCTATGTCTCGGTCAATGCAACAGAGGAAGGCATCGGGCGCGCGGCGCAGACACTGGGCGACAGGACCTTCTTTGTGGATCAGTTGCGTGAGCTGATCGAAGGTAAGCTGGTCGATGGCCTGCGCGCCGTTGCGGCGCAGATGACGATGGATGAACTGCACGAAAACCGGGCTGAATTTGTTCAGGAGGTTCAGAACGCTGTTTCCGAAGACCTGCTGAAAAACGGCCTCGAGCTGGAATCCGTTTCGCTGACTGCGCTTGACCAGACACCTTTTGAAGCGCTGGACGAGAACAACGCCTTTAACGCGGTCGGTATGCGCAAGCTTGCGGAAGTGATCGCGACGTCCAAGAAAGAGCGCGCTGAAATTGACGCAGATGCAGATGTGTCTGTGCGTCGTGCTGCCATGGAAGCCGAACGCCTGAAACTGAAGATTGATCAGGACGAGCAGCAGGCCGCCATTGCGCAACGACAGGAAATTGCGATCCTGGAGGCAGCGCAGCAGGCAGAGATTGCCCGGCGTCAGGAAGATGCGGAGCGCGAAAAAGAGCAGGCGCGGATCAAACGTGAAGAAGCCATCCGTGCAGCAGATATTGCGCGCGAACGCTCGATCCGCGAGGCGGAGATCACCCGCGACCGTGAACTGGAAGTCGCGGATCAGGAGCGCCAGATTATCATCGCCGTGAAGTCCGAGGAAGAAAGCCGGGCCAGTGCTTCCGCTGACGCCGCACGTGCCGAAGCGACAAAGGCATCCGAGAGCATTGAAACAGCGCGTTCTGTTGCGACGGCTGAGCGGACCAAGAGCATCGCGCTCATCGAAGCGGAACGGGAAGCGGAACGGGAAGCAACGCGCATCCGTCTTGCAGCTCAGGCCGAAAAGGACGCCGCACAGGACCGTGCAGAAGCGCGCCGTGAAGAGGCCCGCGCGGACGCCGATGCGCTGACCATCCGAGCGGAAGCCAAAAAAACCGACCTGCTTGCTGAGGCAGAAGGCCGGCGCGCGATCGTTGAGGCGGAAAACGCGATTGCCGAGGAAATCGTCAATATGAAGGTTGCTCTGGCCCGTCTGGAGAAGCTGCCTGAGGTCGTGGCTCAGATGGTGAAACCTGCGGAAAAGATCGATTCCATCAAAATCCACCACCTTGGCGGTATGAATGGCCTGCCGGGTGCTGGCGGTGGTGCCGGTGGCAGTGAAAAGGCGCCGATCAACCAGGCGCTGGATTCCATCATGGGAATGGCGGTGCAGATGCCTGCCCTGAAAAAGCTGGGCGAAGATCTGGGCGTCTCTATGGAAGATGGTGTTGCAGGTCTGACAAACAGTCTTGCCGGAGATATCACCGAACAGAAAAGCGCGGGCGCTGTTGAAGACAGTAGTGGTGATCCTGCAAAACTGGCCAGCCCGGAGCAGGACGGCACCGCAACCGCCGCAGAATAATCCGTCCTTTTGGGCAGGCGTCTCGTGAGACGTTTGAGCGGCCAAAAGACGGTGCGGTCTGACCCTCCGGTCCCTTAACCCAGCCTGCCGGTCCCGGAACCGGCAGGCTTTTCTGTTCAGGGGTTTCTGATGGTCCTCGGGTTCGTGAGAAACCAGCAGTTTCGAATGTGGACCTGACAGGATAGTGTCGGCGAAAACCACGCAAGATAAGCCTGCCCGGATCCGGCGGGTCAGCACAGGATTGCCGGAATGTTCACAATTGAGGGCGCACAGGTTTTTCTGCCGGATGAGATTGCAGAAACCAGCGTCACGGTCGCAGATGGCCAGATCGCGGACATTGGCGGACCGTTGCAGGGTGATGTGATCGACGGGCGCGGACTGATCGTGGCTCCAGCCCTGATCGACGTGCACGGCGATGCGTTTGAGCGCCAGCTGATGCCCCGTCCGGGTGTATTCTTCCCAACTGACACTGCGGTGATTGACACCGACCGCCAGCTGGCGGCCAACGGCATTGCCACCGCCTATCACGCGATCACACTGGGCTGGGAGCCGGGGCTGCGCGATGTCGCCCGGGGCAGGACCGTCATGCAGGCGATCCGTGATCTGGCGCCACGCCTCACGGTCGAAAACCGGGTGCAGTTGCGGTGGGAAACTTTCGCCTTTGAGGCAATCGAAGTCATTGAGTGGGCGCTGAACGGACCGCTGCTGCCTTCGGTCGCCTTCAACGATCATACCTCCATGGCCATGCGCGCGTTTGATGTGTCCGTGCAGGACCGCGCATTCGAATTTTCGCCGGAATTCGCCGTCGCATCCCTTGATGACACGCGCATGAAACAGCGGGTCGCCGCAAAAGCGCGGCGCTCCGGTCTGGAAGAAGACGCATACATCAGGTTGCTGGCGCGGATATGGGACAGGCGCAGCGATGTGCCGGACATGATTGCCCGGGTCGGACAGATGGGGCGTGCCGCAGGGGCTCCGATGCTCAGCCACGATGACACGCGGGCGGAAACCCGCGCCTTCTTCCGCGCTCACGGTGCGGCGGTTTCGGAGTTCCCGATGGTGATGGAGGCGGCCCTGGCAGCGCGGGCAGAAGGAGATCCGATCATTTTTGGTGCGCCGAATGCGGCACGCGGCGGCAGTCACATCGGGTCACTGGCGGCTGCAGATATGGTCGAGGCCGGGCTGTGTGATGCACTGGCATCGGATTATTTTTATCCGGCGATGCTGGCGGCGGTTGCGCGGCTTGATGAAGAACGGCGCGCGGACCGGCTGTCGCTCTGGTCACTGGTCTCGGACGGTCCTGCTCAGGCGATGAAGCTGACTGATCGTGGCCAGATCACTCAGGGCAGGCGCGCTGACCTCGTGTTGCTTGACTGGCCCGAAGGTGGAGCGCCTTCGGTTCTCGGAACATGGGTGGCTGGCCGGTGCGCCTTCCGCGCTCTCCCGGCAGGGTGAGGTTGTCAGGCGATGACATCAGTGGTGCGGCGGGCACATTTGGCTTAGATCTGAAATCATACCCTAAACGGAGAGTGCAAGTGTCTGCAGACAGCATCACGGAACGGAGCAAATTTGCGGAAGCCCTGGCGAAAGAGGCGGGGGAGGTCGCACTTGGATACTTCAGCGACCGCGACTCCCTTGTTGTCGACCAGAAGGGTGCGCAGGACTGGGTCAGCGAAGCCGACCGCAACGTCGAAATCTTCGTGCGCGAAAAAATTGCGGCTGTATTTCCGGACGATGGGATTGTGGGCGAGGAGCATGCGCCCAGAACCGGGACCAGTGGCTTTGTCTGGGTGATTGATCCGATCGACGGTACGACGAATTTTGTGAACGGCATTCCTGCATGGACGATCGTTCTGGCGGTCGCCAGCGATGGCGCCACGCAACTGGGCGTCATTCACGAACCCAACGTGGGGGAAACCTATACGGCTGTGCGCGGAGCGGGTGCTGCGCTCAATGGCAGGCCGATGCAGGTCGCCAGCGGCGTTGATCTTGCCAGTGGCACGGTCTCTGTCGGCTATTCCAACCGCGTGGATGCCGCGCATGTGGTCCCGGTTATTGCAGCGCTTGTTGAACGTGGTTCGCTCTACCACCGAAATGCCAGCGGCGCGTTGTCGCTCGCCTATGTCGCGGCAGGCCGCTTGCTGGGCTATGTCGAGGAACACATGAACGCCTGGGATTGCCTTGCGGGACAGCTGATGGTGCAGGAAGCCGGTGGCATGCTCGAGGCACAGAATGCGGATCAGATGATTGCCGACGGTGGCCGCGTGATCGTGGGGGCACCTGATGTTTTTGACACACTTGTGGACATCTGTGACAGCGCCTGGCACCGTTGATGCGATCAGCCTATGCCGCGCCAGCCGTGCTCAGGGCGGAGCGTTTGCAGATCGGCGCTCCAGTAGTGGCCCTGCCCGGGCTGGTCAAACCGGCGGCTGATCTCCTGACCGGACAGATGGCACCAGAGCAGTGTTCCGACAGCGCCGTGGGTGACGATCGCAAGATCACCGCCGCTGTGTTCCGCGACAACCGACCGGACAGTTTCCACAATTCGGCTCTGTGCATCCTGCGCGGTTTCCCAGCCACGGAAACTGGTTTCAGGTTCGGCAAAGAACGCGTCTGCCGCCGCTTCAAACTGATCAGGTGGCAGGAACCCCGTCGCACTGCGGTCGTTTTCGCCAAGTGCCTCATGCGTTCTGACGCTGCATGAAGCGCGTTCCGCCAGGATTTCAGCCGTGTCCAGGGCCTTACGTTCCGTGCTGGACCAAATCGCCCGGACGCCGGACATTGCTGCACTGGATGCAAAAATCTCTGCGCGCAAGCGCCCCGTGTCGCTGAGGCCCCATTCCGTGATCGGGACGTCCGGTGAGACAACGACTTCAGGGTGGGAAATGATGATCAGCCTGCCGTTGGTCATCCTTCCGGCAACAGGACAGGGCCGCGCGATGCAAAGGACATGCGCACCTGCGCGCCGGTCTCGAGCGGTTCGTCCACGTCGTCCTGGACGGCAAAGACCTGCCCGAAATCGCCCGTCAGCGTGTATTCCATGCGGACGCCGACATACGTCGCCTTGGTAACTGTTGCGGCGATCCCGGTGTCCGGGCCGATAATGATGCGCGATGGTCTGACGGCAAGGGTGGCCGGTCCGGGCGTCATCCCGCGCGATGGCAGGCTGTGACGGTATCCTTCGATTTCGACCGTGGCCACATCCGCTTCGACAGAAATAATGGTGCAGCTGATCAGGTTTGCTTCGCCGATGAAATCCGCGACGAACCGGTCAATGGGCGCGTCATAAAGCTGGCGTGGCGTGCCGATCTGGGCAATGCCTGCGTTGCGCATCACAACGATTTCGTCGGAAACGGCAAGCGCTTCTTCCTGATCGTGCGTCACATAGACGACGGTCAGGCCCAGATCCTGTTGAATGGCGCGGATATCCTCGCGCACCTGGCGTCGCAGCTTGGCATCAAGGTTCGACAATGGCTCGTCAAAGAGCAGCACCTGCGGTTCCAGCACAAGAGCACGTGCCACAGCGACACGCTGTTGCTGACCGCCTGACAGCTCGCTGGGCAGGCGGTTGTCGAAACCCTTCAGACCAACGAGGTCCAGCCCATGCAGGGCGCGTGTCCGCGATTCATTTTTGTCGAACCCGGAAAACGTCAGCCCGTACATCACGTTCTCCAGAACGCTCATATGCGGGAACAGCGCGTAGGACTGGAACACCATCGACACGTCCCGGTCTGTTGCAGGCAGGCGGGTCACATCGCGGTCACCGATCATGATCCTGCCCGACGATGCCATTTCAAGACCGGCAATCATCCGCAGCGTGGTGGTCTTGCCGCAACCCGAGGGGCCAAGCAAAGTCACCAGCTTGCCTGCTTCGACATGCAGGTCGATGTTGTCGACTGCTGTGACGTCCCTGCCAAAGACCTTCGAGACACCCTCGAAACGCACGGGTGCTGCTTTGCTGGCGATCTTTGGTTCGGTCATGTCGTTTTCTCTGTCCCGGTTTGTGTGCGCCGCCCGATCTGAACGCGGCCCACAAGGAATTGCAGTAGCCCGACGGCGGCGAGCATCACAAAGATCAGCGTCGTCGAATAGGCAATGGCGAGGCCGTAGTCGTTGTTCTCAACGCGGCCGATGATGTAGCTGGTCGCCATGTCGTATTCGGCCGAGACCAGAAAGATCACCGCCGAAATCGCGGTCATGGCGCGCACAAAGCTGTAGACGAGGGCTGCCAGAATGGCCGGTCGCAGCAATGGCAGGATAATACGCCGGAAGGTCTGCCATGAGTTGGCGCCCAGTGTGAGCGACGACTCGTCCAGGGATTTGTCCAGCTGCGACATGGATGCGATGCCCGCACGCACTCCGACGGGCATGTTGCGGAAGATAAAACTGACCACGAGGATGGCGCCTGTCCCGGTGATCTCAATCGGGGGGACGTTGAACGCCAGGATGTAGCTCACGCCGATGACGGTGCCGGGAATGGCAAAGGACAGCATTGTGCCGAACTCAAAGGCGTTCTTTCCGGCAAAGCTCTGCCGGGTAAGCAGATAGGCCGTAACCAGCCCCACAGCCGCCGTCAGTGGTGCCGCAATGGCCGCAATGGTGATCGTGGTCCAGAAGCTGTCCCAGGCAGCACCTGTCCACCGGATACCCTCTTCTTCGAACCGCACAGAAAAGGCCGTGACATAGTGTTTCAGCGTCAGTGAATTGTTGACGCCCCAAAGCTCCACGATACTGCCGTAGATGATCATTCCGTAAACCACCGCGGTGAAAAGTGCCCAGATCAGGGCAATGGTCAGCACCGGAATGGCAAGAGCGCCGGGCATCAGCGGATGCACACCCGCGTCCCCCTTTCCGGACACGGTCGTATAGCTTTTCTTACCCAGCCAGGCGCGCTGGGCGTAAAAGGCTGAGAGCGTGAAGAACAGCAGTACCATAGCAAGGACGGCAGCCCGGCCCTGATCGTATTGTGCCCCTACAATGGCAAAGAAAATCTCGGTCGACAGTACGTCGAAATTGCCGCCCAGCACCAGCGGGTTGCCAAAATCTGCCATCGACTCGATGAACCCAAGCAGGAACGCATTGGCAAGGCCCGGACGCATGAGCGGCAAAGATACGGTGCGGAAGGTTTGCCATCTGCTGGCCCGCAGTGTCTGTGCTGCTTCCTCCATTGAAGGGGACACGCCTTCGACCACGCCGATCAGAACCAGGAAGGCGATGGGGGTGAACGCCAGTGTCTGAGCGATCAGGACGCCCGGCATTCCGTATAGCCAGCGCGTCGGCTGCACGCCGAAAAGTTCGGCAAAGAAAACGGTGACGGACCCGGAAAGGCCAAACAGCAGGATCAGTGCCAGCCCGATCACAAAGGGCGGCGTGATGATGGGCAGCACGGTCAGCGCGCGCATCCCGCGTTTAAAACGGAAGCCCGAGCGGGTCACGACCAGCGCAAAACACAGCCCGAGCACGGTGGTGACGAACCCGACCATGACGGCCAGAAAGAGTGAGTTCCAGGCCGCGCCGCACCTGGCCCCCCGGAAGCACCCAAGTCCCCACAGCCGGTCGTCAAAGAACTTTGAAGCAAAGACCGAAGCGGAATAGGCTCCGTCTTCGGTTACGAATGCCGCAAACAGCATCTTGGCAATCGGGAAGAATACGAAGGCGGTGACAATCGTTATGACGCCGCCGATGGCGCTGACCACAAAGACATCGCCGTTAATAGCCCCGCGTGCAGCGACACCCTGCGTCAGCAGAAATAAAAAGGCGGAGGCGCAGATCATTGCGCCGTAGCCCATACCGAACTGCCGGATTTTGGGCTCTCCGAAGAGTGCTTTCAGCCAGTCGAAACTGAACCCGCGAATGCCGATTGAGAAGCCCTGCGCGATGAGCCAGCCGAACCCAAGCGCGCCGGCCAGGATCAGAATGCGGGCATACATCGGATCGGACTTTGGCCGGCTAAGAGCCAGCAGCGGCAGCGCAAGCGGTATGAGCAGGGGGGCCAGCCAGAGCTTTTCGGCCTGTCCGATCAGAAAGGCGGCGGGCGCGTAATCCTCATCAAAAGGATAGCCATCTGCCAGCCAGGCAAACGACCACAGACCGTCCTCCACCATGTACCATGGCAGAAGGCAGTAGCCGACCCACCCGGCAATGATCCAGAAGATCAGAACCGGATGGGCCGTTTTCGTATCTTTATCAGTCACTTACTTACTGAGGCAGAACAGATACTTCTTCATCCCATTTCTGCAGCAGCCGCTTGCGCTCGTCAGAAGAGCCGTACTTCTTGAAGTCGTAGTCGATCAGCTTGATCTGGCTCATGTCAGGCGCTGACCCCGATGTTTCCGCGGTAGTGTTGGAAGGCACCTGGAAAGCGTTGACCTCAAGAGCCAGGTTCTGCGCATCTGTGCTCAGCGCCCAGTCATAGAACTTCTTGGCTTCTTCCTCGTTGCGTGCACCATCAATGATGGACATGGAACCGATTTCGTAACCGGTACCTTCACAGGGCGCTACGACCTTGACCGGAAATCCGGATACAGCCTGTTTCACAGCGTCATGCATGAACACGATACCAATGGTGTTTTCGCCACGGCCGGCAGCCTTGATCGGGGCGGACCCTGACTTGGTGTACTGGTTGATGTTGGCATGCAGGCCTTTCATGAACTCAAAGCCTTCGTCTTCGCCAAAAATCTGCACCATGGATGCAAGCGTCGTGTATGCCGTGCCCGAAGAGTTCGGGTTCGCCATCTGCACATGCCCTTTGTATTCAGGCTTCAGCAGGTCTTTCCAGCAGGCCGGTTCCGGCAGGTTGTTTGCCGCCAGAAGGTCCGAGTTGTAGCCATAGCCAAGAGCGCCGGAATAGATCCCGATGGTCTTGTTGCCAGCACTTTCGGCCTGGCTGATCGCCCAGTCATGCAGCTGATCGCGCATCGGCGATACGTATTCCATTGTCAGGCCCTCTTCGGCGGCCTGGAGGTGCGGGTCGCCGGTGCCCCCCCACCACACATCACCTTTCGGGTTCGAGCTTTCCGCACGGATCTGGGCAAAGGTCTCACCCGACGACTTGCGGGTCATGTTGACGTCGATGCCCGTTGCATCCTCAAAGCTGCGCGCCATCAGCTGACACCAGTCTTCCTGAGCAGAGCAATAGAGCGTCAGTTTGTCGGCCTGTGCCGCGCTCAGTGACGCTGTCAGAGCGATTACTGATCCAGCCAGTGTGGTCGTAAGTTTTTTCAATGTATTTCCTCCCAATTGTGTCGGATGCCGCGCATGGCAGGCCCCGTCATGCCGTCGCACGGAATGGGTGCAGGTCTGAGCTGTCTGATTTTTTGCGCCGCCGTCAGGCTGCGCCATCCCCCCATGTGACACCCCGATCACAACACTGAGTCAGCATTTCTGCAAGAAAAATCGCATGGTTGCGGAAAGGCTGCACCAGGTTCGTTGTCCTGAGAGGTGCGGACGCGTGCAGGTTTCAGATCCGCTGCAGCCGCCAGGTCGGGACCAGCGAGGACTTTTCCGCGTAGGCTCCTGCATCCACGCCGGAGAACATGCCGTCGCGTTCTACAAGAACGGTTCGCCACCCGCGCGCGGCCGCGCCAAGGATGTCCGTATGCAGTGTATCGCCACACATAACGATCCGGTCGCTTGCAATGCCCGGCAGCGCGCGTTCGACCATCTGAAATACTTCAGGAAAGGGCTTTCCGAAGAACCGGATGCTCTCCAGCCCGTTGTCGGACAGCAGGTGTCCGAAGTGTCCGGGCTCAAGAGAGAATCCGTGATCGCGTGGAGCTGCGACGTCGGCATTGGCAATGATAACCGGCCTTGCGCGGTTTTGCAGGGTCGCGGTCAGAATGCTCTGCTGTTTCGAGGTCCATGCCGCTGCTGACAGGAAGAGAAAACCCTCCGCGTCGTCAAAGCCAGCCGGGTCATCGGCAAGTTTCAGGGTTTCTGCAGGAATATCAGAGAGGTCATCCCCAGGGGCGGCGATGCATCCCCAGAGCCTTTGATCCAGCGCCTGTAGCGCCGCATCCCTGCTGGTGATGATCTCATGCGGTTCGATTTTCACACCGAGCCTGCGGAACTTTTCGGTTGCTGCATCATGATTGTAGCTTGCTGCATTTGACAGAATGCGGATTTGCCGGCCTGCGGCACGCAGCTGATCCAGACGCTCTGCGGCGCCGGGGATCGGAGTCTCACCAACGTTCAGCACGCCGAATGCATCAAAAACGAAAGCCTCCGCGGCGTCCGAAATTTCCATCAGCGACGAAATGCGTGTGGTCCCTGTGTCAAAAACTGCGCCCGGGAGCCGGTGACGGACCGACTGATAGCGCTCGAAAATACTGACTGCGTCTTCCATGGGCTCCGCCGGATGCTCGGTACGGCACACGTTTTGCTGCCGGTTCCGTGAAACGTAAAGCCCACAGCGGCAAAAAGAAAGGAAAACAACAAAGCCACGAAATTGAAGGCATTTGCGACCCTAGAGAACCCTATTTTGAGAGCTATTCCGTAACAATGGTCGATTGCTGCGGAATTTTTGTTGTTTTGTTGTTTTGACTTTGTATAGTTTCCGGTGAGTCACGGGGATGTTATGGCGTCAAAGACGATCAAACGGCGCGATCTGATCCTTCAGGTCGTTCAGGAGCGGGGAGGCGCAAGCGTCGGATCTCTCGCGGAAATGCTCGGTGTTTCGATGCAGACCATACGCCGGGATGTTGACCTTTTATGCGACGGAGAAACGCTTCGGCGACGCCACGGTCGCATAGAACTGGCCGAGGACCGGCTGAACACGCCGTTCGATCAGCGGGCAGGAACGAACCTGACCGGTAAGCGGGCGATTGCAGAGGAAGCCGCGGCGATGATCCCGGATGGTGCCACGCTGTTTATTTCCATCGGTTCCACAGCGCTCAGTGTCGCCCGTGCCCTGCGTTTTCGCAAAGAACTGACCGTGATCACCAACAACCTGAGCGCTGCGATGGCGCTGAGCGAGGAGGTGTCCAACCGGATTATCCTGCCTGGTGGTGAGCTGCGCCTGCCGGACCGTGATTTCATCGGCGACGAAGTGGTGGAGTTCTTCGGGCGATTCCGGGCTGAGTTTGCGGTCTTCGGGACGGCGGGTGTCGGCGAGGACGGCAGGCTGCTGGAATTTCATTCGTCCGAAGTGCGGGCGTCTGAACGGATGCGGGCAAATGCACAGACGTCGATCCTGGTGATTGACCGCAGCAAATTCGGTCGTCTGGCTCCGGCTGCCGGCACGTCAATCACGACTGTGGACAGGGTGGTTTGTGACCGGTCGCCGCCGGAAGCTTTCGATCAGATTTTCGAAGCGCTGGGCGACCGGGTGGTTTTTGCCGAGGGGAAAGAATGACCGGTTCTGAGGCATTTGTACGGGTAGACGGCGTGGCTAAACGCTGGAATGGCCAGCTTGGTGTGGAGGACATCTCGCTGAGCATCCCGAGGGGCGCCTTTGTGGCGCTGCTGGGGCCGTCCGGCTGCGGGAAGTCCACGACGCTGCGGCTTTTGTCCGGGCTCGAATTGCCCGACGAGGGAACAATTACAATTGACGGGCGCGATGTAACGACGGCAGCGCCGTCCGAACGCAACCTGTCCATGGTCTTTCAGTCCTACGCTCTTTTCCCGCATCTCAGCGTGGCGGAGAACGTGGTTTTCGGGCTGAAAGTGCGCAAGGTAAGTGCTGTAGAACGGCGCGAAAAGCTGGCCCGCGCGCTGGAGATCACCGGACTGACCGGTTACGAAACACGCAAGCCCGGAGAACTGTCCGGTGGCCAGAGGCAGCGCGTGGCACTGGCCCGCGCTATTGTTGCCAATCAGCCGCTGTGCCTCATGGATGAACCGCTGTCGAACCTCGATGCCAAACTGCGTGCTTCTGTGCGCAAGGACATCAAAAAACTGCAGGTCGATCTTGGGATTACCGTTGTTTACGTCACCCATGACCAGACCGAGGCCATGAGCATGGCGGATATGGTTGTGCTGATGAAAGACGGGCACATTCAGCAGACGGGAACGCCGGAAGAACTGTATTACCGGCCTGCCAATACATTCGTTGCGGAATTTGTCGGAGCGCCACCGATGGCTCTGATCGACGCAGAAGCCGTTCCCGGCTTTGGTGACGCCGCCCGGATCGGTCTGCGGGCTGAGAACGTGAACGTTGCCGGGGCTGGCGCGGGGCGGCTGAAGTGCACGGTCTCGGAATGTGAGTTTCTGGGATCTGAAACGTTCATCGGCCTGTCACATCCGGCGGCTACCGGTCTGACTGTCAGCCTGCCTGGTCTGCAGAACATCCCGGCAGGTCAGGACATGGAAATATCGTTTGCGGATGAGAGCCTGCACTTTTTTGACGCTGCCGGCCGGAGGCTGGAACACGGGACGGTCTGATCCGCGGGAAACTTGAAATGCGACGCGCATAATTGGGAGGAAGACAATGAAACACATACGGAAAATGGGCATTGCCGCAGTATCGGCAGGTGCCATCGGGACAGCTGCTTTAGCGGCAGAGACCGAACTGACAATGTACTATCCTATTGCTGTGGGCGGGGCGCTGACCGAGGTCGTTGACGGCATTGTCGCTGACTTTGAAGCGGCAAACCCTGACATCAAGGTCAACGCGATCTATTCCGGCAATTACGATGACACCCGCGTCCGGGCGCTGTCCGCGCTGGCCTCGGGCGAACCTGCGCAACTGGCGGTGATGTTCTCCATTGATGCCTATGACCTGATCGAACAGGATCTGATTGTACCGTTCGACGATATCGACGGTGTGGATTCCGCCTGGCTGGACAGTTTCTACCCGGCGCTCATGGCGAACGGGAAGATCGAGGGAAAGACCTGGGGCATTCCGTTCCAGCGATCCACGATCGTAGCCTATTATAACAAGGATATGTTCCGCGAAGCGGGCCTTGACCCGGAAAGCCCGCCATCGAACTGGGAAGAGATGATTTCGATGGGCAAGGCGCTGACGGACGAAGACACTTATGGAATCATGATCCCGTCGACCGGTTACCCGTACTGGATGTTCCAGGCACTTGCGATCCAGAACGGCAAAGAGGTTATGTCCAATGACGGTCTGACCACTTATTTCGATGACCCGGCTGTCGTGGAAACTCTGGAGTTCTGGAAGTCATTGTCGGCGGAGCATGGCGTTATGCCCGAAGGCACGGTTGAATGGGGCACCCTGCGTCAGGCGTTCCTCGAAGGTCAGACGGCAATGATGTGGCATTCCACCGGCAATCTGACGGCAGTGAAAAACAACGCGAGCTTTGACTTCGGTGTGGCGGAACTGCCTGCAAATGTGCGTAAGGGGTCGCCCACCGGGGGTGGGAACTTCTATGTGTTCAAAGATACATCTCCAGAGGAAAAAGCCGCAGCCCTGAAGCTGATCGAATTCATGACCGCACCGGAGCAGGCCGCGACCTGGTCGATCCGTACAGGCTATATGGGAGTGTCCCCGGCAGCCTATGAGACAGAAGCGCTGCAAAGCTACACGGCCGAATTCCCGCCCGCTCTGGTCGCCCGCAATCAGCTTGAAAATGCCGTGGCGGAGTTTTCGACCTTCGAGACAGCACGTGTCCGCGATGGTCTGAACAATGCCATTCAGGCGGCGCTGACAGGCTCCAAATCGGCAGAGGATGCTCTGGCAGAGGCCCAGGCAGCTGCCGGTCGCCTTCTGCGCGACTACCAATAGGGAACTCTCCCCAGGGTGTCCGGACCTGTGTCCGGGCATCCGACAGGATACCAGGGGCAAAGGGCATCCCACATGGCCGCACCAGTCAATCTCGAAAGACGCAGACAGGCGATCTATGGGTGGTTGCTGCTGTCGCCTGCGATGGTGTTGCTTACCCTGTTTGCCTTCTACCCGTCGGTCGCGACACTGTGGTCCAGCCTTTTTTCCCGCGGGACACGCCGCCGTCCCAGTGAATTTGTCGGTAGTGAAAACTACACAGATCTCTTCGCAGATCCGACGTTCTGGAAAGTGGTCACCAACAACCTGATTTATGCAGGCGCGACAATACCGATCTCGATTGCGATCGCCCTTGCGATGGCGCTTTGGGCGAACTCGAAATTGCCGGCCCGCGGGTTCGTCCGGACGGCCTATTTCACCCCGACGGTGCTGCCCATGATTGCTGCTGCGAACCTGTGGCTCTTTTTCTACACGCCGGGTCTGGGTGTTCTGGATCAGATCGGCGATCTGTTCGGGCTGCCGAGCGTCAACTGGCTGGGGCAGCCGGAAACCGCGCTCTGGGCCGTGATCATTGTCACGATCTGGAAAGAGGCCGGGTTCTTCATGATTTTCTACCTCGCAGCGCTTCAGACCATTCCCGAAGATCTCAAAGAAGCCGCCGATATCGAAGGTGCCAGCCGCTGGACATATACAAGGCGGATCGTTCTGCCGCTTCTGATGCCGACCACGCTGTTCATTCTGGTCAATGCGCTGATCAATTCGGTGAAGCTGATCGACCATCTGTTTATCCTGACCAAGGGGGGGCCCAACGATGCCTCCAAACTGATCCTCTACTACATCTGGGAGATGGCCTTCGCCTTCTTTGATGCGCCTCAGGCGGCCGCGCTCACGATCATGGTTCTCGTGGTGCTGGGGGTGGTTGCCGGGATCAAATTCACCATTCTGGACAAGCGGACCCATTACCAGTGAGCAGCCTTTCCCGTCATATCGAAGCCTTTGGCGCGTTGTTGCTTGCAGTCATCTGGATCGCGCCGCTGGTGTTCGCCTTCTGGGCTGCTTTTCACAGCACATCGGACGCGGTCAACTTCAATCTGACGTCGCCCTGGACGCTCGATAATTTCCGTACAGCCTGGAGTGGCGCTCCCTGGCTGCGATATTTTCTGAACACTTTCGTGCTGGTGACGGTCATCCTGATCGGGCAGTTTTTTGTGACTACGCTGGCCGGTTTTGCATTTGCGCAGGTCCGTTTCCCGGGGCGGGATTTTGTCTTTATCCTCGTTCTGATGCAGCTTTTCATTCTGCCCGAAGTGCTGATCGTCGAAAACTACGCGATGGTTTCGCGACTCGGGCTGTTCGATTCCGTCCTGGGTGTCGGTATGCCTTATATGGCTTCCGCATTCGGCATCTTTCTGATGCGCCAGGCCTTCAAAGGGGTGCCCATTGAACTGCATGAGGCAGCGCGGGTCGAAGGATGTGGCTGGTTCGGTATCCTCTGGCGGGTCTATGTGCCACTGGCGCGGCCCACCTATCTGGCCTACGCGCTGGTTTCGGTCTCCACGCACTGGAACAACTTTCTGTGGCCGTTGATCGTAACCAACTCACCCGATACGCGTCCGCTTACGGTGGGCCTGTCAATCTTCGGAGCGCCAGAAAATGGCGTGGACATCAGCGTGATTTCGGCGGCCACAATGATGTCGGTTGCGCCATTGCTGCTGGCGTTTCTGGTGTTCCAGCGTCAGTTCGTCCAGGCTTTCCTGCGCGCCGGGATCAAATAGGACCATGGCGCGTTTCCTGCATCTCAGCGATCTGCATGTGGTGGCGGAGGGCACGCTCGCATCTGGTGTGCTTGATACCCGCTCGATCCTCACAGCCGCTGTGGATCGGCTGCTGGCGATGCGCGCGGCCATCGACCCGCTGGATGCTGTTCTCATCACCGGGGATATCAGTGATGACGGCTCTGAGGACAGCTACGCCTTTGCCGTTGCTGAACTGGCGCGTCTTGGGCTGCCGGTCTTTGTGGTGCCGGGCAATCATGATGCACGCGGAGCGTTCCGCGCTGCTTTTGCAGCTCAGCCATCGATGCCGCCAACAGGTCTGATCGACTGGTCAGAGACTTTTGGCGAGACGCTGGTTATCGGGCTGGACACGCTGATCGAAGGGCAGGGTGGCGGAACGCTGCGACCAGATAGCCTCGACTTTCTGAGACAGCTGCTGGCGCAGAAAAACACCGGTCCCACAGTTCTGATGCTGCACCACCCACCGCTTCTGACCGGGATCAGATTTATGGACGCGATCGGTCTGGAAAACGCGACCCTGCTGGACTCCGTTCTGAAAGAAGCGCAGACAGAGGTAACTGTTCTCGCGGGGCATGTGCATGGCGTCTATTTTCGATCTGTCCGGGGTCACCGGGTAATGACCGCACCCTCCATCTGCAGCGCCTTTGCGCTCGACCGGCGCGCCGGGGCTCGGGTTGGCTTCCGGAGTGGCCCGACGGGCTGTGCGCTGCTGGATACCGGTCCGGACGGTCACTGGACTGTTCTGCCGCTTGAGCCTTCGTCCGGAACGCATCCGTTCTGAAGGGGCAGAGGTATGGAACTGTCACCAACGCTTGTTGCGCTGAATCTGGCGGCCGCGGCTGCTCTCCTGATCTGGGCAGTCCGGCTGGTCCGGACTGGTTTTGAACGCGCTTTCGGCGGTCATCTGCGGTTGTGGCTGCGCCGGTCAACGGGCAACAGTTTCACCGCCGCAGGAACGGGGGCTGGCGCTGCTGTGCTGTTGCAGAGTTCCACTGCTGTTGCGCTGCTTCTGGCGGGGTTCATGGCGTCGGGCAAGATCGGTGCCTATGCGGGGCTTGCCATTATTCTGGGGGCCGATCTGGGCTCTGCCATTGTCGTACAGCTGCTTAATTCGCCCATAGCGTTGCTGTCCCCGCTGCTTTTGCTGCTGGGTGTTTTGTTTTTTCTGCGCAGTTCCCGCCGCAGCCTGAGGCAGATCGGTCGGATACTCATCGGTCTTGCGCTGATTTTCATGTCGCTCGACCTGATCCGCGAAGCGGCGGCACCGCTGTCCGGAAGCCAGGGTTTTGCGACCGTCATGTCCTATCTGGCCGGCGATCTCATTACGGCGTTCCTGCTGGCTGCGCTGTTTGCCTGGGCCGTGCATTCCAGTGTGGCGGCGATTCTTCTTTTTGCCGCCCTGGCGGCCCAGGGCATGCTGCCACTGCAGGCCGCCTTTGCCATGGTGCTCGGCGCGAACCTCGGGGGGGCGTTTATTGCTTTTGTGCTGACGCTCCGGTCCGAGCCCGACGTGCGCCGCGTCATTGTCGGGAACCTGATACTGCGCGGGGGCGGCGCGCTGATTGCTCTGCTTTTTCTCTATCGGTTCGATGCCGGCGCGCTCATCCCGGGGGGCAGTGCCCAGCAGCAGGCGCTCAACCTGCATCTCGTTTTCAACGTGGCACTGCTCGTCGTCGGGATCGTTCTCCTCAGGCCAACGCTGGCTTTGGCGCGGATGATCCTGCCCGAGACGGCCGACCCCCATTCGGATGCGCCACGACGCTCAGCTCTCGATCCAACAGTCCGTACTGACCCGCCGCGCGCCTTTGCCTGTGCACAGCGTGAGTTGGTGGAAATGGGCAACCGGATTGAAACGATGCTGCGCGACGGCATGCGCCTGTTTGATGCCTATGACGAGCCAACCGCTGCCCGGTTGCGCAGTGAATACCGCGAAGTCGCGAACATGTCGCTTGATCTGCGGGTCTATCTTGCCAGCATCAGATCGCGGGATCCCGAAGAGGACACCGGGACAAGAGCCTTTGACCTGGCGGGCGTTGCGGTAAATCTTGAGGCGGGGGCGGACGTGATAGCGCGGAAAATCGCGGCGCTGGCCCGACAGATGCATCAGGAAAAAACGAGCTTTTCCGAGAATGGCTGGAAGGAACTCTCCGACTTTCACGACCGTGTCCTCAGAAACGTACAGCACGGCATTGTGGTGCTGATGTCAGAGGATGTCGGGGCCGCCCGCGAGCTGGTGCAGCAGAAAGAGATGATCCGTGACGTTGAGCAGAAGCTCGAACGCAAACACCTGACGCGTCTGCGCAAAGGACTTGTCGAGTCCATCGAGACAAGCGCCGTTCACATTGACCTTTTGAGGTCGCTGAAAATGCTCAACACGTCATTTGCCATGATCGCCTATCCGCTGCTGAAAGAGCGTGGCGAACTTCTGGAAAGCCGTCTGATCGATTCCTGACCGGACCCGGTCGGCGGTGGTCCTTTCCCAGGCGCGCGCATCCCATCGTCTGTGACTACGAAATTATGCCGGCTCGATGATAAGCATTGACGGGTCTCCTGCGATGGAATTAGGTGATCGCGATGGTTCTCTGACGCCCGAAGCGAAAGAGATAAAAGGGAACACGGTGCGGTGTCGCCAAAACGCCAAATCCGTGACTGCCCCCGCAACTGTAAGCGGCGAGCGACCCCGACAGGGACCACTGGATCAACAGATCCGGGAAGGTTCGGGGAAGCGGTGACCCGTAAGTCAGGATACCTGCCATCGACGGCGTGAAATGCGCCGGTATTTCAACTCGATGCAGGCGGGGTGCCTGGTCAGGAGCACATGATGACGATGCGGTCCCACCCGCAAAAACATGGTTCTGTATCCTTCCCCCGTCTGACAGGCGGAGGGCCAGATGGACCATCGAATTACAATCTGCACATCCTGCCGGCACAAGGGAACTGAGTGTCGTCCGGGATTTGAACTGATCGAAAAACTGCGCCATGCAATCGAGCAGGCGGGTGACTTTGTGCCGGATGATTTTGAAATCTCTGGCGTGGCCTGTATGGCGGGCTGCGACCGGCCCTGCACGGTTGCCTATCACGGAACGCGCAAGGCGACGTATCTCTTCGGCGACATTGATCCCGGGACTGATGTGGAGGATCTGGTGGCTTTCGCCCGCCAGTATGCCTACCTGCACGACGGCTGGTGTTCCTCCTTGGATCGTCCCGGAAAACTGCGCGCCAGTACCCTCGCGCGGGTGCCGGCTGCTATGATTGTCACCGAAGAGAGCAAGGTCAGGGCGTCGTGACGGCGGCCCGCCTCTGTGTGCGCAATCTGTCCTGGGCGCCCGGGCGTCTGACCGAGACCCTGCTGCATCCAACGAGCTTCGATATGGATGCTGGCCGGGTGCTTGGGATCGTTGGGCCGAACGGCGCGGGGAAAACCACACTGCTGCGTCTTCTTTACAGGTTTCACCGTCCCGCAACAGGGTCCGTCGAAGTGGACGGCAAGGACATATGGGAACTCTCGGCACGGGAGGCTGCGCGGCGCATTGCGGTTGTCCTGCAGGAACAGCCCGGAGATTTTGCGTTGACAGTCCGGGAAATCGTGGCGCTTGGCCGGACACCGCATCTTCGCGGGTTTGCGGGCAGTCTTGGTGCGCGCGACGCGGAAACTGTGGACAGCGCGCTTTATCGGCTGGACCTGCACCGGCTGGCTGACCGGTATCTGAACACGCTGTCGGGTGGCGAGCGTCAGCGCGTCATGGTGGCGCGCGCTCTGGCGCAGGAACCGCGTCTGCTGATCCTGGATGAGCCCACCAACCACCTTGATATCCGCCACCAGCTGGAAGTGCTGGAACTGATCCGGAAACTGCCTCTGACCATCGTCACATCCCTGCACGATCTTAATCTGGCGGCAGGCGTCTGCGATGATGTGCTGTTGTTGCAGTCCGGCCGTTCCATCGGGTTTGGTGCCCCAGCGGACGTATTGTCCGAAGAGGCGGTCGCTCAGGCTTTTCAGATAACCGCATACCGTGAACAGCTGTCCCGCAGCGGTACGGACCATCTTACTTTTCACCTCAGAAACAAGGAAACGACCCAATGAAATCCCCATTCCTGGCGGCGATGGCTCTTCTGCTGTCAGCAGGTTCAGCGGCTGCAGAGGTATCTGTGCAAAGCTGCAACCGGACAGTCACCTTTGATGCACCGCCCGAGCGTGCCATCTCGAACGATGTAAATCTGACAGAGATGATGCTGGTGCTTGGTCTGGCGGACCGGATGGTCGGCTATACCGGCATTTCGGGCTGGAAAACGCTGGATGCGGAAATGCGATCGGGTGTCGAGGAACTGCCTGAGCTGTCCGCCAAATACCCGTCAAAAGAGGTTCTCGTCGGGGCTGATGCGGATTTCTTTTTTGCCGGCTGGAACTACGGCATGAAAGTGGGCGGTGAGGTGACACCGGAAACGCTGGCGCCCTTCGGGATCAGCGTCTATGAGCTCATGGAATCCTGCACCCACATCATGGACAAGGAAAAGGCGAGCATCGACGATATGTATGCTGACCTCATGAACCTTGGACGCATTTTTGACGTTGAGGAACACGCGCAGGCGCTGGTTGACGGCTACCGCGCCGAACTGGCCGCCTTTACCGGATCTCTCAGAACGGGCGAGGCACCGCGCGTTTTCGTGTATGACAGCGGCGAGGATGCGCCTTTCACCGCCGGACGCTATGCCATGCCAACCGCGCTGATCGAGGCCGCAGGCGGTGTTAACATCATGGATGACTTCGAAAAAAGCTGGGCTACGGTGACCTGGGAAGAAGTCGTCGAGCGCGACCCCGAAGTGATCATGATCGTCAATTATGGCGAGGTCACAGCGGAACAAAAGCGCGATTTCATGATGTCCAACCCGGCGTTTGCGCAACTGGATGCAGTCAAAAACGATCGCTTTGTAACGCTGGAATACGTCGAAGCGACACCAGGACCGCGCAACATTCAGGCCGTCAAAACCCTCGCTGACGCGTTCTGGTCAGAATAAGTCATGAGCGGGACCGGAAGCAGCATCGCGCCAAAGCGTTACAGGGGCCGTACTGCGGTCTTTGCACTCTGCGGTCTGGCGCTGCTTCTGGTCTCGCTGTCTGTTGCGATTTCGGTGGGATCCGTGCGCATCCCCCAGAGCACTGTCTGGGGCGTATTTCTGAACAGGATGTCGCCCGGAATGGTCGATCCGTCGTGGTCTCAAGGGCGCGCGGCCATCGTCTGGGAAATCCGGTTTCCGCGGGCTCTGCTGGCTATGATGGTCGGGGCCGGGCTGGCGATGGTCGGGGCCAGCCTGCAGGCGGTCACGCGCAACCCCCTTGCAGATCCGCACCTGCTGGGCATCTCTTCGGGCGGGGCGTTTGGTGCCATTCTGGCCCTGTTGCACACGGGGTTGTTCATTGGCTTGCTGACCGTGCCTTTGCTGGCTTTTCTGGGCGCACTTGGGGCGACGGCAATTGTGCTTGGGGTATCCCGTTTTGCTGATGCAACGAATGCCGACCGGCTTGTGCTGGCGGGGGTCGCGGTCTCGTTCATCATTATGGCGGCGGCAAATGTTCTGATTTTTCTGGGCGATCCGCGCGCGACGCATACTGTTGTTTTCTGGATGCTGGGCGGGCTTGGCCTCGCGCAGTGGAGCCAGCTTATTTATCCGCTGGCCGTCCTTACGGTCTGTGCTGTCTGGCTCATGGCGCGGGCAGGGGACCTTAACGCCATGACCGTGGGCGACGAAACTGCGTCGACGCTGGGTATTCCTGTCGCCCGTTTCCGGCTGACGACATTTGTCGTCGGTGCGCTGATTACCGGTGTGATGGTGGCTTTTTCCGGGATCATCGGGTTTGTCGGCCTGATGGTCCCGCATGTTGTGCGGATGGTGGTCGGCGGGGATTATCGCCGTGTACTTCCAGGTTCTGCGCTGGTTGGCGCAGTCTTCCTGTTGTGGGCGGATATCGCCGCACGCACCGTGATGGCGCCCGAAGATATGCCCATCGGCATCGTGACGGGCATGGTCGGCGGCATCTTCTTTGTCTGGCTGCTGGGGCGGAAAAGAGCGCTCTAGCGTTTCGTTTGCACGAAGGCGCCGGCGAGGGGGAGGCGGCATCTGAAACCGGCTGTCCGGAAGAGGTGTCGGATGCCGATGCCGGCTGAAAACCGTGGCCGGATGAAAAGACCATATGTTCCGCACCCCGGGTAACCAACCGCCGTAACGCAGATTTTCTTTTCAGTACTCAGAAAAGATAATTGCGATTTCACGCATGGTCCAAAACCTTCTTTCAGACACAACAAGTCAGTTGCCGGAAAAGGGGGGTAGCCTGAGGATAACGGATCAGGCCTGAGCGCGGGAGGCGGACAGTCTGTCAATTATGCTCAGCAGATCATGCGGCGAAAACGGTTTTTCCAGCGAAAAATCAGCGCCCAGTTTTTCCGCTGTTTCCAGCGCATTCTGCAAACCTTTTGACCTGTGCGCACCGGAAATCGCGACAATGGGTATCGCACTGTGCGCCGGGTTCCCGCGATGCCTGATCCGGGAAATCAACGACAGGCCACCATCCGGCACCGGTTTGTTTTGTTCCAGAACGATAAGGTCGGTCACAACAACATCAGGCGCCTGCTCGCAGACCGAGGCATAGGCGGTTGTGGCATTGGCGAATGTTGCCGCAGTATGGCCGGCCTCTTCCAGAGACTCCTGCAACAGTTTTCCAAAGGTTTCGTCGTCTTCAAGTATCAGTACATATGCCATGCAGGCTGCCTTCCGGGTCAGTCGCGGGGATTTGTTTCCCCCTGGTTTCAAGCGCCGTTGCTATTGTCTGCGCCAGTTCTTCCGGCGGGCAGGGTTTCTGCAGCAGCGGTGCAATAATGTCGTTCATGTCCTCGACGGAATAGCCCGTGTAGCCGGACATGTAGATGATCGCCATATCGGGGAAAAGACGGCGGATTTCCTTTGCCAGAACAAAGCCGCCGATGTCACCCGGCATCACGATATCCGTGATGACCAGATCAAAGGCGGCGTCCTTTTCAATGAGCGCGAGGGCTTCGTTGCCCGAGCTGACCGTCTGCACGGCGTAGCCAAGATCTGATATCAGATCTTCCATCATTGTCCGCAGGGAAACCTCGTCTTCAACGATCAGAATGCGCTGCCCCTGACCCTGAGCTTCGGGTTCAACCTGAACCGGCTGTTCGCGATGCCCTTGGCGCGTGCCGCGTGGCACCAGAAGCCGCACGGTCGTGCCCTGTCCGTGTTCGGAATAGATCCTCAACTCACCATTTGCCTGCTGCACAAACCCATAGACCATCGACAGACCCAGCCCCGTGCCGGAATTCGTATCCTTCGTCGTGAAAAACGGATCAATGGCCCGGTCTCTGATCTCGTCTGTCATCCCGGGACCGTTGTCAGAGACGGAAAACTCAACAAAACGATATGCGGTATTTTCTGCGATTTCACCCGCGAATATCTCATCTTCCTGCAGTCCGGTGGCGATGTAGGTGTCTGCGTGTTCGCGGCGCAGGATCATGTCCGTGTCGATCTCATCAACGCCCCGTGCCCGGATCTTGATGCAGTTCCCTTGGCCACTCCTCAGGATGGCATCGCGGGCGTTGAGCAACAGATTGAGAAGCGCATTCGAAAGTTGCGCTGTGTCACAATACACCCAGAAATCGCTCTCTGTGACTTCGAACTGAAGCTCAAGATTTGTTTCGATCAGCGGATCTGCGAGCCTCCTGAACTCGGACATAACCTCAGCAACGGCTTTTGAGACCTCAGTGCCTGGCTGTTGTTTTGCAAAAGCCAGCAGCCGTTTGGTCAGATCGGATCCCCGGGAAATGGAAGTCAGGGCCGTGTCGAGATAGCGGGTACGCCTCTCTTCGGTTTCGGTGTTCTGCGCAAGCTGCAGGGCATACTGGACGGTTGCCAGCAGATTGTTGAAATCATGCGCGATCCCGCCCGTCAGCTGTCCCAGAGCGTCAAGGCGGCTTGTGCGCTCGATCTGCTGGCGATTTTTTTCCTGTTCGGACACATCGTCAAGGATGACAACGCTGCGCAGCCCTTTTTCTCCCGCCTCGACCGGTGAGCTGGAAATACGCACGTATCTGGGGTCGATGCTCTTATTGCGTGTCATAAGAAACACTTCGCCCTTCAGGGCAACACCGGAAAGAATGCGCAGGACGGGATCGTGTGCACTTTCGAGCGGCTTCAGTGACGCGGAGTCCAGAAAGGCGATTTCCTCCGGCCAGGCGAACGGAACAGCATCGCTGATCCCGCCAAGGAAATGGCGCCCGGCCGAGTTGATCGAAGATACCTGCCCGTCGGCATCCAGCCCGATGATCGCGCTGTGGGCCGTGTCCATAACCTGCGACAGGAATTCGCTGTTGCTTTTCGCAGCCTGCTCTTCGTTTTTCAGGGCGGTTATGTCGTTGTGCGCGCCCAACAGCCGGGTCGGATTGCCTTGTTCATCGCGCACTGCAATGCCGCGGCACCGGACCCACGCGGTTTTCCCGTCTGAACATCTGTAGCGCACAACCTGATCATAGGGGTGAGACGGGTCAGCGAGATGCGCGCCTAGATTTTCTTTGGCGAGTTCAAGGTCCTCAGGGTAAATCAGGTTCTGCCATTCGGCCGCCATGTGTTTTTTCGTCTTTGGGTCAAAGCCGAACAGCTGCCAGAATTCCGGGCTCATGTATTCATGCTGGGGATCGTTCAGGTCCCAGTACCAGACACCGTCCAGCGACGCTTCCCTGATAAAACGCCAGATTGCCGGATCAGTCCGAATGAGGCTTTCGAGCTCGGATTCGAGGTAGTGCTGATCTGACAATGCGCCCTCAATAGTTCGCAGGAAAGGTTAACAGATTTATTCCACTTAAAGTTGATCAGTGCAATTCTATTCGACACGCGCGGCGTGGAAGAATTCATTTTTCGTGCCGTCAGCTTCCGGGATAACGGTGGGGCGGGCGCGGCGCCCGCTGCTGATCCCGGGCTGAAGCGGGGCGATACCCATGCTGGCATGCCCCAACACTTCTACCGGTTCACTTCCCCAGTTTTGTCAGTTCCGAGATCAGGTTCAGAAGATCCTCAGGGTGGAAGGGCTTGGCCAGCACTGCGTTTGCGCCCACAGTCCTGAGGGTTTCTTTTACGTTGCTTGGTTTGGACGCCGAGAAGCCACCCGAAATTGCAATCACCGGAATTTTTTCTGCCCGGATCTGTTTGACGCTGCTGACAAGACGGATACCGCCATCCTGACGGTACTGGCCGCCCGCTTTGATGAAAACATCCGCGACGATGATACCGTATTTCTCGTTTTTCAAGGCTTCGAGCGCATCTGTTGCATTGCCAAAGATATCAACGGTGTGGCCTTCGATTATGAGGCTTTCGGCCAGCAGCTCGGCAAAAGCCTCGTCGTCTTCAAGAAGGAGAATCCTGGTCAAAGAAGCAATCCTTATTCACTTCCCATCGCTGTCTGTATCGCTTTGGCGAGTTCGATGGGGGGTGCCGGCTTTTGCAGCAACGGCGCCTGGACCTCACCCATTTCACTTGCAGTGAAGCCGGTATAGCCGGACATGTAAACCACCGGAATTTCGGAGTAGACCTGCCGGACACGCCGGGCCAGTTCGAAACCGCCGATGGAATCGGGCATCACGATGTCCGTCAGCAGCAGGTCAAAGACGACACCGGCCTCAACCATCCGCATCGCTTTTGCGCCGGAGCTGGCTGAAATCACGTTGTACCCAAGATCTTCCAGCGTGTCAGACAGCAGCATCAGGAGTTGCGGTTCATCTTCGACCACGAAAATGGTCTGCCCACGCCCGCGTTCGATGGCGGCCTCTGGCATGGGCCGCTCTCTGAGCCCATCCTCAGCACCGCGCGGGAGTGTCAGTTTCACGGTCGTTCCGACACCAAGTTCTGAGTAAATCCGGAGATCGCCCTCAGAGTGACGCACAAAACCATAAACCATCGCCAGCCCAAGACCCGTGCCGGAGTTGCTGTTTTTTGTGGTGAAAAACGGATCGGTGCAGCGCGATTTGGTCTCTTCATCCATGCCCGGGCCGTTGTCGGTCACAGAAAACTCGACGTATCGAAAGCTGGCGCCTGGCGTGTTCGCGGGACCCTCAATGCTGCCTGACTGCCGTGCTTCCAGATCCGGATTGGGTGCCCTGACAGGACGGGCCCTGATCTCGATCCTGTTTCCCTTCGCCCCGCGCAGAATTGCGTCGCGGCTGTTCAGAACGAGATTCATCAGCGCTGTTTCGAGCTGTGTCTGATCACAGAAATGCCGCAGCTGATCATCTTCGAGTTCAAAAGAAATCTCGATTTTCTCTTCCAGCATCGGCCGGATGAGCTTTTCGAAATCATCGATAACGTCTGCGGTTTTGCGAACAGAAGACAGGCCCGGCTGCTTTTTCGCAAATGCCAGAAGGCGGGATGTCAGAGAGCGGCCACGGTTGATCGAATTCTCTGTAACCTCCAGGTATTTGTCCCGTTTTTCAGGGTCTTTGGCTTTCCGTGCGAGGCTGACTGAATACAGCTGCGACGCCAGCAGGTTGTTGAAGTCATGGGCTATCCCGCCCGTCAGCTGCCCCAGAGCGTCAAGGCGGCTTTTGCGTTCAACAACCTGTCTGTTGCGCTCCTGTTCGGAGACGTCGTCAATAACAAGAACCGTCCGGATGCCGCTTTCGGGGTCATCAAGCGACGCATTGTCGACCCGTACATAGCGTTGCGCTTCGATGGCGTGGAACCGGCGCAGCAGGTGGGTCTGATTGTGAAGATTGTGGCCGGAGAGCGCACGCTGAATGGGGTCGGCGCTGTTGTCCAGCGGGGTCATGGTTTCGGCTTCAAGGAACTTGATGCTCTCGGGCCAGGCAAAAGGCGGCTCTCCTGAGATACCGCCCAGGAAATGGCGCGCCCGGTTGTTGATGCGCAAAATCTGCCCGTCAGCGCTCAGTGCGACAATGCCACTCGTGGCCGCGTTGAAAATCGTCTCCAGCTCGCGGCGCACTGATGACATCTCTGCGGCTGCGCGCACCCTGACACGCATATTGTGAAAAACCGCAGCACCCACCACCAGAAGCATCCCTGCTGTCCCGGCGGCAAAGGCGGCTATGACCCGCGTCCGGGTCCAGAACACCGGCTGGCCGTAATACGTTTCCCGGAGCTCGTTGTATCGCTGCGATACCAGGAAACCCGGGATAACAACGTCCAGCTTCTCCCGGATGCTGCCCAGCCCGAACCGCAGCGCAATCGCCGTGTTGACTTTCGCAACCTCTGCCGCGCGCAGGGTGTCTGCGGCTGTGGTCCCGCCCTCGCTTTCCAGCGCGCCGGCGACCGCCATCGCGGCATCAATGCTGCCACCCAGCAGGGCGTTCAGCAGTGCTGCATTGTTCTCAAAAGGAACAATGTCCAGCGTCCCTGGACCCTGAGCAACCGTCTCAACGATGGAGCCGGCCAGAACCCCGACTTTCAGATCCTGAAGATCGGACACCGCAGAAACGGAAGGCGCATCATCCCCTGTGAATACGGCTTCTACGACCACCTGTCGCACGGGCAGGGAAAAATCCATCAGTTCCCGGCGGTCCGGCGTGTCGACCAGTCCGGCAACAAGATCTGTTCCGGTTCCGGCAGGTCCCTCGACATATGCGCTCTGCGGAGTGGTGACGAATTCGATTTCAAGACTGGCCCGTTCCGCCAGCTCTCTGACCGCGTCCGGAATGAAGCCGGAAACGGTGCCATCGTCATCGAGTATCAGGTGAGGCGGGAAATGGGCCACAGCCACCGAAAGGACATCAGGCGGGGATGTCGGCACTTCAATGTTGTAGCGCTGCCGAAGGGTTTCGAGGCGTCCATCGGCCTCCATTCGTGCTATGGCATCATTGATCGGCTCCAGCAGCTCGGCACGGCTCTCATGCAGTGCGATATGGCGGGTCGCTTCGAGAAGCGGTTCTCCGATAAAACGGATCTGGCCATCAAAACCGGCATCGCGCGCAAGTTCCTGAATGGCTGCCGAAGGTGCCAGAACGGCGTCCACCCGCCCTGCCAGAAGCTCCATCAGTGCGCCCTGCGGTGTGGCGAACGGAATGGCTGTATTCTGCTCCAGAACAGGGTGCTGTGATCCCATCGCCGGTGGGACTATTCCAACACGTCTGTTGGTCAGGACGCCAAGTTTAACGAGTTCAGTACTGTCAGCCCGGACGGCCGGGCGGAGCTGGTCGACGGCGACGACATCGGAAAAGACGCTGGTCGCGGCAATTGGCGCAAGCTGCAGAATACCCGGAATCAACTGGGATTCGCCGGAAATCTGCGCCTGCGTGAAAGCATTGGAATCGGGAACATCGAGATATTCAATGGGGACGCCGATCTCGGCGCTGATCTGACGGGCAAACGAAACAAAAAAGCCCGCCCGTTCACCGTCGCTGTCACGGTAGGAAAATGGAGGTATCTGCAGAAACGGGACAACCAGAGGCGCTGTGTCGTTCTCCTGAGATCGTACAGGCACTGCCAGTATAAGCACACAGAGCAGAATTGATATCAGGCGCATCAGCTGATCCTTTGCAGCGTTTTTGTGGAGAATGTGCAGTCTTCACAGGCCCCTCCGGGTTTTAAAGCAAGGGTATAGCGTATCAGGCTGAGTTTGACCAAGCGACAGTTGTCGCAGTTTGACGGGCTCCGTACGACCCTGCACACGGAACGTCATCGGGGCCGGTGGTTTTAGTTGCAAGCATGCGCACACCCGGAGAAGGGCGTTCGGGATTTTGGTGCACTGCGGGGCTCTTCTGATGCAATGAACCGGTGTTTTTGAGCAAAAACCGTGCTGACGTCTCAGGGTTGCGTCGCTAGGCTGCGCACATGAAAAAAGCTCCGTTGCAGAACCCGCACAATACCGCGCTTTTCCAGGACAGAAGGCTGGAGGCGGCAATCGGGCGTCAGGTCCGTCTGCTGCGGCAGAAAAGAGAATGGACCATTGTTGAACTGGCGGCAGAGACAGGCGTCAGCCCGGGCATGCTTTCCAAGATCGAGAACGGACAGGTGTCCCCTTCACTGTCGATGCTGCAGGCGCTTTCGAATACGCTGTCTGCACCGCTCACGAGCTTCTTCAAGGGCTTTGAGGAAGACAGACCCGTCATGCATGTCAGGGCTGGTGAAGGTGTCGAAGCCGAACGCGCAGGCACCCGCGCGGGGCACCATTACAAGCTGCTGGGTTTGCTGAGCGCCCAGTCCAGTGCGGTTGTTGTTGAACCTTACCTGATCAGCCTGACAGAAGATTCTGACACATTCGAAACCTTCCAGCACGAGGGCATGGAATTCCTCTATATGATCGAGGGCGCGGTGAAATACCGGCATGGTTCTGAACTCTATGCGCTGGAGCCAGGGGACAGTCTGTTTTTTGACGCAGATGCGCCGCACGGCCCGGAAACCCTGGAAAGGCTGCCGGCAAAATACCTGTCGATCATTTGTTATTCTCAGGAATAATGGTGCCGGATATTTTCTCTTCAGGAACAAAATTTTCTTTTTAAGGGCCACGGAATGGACACTCCGTACGCGCCCGTTAATGTCAGGGCCGAAGTGTTTTGGAGGCCCTATGTGCGGGATTGTCGGACTGTTCCTGAAAAACAAAGCCCTTGAACCGCAGCTCGGGCGCCTGCTGGCCGAAATGCTGGTGACAATGTCGGACAGAGGACCGGACAGCGCCGGAATTGCGGTCTACCGGTCGGATGACCGGGATAAGGCCAAGATTACCGTCCAGTCCGCCGCGCCGGACACTGACTTTCCCGGACTCGAAGACGCGCTTGGAGCTGAGGTGCAGGTCATCGATACGCATGCCATTATTGTGGTGCCGCAGGACCGCGCTGATGCAACGCTAGCCTGTCTCCGGTCCGACCATCCGGGGCTGCGGATCATGTCCAGCGGCACGGCGATTGAAATCTACAAAGAGGTTGGCATGCCTCAGAGTGTCGCCGACAGGTTTGAGATCCCGGCGCTGGCCGGAACGCATGGAATTGGCCACACCCGTATGGCAACAGAAAGTGCTGTCACGACCCTTGGCGCACATCCGTTTTCCACTGGGGCAGATCAGTGCCTTGTGCACAACGGGTCGCTTTCCAACCACAACCGTCTGCGTCGCAGGCTCGCGCGCCAGGGTGTCAGCGTTCAGACGCAGAATGATACCGAAGTTGCCGCCGCCTACCTCACGCACCGCATGCAGGAAGGCGACGATCTGGGTCAGGCCCTTAAAGCAGGGCTGACCGATCTCGATGGGTTTTACACATTCGTTGTCGGCACACGGGATGGATTCGGCGTGCTGCGCGATCCGATTGCGTGCAAGCCGGCCGTACTGGCCGAAACCGACGAATATGTTGCTTTCGGTTCGGAATACCGCGCTCTGGTGAACCTGCCGGGGATCGCAGACGCGAAGGTCTGGGAACCTGAACCCGCAACCGCCTACTTCTGGAGCCACTGATGCAGCACCTTGATCTGGAAACGCAAAGCCTGCGCGAGGTGAACGCCGCGTTGCAGGCACAGGCTCAGAACACGAACCAGACAAGCTGGACGATCGAGAATCCCAGGGGTGCTCATGCGATCGCCTGTGGTCTCGATGCCGCGATCGAAGTCACGGTGCAGGGGTCAACCGGTTACTACTGTGGCGGCATGAACAAAAGTGCGACGATCCATGTAAATGGCTCAGCCGGGCCGGGCGTTGCCGAGAACATGATGTCCGGCAAGGTGGTGATCGAAGGCGACGCAAGCCAGTATGCCGGTGCGACCGGTCACGGCGGCCTGCTCGTCATCAAAGGCAACGCATCAAGCCGCTGCGGGATTTCCATGAAGGGCATTGATATTGTGGTGAACGGAAATGTGGGCCACATGAGCGCATTCATGGCGCAGTCCGGAACGCTGGTGGTCTGTGGTGACGCTGGTGACGCGCTGGGGGACAGCATCTATGAGGCGCAGCTTTTTGTGCGCGGCTCTGTTGCATCGCTGGGCGCTGACTGCATCGAAAAGGAAATGCGCCCCGAGCACCTGGAAAAACTGACGGCCCTTCTTTCAGAGGCGGGAAGCAATGCGGATCCTGCAGATTTCAGGCGCTATGGGTCAGCAAGGCAGCTCTACAACTTCGATATCGACAACGCGGGAGCCTATTGATGGACGAAACGCCACGAACACACCCGCAGAAGCCGTGGACATTTGATGATTACACAACATCGTATATCCGACGGGCTGCGGCCACAGGCATTTACGATATTCGCGGTGGCGGTTCCAAACGCCGGTTGCCGCATTTTGACGACCTTCTGTTTCTGGGCGCATCCGTGTCGCGCTACCCCCTCGAAGGGTACCGCGAAACCTGTGGAACGAACGTAATGCTGGGCACCCGTTTTGCGCAGAACCCGGTCGAACTGGACATACCCATCACCATTGCCGGAATGAGTTTCGGTGCCTTGTCGGGGCAGGCAAAAGAAGCGCTTGGGCGCGGTGCCTCTGCAGCAGGTACGTCAACGACTACGGGCGACGGCGGGATGACGGCCGAAGAGCGCGGCCATTCGAAAAAACTCGTCTATCAGTATCTGCCTTCGCGATACGGTATGAACCCCGATGATCTGCGTCGGGCGGATGCGATAGAGATCGTGGTCGGGCAGGGCGCCAAGCCAGGCGGTGGCGGTATGCTGCTGGGGCAGAAAATTTCGGACCGCGTGGCCGAGATGCGCAACCTGCCCAAGGGCATCGACCAGCGCTCCGCCTGCCGTCACCCGGACTGGACGGGACCGGACGATCTGGAAATCAAGATCATGGAACTGCGCGAAATCACCGGTTGGAAAGTGCCTGTTTTTGTCAAAATCGGCGGCGCGCGGCCCTATTTCGATACGACACTTGCGGTCAAGGCCGGGGCGGATGTCGTCGTGCTGGACGGTATGCAGGGTGGCACAGCGGCGACGCAGGATGTGTTTATCGAACACGTAGGGCAGCCGACGCTTGCGTGCATCCGCCCCGCGGTTCAGGCGCTGCAGGATCTGGACATGCACCGTGAGGTACAGCTTGTCATCTCCGGTGGGGTCCGAACCGGTGCGGATGTGGCCAAAGCCCTGGCGCTCGGTGCGGATGCCGTTTCCATCGGGTCTGCGGCTCTTATCGCGATCGGGGACAATGACCCGGCGCTGGAGGAGGAATACCGTAAGCTCGGCACCACCGCAGGCGCGTTTGACGACTGGCACGAAGGAAAAGATCCGGCCGGTATCACGACGCAGGACCCGGAGCTGGCCGCACGGCTTGATCCCGAACAGGCAGGGCGGCGCCTCGCGAATTATCTGAAGGTTATGGCGCTGGAAGCGCAGACAATTGCCAGAGCGAACGGCAAGAGCCATGTTCTGAACCTGGAGCCGGAGGATCTGTGTGCGCTGACGCTTGAAGCTGCGGCCATGGCCGGCGTGCCTCTGGCAGGGACTGACTGGATACCCGGACAAAACAGGGGAGATTTCTGATGACTGAACTTGCGGAATGGGCTGCCGAAAAGGGTGTCCGGTTTTTCCTGTGTAACTTCACCGATCTCTTTGGCGTGCAGCGCGCGAAACTCGTCCCGGCAGAGGCGATTGCAGGCGCACAGGAAGGTGGAGCAGGTTTCGCAGGTTTCGCCGCCTGGCTGGACATGACACCGGCACATCCTGACATGCTTGTCATGCCGGACGCCGACAGCGCGATCCAGCTGCCCTGGAAGCCGGAGGTTGCGTGGGTTGCGGGCGATCCTTGGATGGATGGCGAACCTGTCGCGCAGGCGCCGCGCAATGTGCTCAAATCACTCGTCGCGAAAGCGAACGACATGGGCTTTATGATGCAGTCCGGCGTGGAGCCGGAGTTTCATCTGATCAGCGCGGATGGTTCCGGCATTTCCGACGCGCGCGATTTCCATGAGAAGCCCTGCTATGACCAGTCGGCGCTGATGCGTCGCTATGATGTTATCGCAGAAATTTGTTCTACGATGATCGAACTGGGCTGGGGACCGTACCAGAACGACCATGAGGATGCGAATGGTCAGTTTGAGATCAACTGGGACTTTGGTCCCTGCCTTCAGACGGCCGACAGGCATGCGTTTTTCAAGTTCATGGTCAAAGAAATTGCGGAAAAGCATGGCTTCCGCGCGACCTTCATGCCCAAGCCCTTCACTGACCTGACCGGCAACGGCTGCCATGTGCACCACTCGCTGTGGACACCGGATGGCAAAACCTGCGTTTTCGACGGCGACGATGAAATGGGCCTGTCGGATACTGCCTACAGTTTTCTGGGCGGGCTCATGGCCCACGGTCAGGCCCTGTGTGCCATCACCAACCCGACCGTGAACAGTTACAAACGGATCAATGCACCCGCGACACTGTCCGGTGCCACCTGGGCGCCGCAGTCAGTGACCTATGGCGGCAACAACCGGACCCATATGGTGCGTATCCCGGACAAAGGCCGGATGGAATTCCGTCTGGCAGACGGTGCTGCAAACCCTTACCTGCTTCAGGCCGCACTTCTGGCGGCAGGGCTGGATGGTATTGAACGGCAGCTTGATCCGGGCAAGCGTCTGGACATTGATATGTACACAGAGGGTCACAAGGTGCGCGGTGCCAGGAAACTGCCGCTGAACCTGCTGGATGCCCTGCGTGCGTTCCAGAAGAACAAGCTCCTCGCTGGTATCATGGGCGATGAGTTTTCGGACGCCTATGTCAAACTCAGGACGCGCGAGTGGAACCAGTACTGCCAGCACCTGACGCAATGGGAACAGGACACGACGCTGGATTGCTGATCGGGTGCGCCTTCGAGCCCGCGCATGTGTCGGCCTGGCCGGTGAGACAGTTTTCTGAAAGCCTGGAAAACGACCTGTTCGGATTATACCGGTTTCACTTCCGGGTGAACTGCTCCTAAAGTCGCTGGTATTCTTTCGACGGAGAGGCTCACGTGCAGCCGAGTGCATTCTGCCGCGCCGGAGAATGCAATTCTGCCCTATCGGCTGTGCCAGGTTCTGATCCGAACGCTGGTGGCCGGGACGCACAGGTGTGTGACCAGGCATACCGATCCGCACAGGGCGCAATGATGATTTGAAAAGGTGAGCCGCATGACTTCCGACTTTGCATCCTACCCGAGCCTTTCGGGGAAAACCGTTTATGTGTCCGGGGGGGCTTCCGGTATCGGCGCCGAAATCGTGTCGGCATTTGCGGCACAGGGCGCCCGTGTCGGGTTTCTCGATCTCGATGCGGCAGCCAGCGCAGAACTGGTGCGCAGCACACCAGGGGACATCGCTTTTGAAATCTGTGACCTGCGGGATATCGATGCGCTGCGCGACGGCCTGACAAAGCTCAGATCAAAAGTCGGCCCGGCAGATGTTCTTGTGAACAATGCCGCGCGCGACGACCGGCATGACTGGCAGGATGTGACACCTGACTACTGGGATGAACGTATGCACACGAATCTGCGGCACATGTTCTTTTCAATTCAGTCGGTTGCACCGGACATGATTGCCGCCGGTGGCGGCTCCATTATCAACATGGGGTCAAATTCCTGGTGGGAGGCGGGCGGTGGTTTCCCGGCCTATGCCACGGCCAAGGCCGCGGTACACGGGCTGACGCGCACGATGGCCCGCGACCTTGGCCCGCATCGCATCCGCGTCAATACGGTCGTGCCCGGATGGATCATGACGGACCGGCAGAAAACGCTCTGGGCAACCCCTGAAGGGCTGGAAAAGCACCGGTCAAGGCAATGCCTGCCGGATCTGATCGATCCGGTTTATGTGGCGCGTATGGTCGTTTTCCTTGCATCGGATGATGCGGCGATGTGTTCCGCAAACAACTACATGGTCGAAGGCGGATCGATCTGAACACAGACCACCGGGGCTGCGCGACTGACGCGTCGAGGTTGCCGGCAGGTCCGGTGTGATACATCAAAAGACGGGCTTCGGAACTGAGGCCGCGATCAGAAGGATCAGACAAATGACACTTTCCAATTTTTCGTTGCCGGAGTTCGCGGGCGCTGGCGTTCTGATAACGGGGGCTTCAACGGGCATCGGCGCAGAGCTTGCTCGGGCCTTTGCCGCGCAGGGGGCGAGGGTCGGTCTGCACTACAACTCTTCAAAAGACGCAGCTGAGATTCTAGCCGCTGAAATCCGGGAAAACGGCGGGCATGTCGAGCTTGCACGCGCGGACGCGTCAGACGCAGAAGAGCTCCGGGCCGCTGTGGAAGATGTGGCCGGGCGTCTGGGCGGAGTGCGCGGGCTGATCAACAACGCCGGGGGCATGGTACGCCGCATTTCCTATGAAGACGTGGGCGACAAAGACTATGATGAGGTCATGGATCTGAACGCCCGTTCGATCCTTGTGGCGTCCAAGGCAGCATTGCCGCATCTGAAAAAAGACGGCGGTTTTGTGATCAACACAACCTCGATCGCCGCACGCAACGGTGCCGGCAATGGCGCGGGCCTTTACGGATCTTCCAAATCCTTTGTGTCGAACGTCACGCGGGGCATGGCAAAGGAATGGATCGGGTACGGCATCCGCGTAAATGCGGTCTCGCCGGGGGTGATCTCCACGCCGTTTCACGAGCGGTATTCCACCAAAGAACAGCTGGATGCGATGCTGGCCACGGTGCCGCAGGGCAGGCTTGGTGTCGCGTCCGACTGTGTGGGGGCCTATCTGTTTCTCGCCTCAGATACGCTCGCGGGCTATATTATCGGGCAGACCATTGAAGTGAATGGCGGGCAGCTGATGCCCTGACGGACCGCGTGCCCGGTATGATCCCAGCAGGACGGAAAGAAAGATATGAAAAAGCGACAGGTTGGACGGACGGGTTTAAGGGTTGATGAGCTTGGACTTGGCGGCGCGCCACTGGGTGGGAATTTTGCCGATCTGGATTACGGGCAGGCGGCCGCCCTGATCGGTGCGGCGAAAGATGCAGGCATAACCTATTTTGATACAGCCCCCTGGTACGGTTTTGGCCGTTCCGAACGTGTGATCGGCGATATGCTGCGCGGTACGGACTATGTCCTGTCTGATAAGGTCGGACGGCTGCTGCGCCCCGGCGCGGTCGAAAATCCGATGGATTTTGGCATGATCAAACCGCTGCCTTTCAACGTCGTCTATGATTACAGCTATGATGGCGTCATGCGGGCGTTTGAGGACAATCTGCAGCGGCTGGGCCTTGACCGTATCGACATTCTGCTGGCGCATGACATCGGCGCCTTCCAGCATGGTGATGCCAACGATGGCCACTTCCGCGATCTGGCGACGGGTGGATATCGCGCCATGGACGAATTGCGCAAGTCAGGAAGTGTGAGCGCGATCGGTCTCGGTGTGAATGAGAACCAGGTTTGCATGGATGCGCTGGGGATCGGTGACTGGGATGTATTTCTGCTGGCGGGCCGTTACACGCTTCTGGAACAAACGCCTCTGGACACTCTGTTTCCGGCCTGTGCCTCGGCAGGCACATCGATCATCTGCGGAGGCCCCTTTAACTCGGGCATCCTCGTTGGCCGCGACATGTGGAATTATGCGCAGGCACCGACTGATGTCGTGGAAAAGGCGCGCGCGCTCAGCGCAGAGGCAGACGCATTTTCGATCCCGTTACCGGCCGCAGCGCTGCAGTTCCCGCTGGGTCATGACATTGTGTCGTCCGTGATACCCGGCCCGCGGAGCAAAGAAGAGTTCACACAGATCCTGGAATGGTTTGCGACACCGATACCGGATGCGTTCTGGGCCGCGCTGAAAGCAAAGGGCCTGATTGCGGAAACAGCACCTGTGCCGCAATCGGGTTAGTGCCTGACTGCTGCTGGCAGGGCCGTCCTCAAAAATGCCCAGGCCCGGCGGCCGAACTATTCCCCGATCCGACCGGTCTGACCAACTTCGAGACGCCCGCCTGCGGTGACTTCGACATAGACACCCATGTCCATGTGTCCAAGCTCTTTGCGCAACAGATAGGGGATCTTCAGATCGCGTTCAGCGGTTTCCGGATTGACCTCTGTCGCGGCACAGCGTTTCGTTCTCGACAGGATGCGCAGCCGCACGTCCCCGAAGGCGAGGGTCTGTCCGACGCTGTCCAGTTCGGAAAAAGGCGGTAACCCGTCGATCTCGATATTCGCGCGGAAGCGGGCGGCCTGCACATCGGCACCGATGCGGGCACCGAAATCCCGCAGCGAGTTGTGGTTCACAACGGAAATGGCGTTCATCATCTGAGGTGAGACCACAGAAACATCGGTAAAGCGATGCGGCGCCGAGGATACGAAGACGGGTGGTTCCGGATCAGTCAGCCCAAGAACCCCGTGCAGAAACACGCCTGCGCGGACCCGGGCCTCGTCGTTGCGCATGTCAAACGTATGAACTGCTTCACCGGCCTCAATGCGGAGCATATGCGTTGCGTCATCAAATGAAGTGTTGAGACCGGCGAGGGCCGCCTCTTTCACCAGAACGACAAAACGCTCTTTGGGCAGCGGTTCCGGGCGCTCAGGGTCAAAACCGGAATTGTAGCGGGCGAACCCAAACAAACGATCGCCGGGCACGCCTTCGCCGGCTGTCAGGGTCAGAGCATTCAAAGGGTCTGCGCTCAGGCCCTTAACGGGAAAACGGTTCAGACGGGCGATGGAGATATTGGTCATGATTGGCGGTGTCCGGTCATTCATAAGGGCTACTGGGTGCAACGTGGGTCTGCATCCCGGATGGGGTATGGAGGTTATCCGGCCTGTGCGCCGGAACGTTTTCGGGTCGTTTAGGGTTTGCGGAAAGCAGCCCGCGAAACCGTGTCGGGTCCGGTATAGAACCTCTATCTTATAAAACACAGGCTTTAGCGCTGTGCCTGACGACAGAGTGTACCGGCGGGGCGCAGGGCCCCGCAGATGGGTTCAGAAACGTTCTGACATAAAGCGCCGGATATGGCCGACGATCAGATCGCCGTCTTCTTCAAGAGCAAAGTGACCGGTGTCGAGAATGTTGTAGTCGACGTCCTCGAGATCACGCAGATAGCCTTCGGCACCGGGCACGGGGAAGTAGGCATCATTCTTTGCCCAGACCACCAGTGCGGGGGGCTGGTGCGTGCGCATGTAAGCCTGCCATTCTGCGTATTTGGCCACATTGGTGCGGTAGTCGTAAAACAGGCTGATCTGAACATCATGCATGCCAGGGCGGCTCATCGCCTGATGATCCAGCAGCCAGTTGTCCGGGTTGATCCCGTCGGGGTTCCGGGTGCCGTGCGTGTATTGCCAGCGGAGCCCGCCAACGCTGAACACATTGTCGATCAGGGTTTGCTCAAGTTCGGCGTCGCGTCCGTTTTCCCAAAGGTGCAGGATGGGGGCCCATACCTCGCGGTTGATACCTTCGTCATAGGCGTTGCCGTTCTGGATGATCAGGCCATCGATTTTTTCGGGATTGGCCGTCGCAATCCGGAACCCGACAGGCGCGCCATAGTCCTGGATATACATCGAGAACTGATCGACGCCTTTCTGTTCCAGAAAGCCCTCAACGGTGTCTGCAATGTTGTCGAAAGTGTATTCGTATTCTTCAGGTGACGGAAAACCGCTGGCGCCAAAGCCGGGGTAGTCCGGCGCGATCAGGTAATATTCATCGGACAGGTCGTCCAGAAGCTGGCGGTACTGGTGCGATGAGCTGGGGAAGCCGTGCAGCAGCACGATTGCCGGATTGGCAGGGTCTCCGGCCTCCCGGTAAAAGATTTCGACGCCATCAACCGTCTCATACCCGTATGAGACGTCTCCGGCCTGGGCCGGCAACGTCATCATTGCCGTTGTGAGAACTGCAGCAACGGTGGTGCGAAGTGTTCTGGACATGTTTTTTCTCCTTGGGTTGCGCGCCGGGACATAGGAGCGCTTCGTGTCACAAGAAGAATTATTGTTTTGGTATAAAACATTAATATGGAAATTTGACAATATAATAGTTTGAAAATTGAAATAATAAAAGCTGGGGAGCCTGCAATGAAAGCGCGCGGAAATCCGGCGCCTCGTGGTGAGGGCCGGATCTAGTATTTGAGAGAATTTCCCGCTAAGGTTCTGATCTGGAATGATTTACAGTTCCCAAAGGTCATCCCCGCAGGCTTCGTTTATCCAGTTGTGGTGCTCGAAAAGGTCAGAACGATCCATCAGACGGGGGCTTTCATCATCTGTGGTAATGGCCGGTTCGCGTTTCTCAGCGTTTTCGGCAGGCCCGTCGGGTTTCTCAGATTGCTTCTGGTGCATCTTCATGCCCGCCATTTACCGGTTTCCGGACTGCGAGGCAGGGCTCGAACATCCGCTTTGATCACGGTTTCCGGCCAGCCGTCTGGCAGAGTTTGAGCAGGAGAGCCCCAAGCTGCCTCGCCCGGTGCGAGGTCTCCGCCGGCGAACCTGGCGGCACAGGCCTCGTGTATTTCCCAGAGGATGACATCGCCCAGTCCACCCATATTATCACCCCACAGGCCCGAAGGTTTCAAAGTGAATGTGGTCAGCCGGTACACCGGCGTCTTCGAGGCCATTGCGGATGTCAGCAAGGAAGGCGGCCGGCCCGCAGAGCATGTATCGCGCATCCGGTCCGGCTCCGAGAGTTGTCAGATCCGCCGCTGAAATGCGCCCCTCGACGTCAAAGTCCTGTCCGGGCGTATCATCAGGATTGGGTCGGCTGTAGTAAACCCGGCTGTGCAGCCGGTCGTTGTTTCTGACCAGTGTTCGGACCTCATCGGCAAGGGCATGATCCGTACTGTTGCGCGCGCCATGGACATACCAGACATCGCGGTCCGCCTGATCCGCGTTCGCATGCAGCGCTGATACCATCGGTGTAAGTCCGACGCCCGCGCTGACCAGAACCAGAGGACAGTTGCTGCAGGGGATGACAAAATCACCCGACGGTTTGCGTGCCTCAATCACGCTGCCGGTTGTCAGCTCATCGTGAAAGAAACGTGACACCAGACCCTTGTCTTCGCGTTTGATGCTCAGACGGTAGTGCGACCGGTCGTCCGGCGCGCCGGACAGGGAATAGCTGCGCTTTGATACGCCTTTCTGGCCGGGAATCTGTACCTCGACAGGCAGGTGCTGGCCCGCCTCAAAGGGGTCGGTCCCACGGCCATCAAATGGCGCAAGATAGAAGGATGTGATGCGGTCACTTTCATTGACGCGCTTTGCGACCCTGAGTTTGCGGCTGAGATGATCCTGCCTGGCCCACCGCAACCCGACAGCGCCGGGGCGTTCGAGAACGCCGTCAATTTCGACGTTGATCATGCGCCAGGCATCGGGGTCGTGTGCACCCTTCGGCTCCCAGTCAATGCTGGCCCGGCCGGTAATATGCAGGAGCCCGCCTGTTTCGAAGTCCACAAACAACAGGCCGACCCGGGGATCGGACATCAGATTGCCAATGGTGTTGAAAAAGTTGTTTCCGGCATAGTCCGGGATCTGCAGATGGGTGGGGTCTGCCACATGCGCAAAGCCCGGCGCGCCGCCGCGATGGCTCGCGTCAAATCCGTTCGATGCAGCACCGGGCCTGCCCTGATGACCAGATCCGATGAACAGCGTGTCTGCAGAACTGATCTGTGCGGTCTGAGCGGGTGTCAGTGCCTTGCCGCGGTGTGCTGTTGGCGTCGCCGTTTTCGGCGCACGCGTCCAGGCACGCTCGTGGATATATTGCGGGCAGTTGCCAAATGTCTGGCGGATGTCGATCTGGTAGCCGTCGCCGGTCGCATGAATGTGCCCGCTGAATCTGTTGCGGCGTCGGGTGGCGAGCTCAATGCCGAGCACGCCGATGTCCGTTCCTGCAGCAAAGGCACCGGCCAGGGGGTCTGTCGGGTCTGGGTCAAGATCAAGTGTGAGCCGGCGCGGATCGGGTGAACTGGCGAAGCCGTCGGGACCTTCAGCCAGCGTGATCCATGTCTGTCCTTCGGCATCAGCTCCTGAAACCACGAGGAAGGGCAGGTTGGTGTGAAAGTCACGGTGTTGCTCGGGCAGGTAATCACGGATGAAGCCACCCGCCCATTTTGCGACATCACCGACGCCTGCACGGGCCTGTGCCTTCAGTTCGCCTTCGTGAAACGGATTTATGTGGTCCATCTTTGACATGATGCGTTCCTTGCCGGGAAAGGGTGGGTGCATGCCGGGTGGGGAGAGATCCCGGCATGCGTGACGGGCTCAGGCCAGTTCAGGAATGGGTGATTTCACCATGCCAACGAAACCCGGCTGGGCCTCGATGCGCTCCAGCCATGCGCGGATGTTGGAGTAGGGGGCAAGATCGACGCCGCCTTCGGGGGCGTGCGCGATATAGCTGTATCCGGCCACATCGGCGATGGTGATGTTGTCCGTGGCGAGCCACTCACGGCCTTCCAGGTGTGCGTCCATCAGCCGGAATAGGTCGTGTGCCTTTGCAACAGCTGCGGCATGATCGTGCGATGTGCCAAACAGCTTGACCAGGCGGGCGGCGCAGGGGCCCGAATAGATGTTATCGGCGGCGATTGTCAGCCAGCGCTGTACTTCGGCTGCTTCCTTCGGATCCGCCGGTATCCAGTTCGAACCAGCTGCATAGGTCTGCGCCAGATACGTCAGGATAGCGTTGCTGTCCGCCAGTGTATATCCGCTGTCATCGATCGCCGGAACAAGGCCAAAGGGGCTGATCCGGAGAAATTCCGGCGCTTTGTGCGCGCCGTTGGCCATATCCAGATCGACGGTTTCATAAGGCAGTTCCAGAAGTGCCAGCATGAGCTCTGCGCGGTGGCAGTGGCCGGATTTGGGGGTGCGGTAGAGTTTGATGGGGGAGGTCATAAGTAGTCCAGTTCTGAGTGAGGTTAAAAGCCGAAGTCGCTGAGGCCGGGATGATCGTCAGGGCGGCGCCCCAGCGGCCAGTGGAACCGGCGGTCTTCTTCGCGGATGTGAGTTTCGTTGATGCTCGCGTGGCGATGCGCCATGTAGCCGTTTTCGTCGAATTCCCAGTTCTCATTGCCGTAGGCGCGGAACCAGTTGCCGCTGTCATCGTGGTATTCATAGGCATAGCGCACGGCGATACGGTTGCCGCTGTGTGCCCAGAGTTCCTTGATCAGGCGGTAGTTCAGTTCTTTGTTCCACTTGCGGGTCAGGAACGCTTCAATTTCCTCCCGCCCCTGCGGGAACTCGGCCCGGTTGCGCCACTTGCTGTCCGGCGTATAGGCCAGCGCCACCTTTGCGGCATCGCGGGAGTTCCAGCCATCTTCGGCAAGACGAACCTTCTCGCGGGCGGTCTCTGCGGTAAAGGGCGGCAACGGGTGACGGGGAGCTTCTGTGGTCATGGATCAGTCCTGTCAAATCTGCTTCGGGCGGTGGTGCCTGCCAGCTACTGGAAGCAAACTATTCGAGTTGTGATCAGATAATAATACTGTAACCTGGAAAGGGATTATTTCACAAAACGGAATTATGGGAGGCAGCGATGGACAGGCTGCAGGCATTGGAGGTGTTCGTCGCGGTAGCCGAGGCCGAGAGCTTTGCCGGGGGCGCACGGACCCTCGGGATGAGTGCGCCCTCCGCCACGCGCGGGATCAACGAACTTGAGGAACGGATCGGTGCGCGCCTTTTCAGCCGGACCACACGTGTGGTGCGTCTGACAGATGTGGGGCGGACCTATCTGGACGATGTCCGCGCCATACTGGCAGATCTGGAGACTGCAAACGATGGCGTCTCGGGTGCTGTCGGCAAGCCGAAGGGAATGCTGCGCCTGACCTCGCCGGTTGAATTCGGGCGCATTCACGTCGCACCAATTCTTGCAGAATTTCTCGACATCCATCCGGAAGTTACGGGGAGCATTCTGATGGTGGACCGGGTCGTGAACCTGGCTGAGGAAGGCCTCGATATCGGCGTCCGGATTGGTCCGCTGACATCCGCCGGCCTGATGGCCGTCAAAGTGGGCCAGGTCCGCCGTGTGGTGTGCGGCGCACCATCCTATTTCGAGAAACATGGTGTCCCGCAGACGCCGGAGGATCTTGCCCGGCACCGCCTGGTCGCTGCAACGACAGTAACGTCAACCAACGAATGGCGGTTCGGTCAGAAACAGAACCACGCTGTCAAACTGTCCCCCCAATTGTCTGTCACGAGCGTTGCGGCCGCAGTGTCTCTGGCACGCTCCGGCTGGGGCCTCACGCGGGCACTTTCCTATCAGGTGGGCCCGGACCTCGAATCCGGGCAGCTGCAGACCGTTCTGGAAGACTATGAACCGGAACATCTGCCGATCCATCTTATCCACTACGAGGGAAGGCGGGTGTCAGTAAAAGTCAGAAGCTTTCTGGACCTGGCCCGTGAGAGACTTCGGCAGGTGCCCAGTCTGAAGTAACAGACCGGGACACTGCTGGCGGTTTGTTCTGGTCGGGCGTACTGATAGCACCGGCTCAGCCGGGTGGGTTTTCTAGGAGCGCTTTCTGTGATCCGGCGGGCAGGTCAGAAAGTTAACCCACCGCTCGCGCAACGGTGCGGACGGTCCCGGGGCCCCGGAGTGAGACTTTGGCCCTTTTGCCTGCAAAACATGCCAGATCCGGTGTCGGTAAAACGTCGGTGTTGCGTCGGTATAACGTCGGTGCGTACGGCGGTGTTGCGCCGTTTCCAGCGCAGTAACAGAGCGTGCGCTGTGGAAAGGTTGATGAGGGGTTAAGGGATGCATTGAACGGCAAAGCTGACATCGGGCGACTTCTGCCGTAGCCTGCTGACCGGGAGGATGAAAGATGACCAGGCAGTTGGCGGGCGGATGCAAATGTGGACTGGTGCGCTTTGAGGGAAGACTGCTTGGGGCTCCGATGTTCCGCTGTCATTGCCGGGATTGCCAGCAGCTTACCGGTTCGGGCCATTCGGAAATGATACCTCTTTCACGTTCGGATTTCAGGATCAGCGAAACCTGCAAAACCTACGAAATGAAAGGAGGGTCGGGCGGTTCGACTTTCAGCGGTTTCTGCCCGGAATGCGGCTCACAGCTGACGCGGAACAGCGAGCGGATGAGCGACCGGATTTACGTGCATGCGTCTTCACTCGACGACCCCCGCAGATACAGGCCGGAAAAGTCCATATGCGCGGACGCAGCGCAGGTCTGGGATCAGGCGTCAGTCATCAAAGAGTAATACACCGGCTGGCCGATACCCTGTCAAAATTTGACTGCGATGACCTGCGTTCGGGTATGTCAGGTGTGTGGACCTTTCTGCCGTTCGCCTTATCTGCGTGAAATCTGCTCGCAGTCGCATAGCAGTCGGAGCATCAGCGGCGTGCAAGGCGGAGATTGGACGCCCTCCAAGGCCTGTCCACTTGATGTGCAACCATGATTGATCAATGCTGAATTTGACTCCTAAAGTAAGGACTATCTCATGCCTTTCAACGCCATGGTATCCGCAAAGCTTGCGGCTTACGTCTATGCTCTCGCCGACCCCCGTAAAGAAGGGGCGCTCAAGGATCGGATTTTCTACATCGGAAAAGGGAACGGAAACCGCTGTTTTAGCCATGCCCGGAATGAGGCAGACGGCGCATCCCTCAATGAAGGTGAGCATAGACTGGCCAGGATTCGCGAAATTCGCAGCGCGGGGAAGGACGTTGAAGTCCTTATCGTCAGTCATGGGTTGACGGACCCGGACGCTCACTCCCTTGAAACGGCATTGATCCCACTGCTAGGCGACACCAACAAAGTCGCCGGTCACGGTGACCGTGGGTTCTGGTTGACTGAAAATCAGGTCAAGGAGATCCACGACCGGCCTATCGAACGGGGCGATATCGACCTGATCCGTGGGAATTTGCTTTTTGTGAGCTTGAACCAGCAGGACACTACTATGCTCTTAAATGGCGTTGACGACGAGGTCGCACAGGCCACGCTGGGTAACTGGAATCTAAACGAACGGGACTCCCGCCGTGTGGATTGCATTGTTGGCGTCAAGAACAGCCTGGTATTATCAGTCTTTGAGACCGAGAAGACCCCCCACAACATCACGCGGTTCGATCGGCTTCCGGCCCCGAAGAAAGGAGCGCATGGTCGTTCTCGGTTTTTCGGAACAAGACGTAGTGATCTCGAGGAGCAACTGAGAGGCCGGACAGTGTGCGAAGAGGGACAGGTGCTATCGAAAATCAGGCCTGCCGCAGCCTGCCAGTTTTTTCCTGCGATGCAATAATCATGCGCTCTGGCTCCGATGGCCGAGAAGGCCTTCCATGCTGCGGCATATTTGAATGCCTCTGATGGGCTCAGAGCGGAAAATGTGACACAATCAAACACCTCTCTTGGCCATTTCTGACCTTGAGTTCTGGCCAAAACGGACGCAGCGGGGACCTGTGGTAATCGGGGGAAAGCGTGACCAGAGGAAAGCGGCAAAACCGGTCTGCTATCTTGACGCGATGATCTGAGGCGGGTAATTCCCGCTTGATGGCCCGCCGGGACGACCCGGCCGCAGAAGGGGCTTTTGTCAGGACGACCTGCGTGAATGGAGGTCAGAATGGCTTGGATATTTCTCACAATCGCTGGCGGGCTGGAAGTTGCATGGGCAGCCGGGCTGAAAAAGCTCGGGATCAGTTTCTCTTGGGGGCTTCTGGTGCTGACCACGGTTGCAATGGCCGCGAGCCTGATGGCGCTCTACGCAGCCATGACAAAACTGCCACTGGGGATCGCTTATCCGATCTGGACCGGCATCGGATCTGTCGGTTCCGTGCTCGCGGGCCTTGTGATTTTCAACCAGACCCTGAGCCTGACCGGTATCGCAGGTCTGACCCTTCTGATTGCCGGGATGCTGCTTCTTGGTTCAGATGCCCACTGGAAATACGGAGACTGACAGAATGACCACCAGGGAAAAACGTGCACGGAATCTGATCGAGGGGCGGCCGGCTCTGATCGTGATCGACATTCAGAAAAGCACTTTCATCGACGACAGCGCAGTGCGGTCAATTGCCAACATGCCCGGCTACCGGGATCGGATGATTGCGGCGCGTGATCTGGTTGACGCCGCGCATGACAACGATGTGCCCGTGATTTTTATTCAGGAGGTTCACCGCCCTGATCTCATCGACTTCGGGCGCGAGCTGGATGGAGATGAGGATGTGCATTGCCTCGACGGGGATCCACGCACCGAAGTTGCAAAAGAAGAGATGAACTTTCGCAAAGGGGATTATGTGATCCCGAAGCGGCGTTACTCTGCGTTCTTTGGCACGGATTTCGAGATCCTGCTGCGCGGTCTGACGGTCGACACGCTGATCCTGTGCGGCGGGCTGACCGATGTCTGTGTGCACTACACTTTTGTCGATGGTCATCAGTCAGATTACTTCTGCCGTGTGGTCGAAGATTGCGTAGGTGGCTCGTCTGTCGAGGCGCATGATGCGGCGCTCAGAGCGATGGAGTATCTGCAGACGGGCGCGGTTCAGACCCGGGAGACCGTGATCGGGGCATTTTCCGAACGTGGCGCGGCGCTGTAGCTTAAGTTGCGGGGGCACCGGGGCCGCTGACGCCTTAGATGCGGGTCATGCAGCATGCCGGAAGGTACCATCAGAGCGCCGTTCATCGGGACGAAAGACAGGGGGCTTTCCCCGGGTCACTGGTCGCAGCACTCACTGACAGCTGCAGATGTGCTGATGCCGTTTTGATCAAACGCAGGTGTGCACAGTCTTGACAAAAACCCGGCCGCTTGGGAAATTCCGGCATTAAAATTCAAGAGCCGGAGTTTGTAATTGTGACCGGCCCCAGAGCGAGCAAGATCATCAAACAGGATCCTCAATCCGAATTCGGGACCTCTGAGCGCTTCGCAGGCTCACTGCCGGTCGGTCAGCATACCTTCAGCATGGGCCGCTTTTGGGGGGAGGCCATCGCCCTTGTTCTGATGTCGGTTCTGGTGCCATTCCTGATATATCTGGATGCGACGGTTCTGTTCGGTCAGATATCTGAAACCAGCCTGACCGAATGGACACAGGCGCTGCTAATCTTCTCGACAGCGGCGCTTTTCTTTGTCGGTGCGCGAAAGATACCGACAGCGAGAGGCTATCTGATGAGTGCCGCGACGCTCTGCTTCTGCATGTTCCTGCGCGAAAACGATGCTCACTTTGATGATATCCGGCATGGCTTCTGGGCGGTGCCGGTCGGTTTCGTTCTTTGTCTTGGTTTCGCTTTTGCTGTCCGGCACAAAGAAACCCTCAGAGCGCCGTTCCTGCGTCACGCTGCAACCCGGGAGGGTGCCTATATTCTGGTCGGTTTCGTCGTCCTGCTGATCTTCAGCCGGATATACGGTTCGGGCGATCTCTGGCGCGCTGTCATGGCGGAGAACTACTCCTGGGAGATCAAAGCCGCACTGCAGGAGGGCATAGAACTGATGGGCTACAGTCTGCTGACGTTCGGGACTGTCCTTTCATACCGGTCCGGGTTTGGCCAGGGACCCGAAACGGCGGAATACCGGTAGCCCGGAAAAATGACCGGGGCCCCAGCCCGGTTACCGCGCCTGCAACACCGAGCCTGTCCCAGAACCCGCCAGTTCCCGGCAACGGGCCGTCTGCGGCCTCGGGGAGAAACTTTTGCCCCTGTGCCAGTTCCGGTGTCGGTGTCACTCAGGCGCGCGGTGTCGTTGCGCGGGTTTTGCGGGCAGTAGCAGAGCGTGTGCTGTGGAAGGGTCGATGAGGGCTTAAGGACGGATTGCGGAATTTGTTTCCGTTGAAATCTAGTTACATGCATGCAGATATCGACCAATGTCGGCAGCCAGTTTTGGATGCAAACGAGTGACTAGAAGACAAAACATGCGCAATCTGTTGATCGCATTCGCATTGTCCTGCGGAAGTGCTTCAGTCTTTTTGGGTGCAGCCATCAGCGATACGCTGTTCTCGGAAATGTCTGAGATTGTTTGCGTTTTCGTACTCGGGATGACATTTTTTGCAATGTGCGGAGTTGTCGTCTTCTTAGGGCCACTTGGCATCTTCCCGCATCTCAAGAAAATGTTTCCGAAGGACAGCTGTGAATGGAAAGAACTATGGTTTGTTCCTGACTTGGAGGAGTGAGCGGTCTTAGTGCATTGGCGGTAATCTGAATTTCGGCCTCATAGCAGACTTCTGAAATCTGCGCAGCATCCGGCAAAATTAGAATAGCGCCGACATTTCGTCCGCGCTTGAAGGGGTGCCTGAACTATTGGCAGGGCGACAGCGATTTGTGGCGTGAGCCAGACTTTCGGGATGCAGGACCGAAGGTCTGGTTCTTCATGGCGCAGGTTTATCTGCGCTCTGTTGTATCCCACCAGTGCGGATGCATGAATTGCGGGATCGCCCTTGTCGGGCCGCTCAGATTGTCGAGAGACCCGTCGGTCAGATCACAGGCCATCCAGGCTTGCGGGATCGTCAGCAAATCCGGATACGGGGTCCGCACGTCTGTCGGAGCAAATCCGAAGCGCGGATAAAACGCCGGGACGCCCAGTACAAAAACCGCATCCGCGCCGACGGACCTGAGATGGTCCAAGCCGGCCTGCATGAGGTCCCTCCCGACGCCCTGACCCTGATACGCGGGCAGGACGCCGAAGGGGGCGAGCAGGCAGCAGTTTGCATCCGGGTGCTCAGCAAAAACAAACCGCGTAAAAAGCACGTTGCCCGCGATCTGTGCGTCCCGTCCGACGCTGATCGAAATGGTGTCGGGGTGAGAGAGAAAGTCTTTGGCAAGCTGCGCTGTCTCCGGGCCTTCGTCCGGGCCAAAGGCTCGCCGGTGCACCTCTGCAGTTGCGTTGATATCGTTCTGTTTCATGGATTTACCTCACGTCTGGTTCATCCGGGCACGCACGGATGAGTTGCCCAGTTTCGTGATGCGGTAGGGGCCGCCTTTGATGGATCTGATGAAGCGTTTTTCCTTCAACCGCGTGAAAATTTTCAGCGTGCAGGCCGGGAAAACGAAGCCGTCGCGGGTGACACATTGTACGGATCTGATCTTGCCGTTGTCAGCGCGCACGAATTTGATCTCGCCGCCCAAAGCGAGTTCATGCAAAACACGCTGCTCGTGCTTTGAGATGTTCATTGGAATGTTCCGATATTACGAAAGGATAACAAACCGGCCACTCAGCGTCGCGCGTGAGTGGGCCTGTCAGTGCTGGTGTTCCTGAATTTGGTCGCCAGGAACGGGCGTTATGCCCGGGACTCTTTCATAAAATCTCCATGGAGTGAGGCGGCAAGCCCCAGTCTCAGCCCGGAGTTAGGCAATCAGACGGGGCGGGTCAACACGGACAAAGGGGTCTGTGTCTCTGCATTTTCACTGGCGTGCCATTTTTGTCGTGCCGGTTTTCGTGACGGCAGGACACTGGCGATGTGGCGTTGGCGGTCTGTTTTTCTGTGCTGTCAGGGCAGAAATCCGAGCAGCTTTTCAAGCAGCGCATCCGGCGCTTCTTCGGGGATCGCGTGGCCGCAGGGCAGGGCGCATCCTGTGACCTGCTCCGCCTTTTCCTGCCAGGTGGCTTCCACGTCATAGAGCGCGCCGACAACGCTCTTTTCGCCCCAGATGGCCAGCAGGGGCGCGGTGACACGGCGGTCCGGTTCGGCGCGGTCGTGCTCCAGGTCGATGCTGGCGGAAGCGCGGTAATCCTCGCAGATCGCATGGATGGTGGCCGGATCGCGGTAGGTGCGCAGGTATTCCGCGATGGCCTCTTCGCTGACCGCGCCCTCAACTTTGACCTGCCCGGCGATGTGGCGGCGCAGGAAGTATTCCGGGTCGCTGCCGAACATCTTTTCGGGCAGGCCATTGGGCTGGATCAGGAAGAACCACCAGAAATACCGGGTGGCAAATTCCTGATCTGTCCGGTCGTACATCGTCAGTGTCGGCGCGATATCCAGCACGGCCAGCCGTTCGACGGCGTCGGGGAAATCCAGAGCCAGCCGGTGCGCGACGCGCCCGCCGCGATCATGGCCAACAACCGCGAACCGGTCATGCCCGAGCGATGCCATCAGCGCGATCTGATCCTGTGCCATCACGCGTTTTGAATAGGTCAGATGTGCGGCGTCGCTGGCCGGTTTGTCGCTGTCGCCGTACCCGCGCAGGTCGGGCGCAATCACCTGGTACCCGGCTGCCACAAGCTGCGGTGCGATCCCGCGCCACACGATATGGGTCTGCGGGTGGCCATGCAGCAGAAGGACGGGAGGGCCACTGCCTGCTCTGGCGTAGTTGACCGAAATGCCGGGCAGGGCCGCCTTTTGGACGGTGAACCCGTCGAGAAACCGTGACGCCGTCATCTACGGCAGGTCCAGAACCGCGTCGGCAATCGCATTCCCGCAGGCTTTTGTATCTGCCGGGCCGCCGAGGTCGGGCGTGCGCAGTGCTTCCTCTGACAGGACACGTTCAATCGCTGTCACGATCCCCTGGCCTGCGTCTTTCGCGCCGAGGTGATCCAGCATCATCGCGGCGGCCCAGATCTGACCAACCGGATTGGCGATGCCTTTTCCTGCGATGTCCGGGGCAGAGCCGTGGACCGGCTCAAAGAGCGACGGGAACCTGCCTTCGGGGTTGATGTTGCCTGAGGGTGCAATGCCGATCGTGCCTGTGCAGGCTGGGCCGAGATCGGACAGGATGTCCCCGAAGAGGTTAGAGGCGACGACCACGTCAAACCAGTCGGGGTGCAGCACGAACTGGGCGGTCAGGATGTCGATGTGGTATTTGTCGACTTTCACATCGGGGTACTGCGTTGCCATTTCGGCCACGCGTTCGTCCCAGTAGGGCATGGTGATCGAAATGCCGTTCGATTTGGTCGCTGACGTCAGGTGCCCGCTGCGCTGCTGCGCAAGATCGAAGGCATATTTCAGAATGCGGTCGACACCTGTGCGGCTCATCACCGTTTCCTGGATCACGATCTCGCGGTCGTTCCCGGGGAACATGCGCCCGCCGATCGAGGAATATTCGCCCTCGGTATTTTCGCGCACGATCATCATGTCGATGTCGCCGGGCGCGGCCGGCCAGCGGCAGCGGGACACCGGGCATCGCGCGTGCGGGCCGCAGGCTGACGTACTGATCAAACTCCCGGCGGAACTGGATCAGCGACCCCCAGAGCGACACGTGGTCCGGCACCAGTTCCGGCCATCCCACAGCACCAAAGAACAGCGCGTCACTGCTGGCCAGCCGGTCTTTCCAGTCGGCGGGCATCATTTCACCGTGTTGCGCATAATAGTCACAGGAGGCGAAATCGTGTTCGGTGAATTCGAACCCCAGATCAAACCGCTTTTGCGCCGCCTGCAGAACCCTGAGACCTTCCGGAACAGTTTCCCGGCCGATGCCATCGCCGGGGATAACCGCAATATTCCAGCTGTTTTTTGACATTTCCCGTCCCCCTGTCTGATTGCGCGGCTTGCGCAAATCCGTACCGCACCCCCGCCAGAACGCAAGGGATATCTGTCGGGGGCGTGCCCGGCTGACCTGCAACTGCAGGGGATCAGCTGACCGGCGGCGCGGCCTGGTTTGATCTTGGCGTGCTGTTCCCGGCCAGCGTTGAGGTCAGGCCCGCTGCACGTTTCACCCAGTGACGCCCGTGCCGGAAGGGAGCGGGACCGGTGCCGTGTACACCTCCTGCGCGTCTTCAATGCCGCGGATCTGCAACCGGCCCAGTTTGGTCAGGTTCTGTGCCGTCCCGGCACCGCGGGCCGTCGCCTCATCAAGAAGGATGGCTGCTTTGTGCTCTTTTCCCAGGCCCTCCAGCCGGGACGCCAGATTGACCGCATCGCCGTAGACTGTGAAAGACTGCCGCGTTTCGCTCCCGATAATGCCGGTGACCAGATCACCGGTCGCAATCCCGATGCGGACATCGAAACCGTGGCTTTTCGCAAGCGTCACAAGCTGCCGGGCTGTGTCGATGGCCGCGGCTTCGTGTTCTGCAACCGGGGCTGGAGTGTTGTACGTGGCCAGAAATCCGTCGCCCAGATAGGACAGGACCACCCCGCCGTGCCCGGACACCGCCCTGGCCGCATCGGACAGCAAAGCATCGAGCGTCCGCACCACATGTTCGGGTGTGTGCCGGGCGGAAAAGGTCGTAAAGCCCGCCACATCCATGACCAGCGCCGTGCCGCGCGCGCGCTGCGGTCGCAGTGGTGTTTCATCCTCAATCATCCGCTTTGCGATGGCTTCGGGAACATGTTTGCCAAGCAGGTCCGACACCCGCTCGCGCAGTGATTTCTCGCGCTGGTGTTCCAGATCGGCGGCGATCTGCGCAAAGAAGACAGCGCGTGCGCGGTAGACAGCAGCGGCAAGGGCCAGGGTTGCGAACAGGATCATGGCCGTCTCTTCGATCCGGTTGCCCCGCCCGATAAAGTCAATGGACAGAAAAACGCGTTCGTAGTCTGCGGTGGTTGCAGGTGCCGGCATGTCTGCCCAGGACAGGCTGCGGTCCATGCTGTTCTGAACCCGGAAAAATGCGGCCCACCATCCGGAGATGATCATCGCGCCGGTCCAGAGCACCAGTTGCCAGGACAGACTGAGGCAGGCCATCGCGAGCAGCGGAAACAGGAAGTAAATGCCGTAGGCGCGGAACGCGATGATCTGGGGGACGTCCTCTGCGGCGCTGATCGGAACCAGGGCAAATGCCGCACATATGGCGCAGACATCAAGACTGTAGATCGCGTATTTGATCCAGGGCCGGTCGTATGCCGTGCCGATAATCATCACGTGCGCGATGCCAACAGCCGTAAACCCCAGAAGAACGCCGATGGTCGCAAAGCGTGGGGACATTTCGGGAAAGAAAAAGGCCGCGAAAACATACCAGACAAATGCGGCGCCAGTGATCGCAGACCGGCAGATCAGAGCAAGGCGCAGTCCGGTCTGTTCTGCCCGGATCAGACGTTTTGCGGATTCTCGCTGGAACGTATTGTCCATTTCTGTCGCCCCGGAGTGGTCTGAGTTGGAGATATAGAGCGCGTGGGCCTGTCGTCCCGTGCCCCGCCCGGTGCCGGTCTGCAGGTGTGCGGCCCGGCTTGCTGGCAAGCCAGGCCATGGGGCGTTACGCGTCGGGTGCTTCGACGTCGGACCAGCCCGCAACGAGGTCGGGTGCGCGACCGCCCATAACACGGGTGCTGTCGAGAGAGGCTCTGATCTCTGCCAGTTCGCCGTCCGTGAAACGGATGTCAGCAGCCGCGATGTTGTCCCGCAGATGGGTGATCTGTGTCGTGCCGGGGATCGGTACGATCGTATCGCCCTGTGCCAGCAGCCATGCCAGTGCGATCTGGGCAGGTTTCACGCCCTTGCGGGTGGCCCAGGCGCGGGTCAGTTCGACGAGCGACATGTTGATCTGGCGGTTTTCAGGGTCCATGCGCGTTGTCAGGGCGCGGAAATCTGTCGGCGCAAAGCTGGTCTGCATGTCAACCGCGCCGGTCAGGAAGCCATAGCCCAGCGGCGCAAAGGGCACAAAGCCGATGCCAAGCTCATTGCACAGCGGCAGAATGTCCTGCTCGCGGCCACGCCAGAGCATGGAGTATTCGCTCTGCACAGCGCTGACAGGCAGCAACTCATGCGCGCGCCGCAGCGTTTTTGGCCCCATTTCCGAAAGGCCCCAGTGCAGCACCTTGCCCTCGTCCATCAGGTCGCTGACCACTCCTGCGACATCTTCGATCGGCACGTTCGGGTCCACGCGGTGCTGGTAGAGCAGATCAATGCGGTCCGTCCCGAGGCGCTGCAGCGACCCTTCAACAGCCCGGCGGATGCGCTCTGGCTGGCTGGTGACAGTGAAGTCCCATGTCCCGGTTTCAGGATCGACGCCGAACCCGAATTTTGTCGTGACCTGGATGTCGTTGCGGAAGGGGGCCATCGCTTCGCCCAGGATGCGTTCGCACTCGAAGGGGCCATAGACCTCGGCGCAGTCAAAGAAGGTGACACCCTGTTCGTAGGCCGAGCGGATGAGGGCGATCATGTCGTCACGGTCCGGGACGATTGAGTGGAACGTGCGGTGCATGTTCTGCACCCCGAGCCCCAGTTCGGAGACCTCGAGGCTGCCCAGCATCCGGCGTCCGGTTGCCGGGGCCGGGGAGGGTTGGGCAGCGACCTGCGTTGCGCCGAGCGCCGCGGTTGCCGCAGCGGCGGGGATGCCCGCAAGAAAGGCGCGGCGGTTGTGATTAATGGCTTCAGAATGATCGGTCATGGATTGGCTCTCCGGTAAGGGGTGTGTTGCGTGATGGGCAGGGCAGATCAGCTGCCGGGCGTGTTGCGCACGAAGTCGTTGCCGCGTTCAGCGGTGGCAAAGAAGCTCATGCCATCCACGCGCCAGCCGTCGTCGGTTTCCACAAAACTGTGCTCGTAGGTGCCCCAGACTTCCCACAGCGCGTCGCCCCCGTTTTCGGGCAGGGCGCCGCGGTCCATTCTGTTCCAGGCGTAGCCGTGGCTGAGCATGGTGGCGGATCCGTCGTCTTCAAAGGTGATCCGGTGATTGCCGCGCAGGTGAAAAGACTGCTTTTCGGCGGTGAGATTGCCCGACCAGGCGGCGATCAGCGCGTCAGACGGGATCGTTGCGGGCTCGCCACCGGCCAGAGAGGTGAAATCCACGCGGATGTCGTCGGTCAGCAGGCTGCGGACCAGTGCCCAGTCTTTTGCGTCGACCGCCGCATCAATGGTGTCAGCAATCCGGATCATTTCGGCATGATCCACAAGGGTTTCGGCAGTTATCGGCGTGCCGGACAGGGACTCAGCACCGGCAGGCAGGTTGGTGGCAAGGATAAGAGCGGTGCTGGCAAGAGCAGTTTTCGCAATGCGTGTCATGGTGTGTTTCCATCAGACTGTGTTTCGATGGATCAAACATGGCAACGCGGACTGATAATTAAAAAGTTTTATGAGGTATTATTTTCATACCTGTTCAGCATTGATTTCATGAACTGTGTCCACCAGCAGCCGGGTCAGGCTGCCGGGGGACTTTCTTGTCAGAAAAAGAAACTCAATCGGCACGGACAGGCCTTCGACCTCGCGGAACTGCACCTGCCGCGGTGGGCGCTGTGCATTGGCTGAATTCACGAAGGCGCATCCGACGCCTGCGGAGACAAGGCTGAGAATGGTGGTTTCGTCCTGCGCTTCCTGAACGATTTCAGCATTGAACCCGATCGCAGAAAGGGCGGCGAACAGGTTGTCATGGTAGGCAGGCGCGACGCTTCTGGGAAACGCAACGATGGGCAACCCGTCAATGTCTTCAAACGTCAGCGGCCCGTCATGGCCAAAAACAAGGTCTGTGGAAGCAGCAAGGACAACATTATCATAACGCAGGGAGTGTATGTTCAGGGCTTCCCTGGCGATATTGTCCTGCTGGTAGACAAAAGCTGCGTCGAGTTCGCCCGCCAGCAGCGCGTTGATCTGCTCAACCGAGCTCATCGGATGGATTTCCAGCCGGACCCGGTCATGCCTGCGTTTGAAGCGGTTGAGTGTGAGCGGCACGTGACCCGCCCAGGAGGCGCTTTCCAGAAGGCCCACGCGCACCGTCCCCGCTTCCCCACGCGAGATGCGGCCTGCGGCCTCTGCCGCGTCTTCAGCGTCCTGTAATATGGCGCGGGCCCGTTCTGCAAAGGTGCGACCGGCGTCCGTCAGAACAACACGGCGCCCTTCGCGCAGGAGCAGATCAAAACCGAGTTCCAGTTCCAGATCCCTGATTTGGCGGGAGACAGCCGGCTGAGCAATGTTCAGCCGCTCCGCCGCGTGACTGATGCCGCCGTGCTCGGCGACGGCCACGAAATAGCGCAGGTGACGAAGTTCCAACCTATACCTCCAGAGTATTGATTGCATCATAACTCAGCAATGGAGAGTATAAAGGATGATCTGCAAAATGAACTGCAACAATCATTTGCGGGAACAGATCCGATGCCAGACCCATGCAGAACGTCTTTCGCCGGTGCCTTTTGGGGGATGGTTACAGTTCTTTGCTGGGCGAGCTTTAACGTGGCGGCGAAGGCCGGGACAGACGCGGGCATGTCCCCGCAGGCGCTGAGTTTTCTGCGGTATGCGACGCCAGGCGTGTTCGCATGCCTGGTGCTGGCATGGATGCGCCATCAGGGCCAGGGGGGCACCGTTCCTCTGCGGCGGCTGATTGTGCTTGCCGTGCTCGGAGGCCCCCTGTTTGGTCTCACGGCGGTCTCAGGCTATCAGTTTGCACCGCTGTCGCACGGCCTGCTGTTTGCACCGGTCGCCGTTTTCGTTGCGGGGACAGTTTTCAGTGCGCTTCTGCTCAGAGAGCAAATCACTGCTCCCCGTATACTGGGCGCTCTGATCATGTTCGCGGGCCTTGGGTTGCTTGTCGGGTTCGAAGTGCAGAGCGTTTCGCGCTCCTGGGGGACCGGTATTGCACTGTTTGTCACGGCCGGACTGATGTGGGGCGGCTACACCGTTCTGCTGAGGCACTGGCAGGTACCGCTGCTCGAAGGCACGGCTGCGGTCATTTCTCTGAGTGCCGTTTTCGCAACTGTGTTTCTGGGGCCATTGGCCTGGCCGTCGCTTTCAACAACTGCGCCTGCGATGCTGGGTCTGCAATTCCTGATCCAGGGGGTGGTTGGCGGTGTGGTGAGCGTTTTCACTCTGATGGCGGCGCTCAGACGGCTGACTGTGCAGACCGTCGCGATGTTGCCCACGTTCACGCCGGCTGTTGCCCTGCTGATCTCCTGGGGGGCTTTGGGCGCGCGGCCGGCTCAGATCGAACTGGCGGGGGCAGGGCTGATTTTTCTTGGGTTTTCGGTGTCCCGGATACGAGGGATCACTCTGCGGACTACACATCTGGTGGGATGACTTCTGCTGCTCCCGTTTCGGTCGCGGCTGTCAGGACGCGGATCGATCAGACAGGGGGAGGCCCTGTTTCCGCGTCAAACCGTCGGTCGGGTTTCGATCTGACGCCTTAGCGCGCAAGCCATCCACCATCCACGTTGAGCACCGCGCCGTTGACATAATCAGAGGCTGGTGCCGCGAGGTAGACGGCCGTGTCGGCGATGTCCGAGGGGTTTCCCCAGCGCCCGGCGGGGATACGCTCCAGAATAGCCTGATTGCGGTCAGGATCGTTGCGCAGCGCCTCGGTGTTATTGGTTGCAATGTAGCCGGGCGCTATGGCGTTCACATTGATGCCGTGTGCTGCCCATTCGTTGCACAGCGCCCTGGTCAGGCCTGCAACACCATGTTTCGAGGCAACATAGGACGGCACGCGCACGCCACCCTGGAAGGACAGCAGGGAGGCGATGTTCACGATCTTGGCGCCCGCTTCGCGTGCCATGGCCGCTCTGGCAAAGGCCTGAGAGGTAAAGAAGAGTGCCTTCAGGTTCACGTCGATGACGTCATCCCAGTCCTTTTCGGAGAAGTCGGTGGCATCCTCGCGCCGGATAATGCCAGCGTTGTTCACAAGGATGTCGATGGCACGGTCAGTGAAGATGTCGCTGGCTGCCATCGGGTCGGCAAAATCCAGCTGCATGACCTCGGCGGAACCGCCGATCAGCTCCGCTGTTCCTTCGCAGCTGCGACGGCCTGCACAGATCACGCGCGCGCCTGCCTGACCCATCGCAACAGCGATGGCCTGACCGATCCCGGTATTCGCGCCGGTCACAAGGGCGGTTCTGCCGGCAAGAGAAAAAGCGCTCATCGCAGGTCTGCCATCGCAACCATATCAACATCTTTGTAGTCGACATTATCTCCACCCATCGCCCAGCAGAACGTGTAGCTTCCGGTGCCACAGCCGCAATGGATCGACCAGGGCGGCGAGATCACTGCTTCTTCGTTCTGCATCACGATATGGCGCGTCTCGTCTGGCTCTCCCATGAAATGGAAGACGCGGTTGTCTTCGGCCAGATCAAAGTACAGGTAGGCTTCCATCCGGCGGTCGTGCACATGCGCGGGCATGGTGTTCCAGACAGATCCGCCATGAAACATCGTGTACCCCATGACCAGCTGGCAGCTTTCCATCACGTCGGGATGGATGAACTGATAGATTGTGCGGTCATTTGCGGTTTCCGGCGCGCCCATCTTGACACTGCCGGCATCGCTCAGCCGGATGAGTTTTGCGGGCAGGGCTTTGTGGGCTGGGGTCGACACGAGATAGAATTTGCCGCCGGTGCCGAAGGTGACCGGTCCGGACCCCATGCCAAGGTAGAGCACGTCGCCCCGTTCGAGGTCGTGGCTTTGCGCGGGTGTGGAAACCGGAGCGGTCCCGCCGAGGTTCAGGATGCCGATTTCGCGCCGGTCCAGGACCGAGGCGGTACCGCATTCTTTGACTTCATCAATGGTGATGGCGGTGTCGCCGGGCTGCACGCCACCCACGATCATCCGGTCGTAGTGCGTGTAGAGCAGGCGCGCCTCGCCCGGGGCGAAGGCACTGTCGAAATGGAAGTTTTCCCGAAGGGCGGTCGTGTCCATCGATTTTGTTTCGGACTGGCTGACAGCGTGAAGTGTTCGTACGGAAAGCATTTGGCACCTGTGGTGTTAAAGAAAGTCGTCGCGTCGTGGGGTGAAGCAGTCAATCAGCTCACCGTCTTCCAGGCAGACACAGCCATGTTCGGTGTCTGACGGGATGACAAAACTGTCGCCTTCAACGACCGTGCGGGTTTCACCATCCATTGTGAAGTCGAACCGGCCGGACCGGACAAAGGTGGACTGAACATGCGGGTGGTGATGCAGCGCGCCTTCCATTCCGGCCCTGAAGCGGAACGCCACCATCATGAGGTCTGCGTGGTCCGCCAGAACCTGTCGCCTTACGCCGCCATCCACCACCTGTTCTGAAAAAGCCATTGTCGCATCCGTTGCAATTCAAACTGGTATGGTAGTATGGTGAAATAGAGCGATTGGCAACCGCAATCTGGTACTGGCGCTTTTTTGAATATGGCGGCACTACAGGGATACAGGCGAACCGACGCGGCAAAACCAAGTGCCGCACATCCATGGAAAGGCCACCGGCTATGGCGTATTCGATCTCCGCACGACGCACGACAGCGGAAGTCATCTTTGCCCAGCTCCGCGACGAGATCATGTCACTGGAGATCCTGCCGGGCGTGAAACTGTCAGAGGCGGAAGTCGCGACAAAGTTCGGGGTATCACGACAGCCGGTGCGCGAAGCCCTCAACCTTTTGTCGAGCGAAGGGCTGGTTGCGATCCAGCCCCAGAAAGCCACGCGCGTCCGGCGTTTTTCATCCGAAAAAATCGCCGCAGCACGGTTTAAGCGCCTTGCTATTGAAATAGAGGTGATCAAATGCGCCTGTAATTCATGGTCTGACGTCTACCGCCCCGGCTTTGAACGCTCGCTGGAGGCGCAGAACCGGGCTGTTCAGAACAACGACACCCAGGGTTTTCACACGCTGGACGAAGAGTTCCATGCTCTGATGGCCGAAGCCGCGCAGACACCATTCGCGTTCGCAGAAATCAAATCGCAGAAGGCCTATGTGGACCGGATCTGTGTGCTCAGCCTGAAAAATGCCGACGAGATGAGAACGCTTGTTGAGGACCACCACCTGATCTTTGAATACGTCTCCCGGAAAGACGCGCCCGGTGCCGAGGCTGCGCTGCGGGCGCATCTGGCGCGTATTGAAAAGACAATCGAAGCCGTCCGGCAGGCGAAATCCGAATACTTTGAGGACTAGCGAACAGAGCTTTCCCAAATTATCCTTTACTCAAACTTGTATGGTAGTATGGTGATCCTCGTAAAAATGGGAGGACATCATGAAATTCGCATCTATCGTTGCGGCGACTGCCGTCGCACTTTCGATCCCTGTGACCGCCGGCGCCACGGACTGGCGCGGCTGGAACATCCACGTCGAAGAATATCCGAACACCGTCGCGCTGGATCAGTTTGCGGCTGAACTGGCCGAAACAACGGACATCAGGCTGCAGATGTTCCACGGCGGCGTTCTCGGCTCACAGCCGGACGCGATTGAACAGGTCCGCAACGGCGGCATTCAGGTGGGTCAGTTCAACCTTGGACCCATGGGGCCGATCATCCCGACGACTAACGTCGTTTCGCTGCCATTCATCTTCAATGACGTGCCGCACATGTTCCGCGCCATGGATGGCGATGTCGGCAAAATTTTTGAGGAAGCGATGGCGGCAGAAGGCGTTGTGCCGCTTGCGTGGTACGATTCCGGTGCGCGCAGCTTTTACAATTCAGAACGCCCGATCATGACACCTGCGGACGTTGCGGGTCTGAAAGTGCGCGTGATGAACAACGATCTGTTTGTCGACATGATCGCGCAGCTGGGTGGCAACGCGACACCAATGGCTTTTGGCGAAGTGTACCAGTCGCTGAAAACCGGGGTGATTGACGGGGCGGAAAACAATTACCCGTCCTATGAATCGACCGGCCATTTTGAAGTCGCAGGGTTCTATTCGATCTCGCAACACCTGATTATTCCGGAGTGCCTGTGTATCGCGACATCCGCCTGGGAAGCGCTCGATGCGGACACTCAGGCCGCGGTCCGGACAGCCGCACGAAATTCTGCCGAAACACAGCGCAAACTGTGGGCAGAGCGCGAAGCGGTCAGCCGTGCTAAGGTTGAGACGTCGGGGGTGAAAATCAACGACATCGAGAACAAAGCCGCCTTCCAGGAACTGATGACACCGGTCTACGAAAACTTCATTTCGGCAAATCCGGATCTGGCACCGGTCATCGAAGCAATCCAGACGACGGACTGAGGGCATCTCCCACCCCATAACCTGAGGGGCCCCATGGCCCCTCTTTTTTGACGTGAAAGGTGCATGCAATGGCGGCTTGGCAGCGTGGGCTGGATTTTCTGGCGCAATTGGCCTCGGCTTTGGCCAGTGTGATGATCGTGGCGCTGATCGTGATCTTCGGCTGGCTGGTTTATGGACGGTACATCCTGAATGCGACACCAACATGGGTTGAGCAGGCAGCACTGCTGATGGTGGTCTGGATCACCTTTCTGGGGGCGGCGGTCGGCGTGAGACGCGGCACGCATCTGTCTGTGGATTTCATCCGTGACGCCATGCCCGGTCGCTTGCGCCATGCCGCCTTGATTTTCGTGTCACTGGCCCTTCTGTTTTTTGGCGCGATGCTGGCGTGGCAGGGTTATGTCATGTTCGAACGGACGGCGCGGCGCGACATTCCCCTGATCGGCATATCAGAGGGCTGGCGCGCGGTGCCGGTCATTCTGGGCGGGGCTATGATCTTTCTCTTTGCGATGGATGACCTGATCCGCCGCGCGGCCGGCACAGGTTGCGGGACATGAGCCTTCTTCTCCTTTTTGGCGTGTTCTTCATCTGCCTGATCGCGGGCGTGCCCGTCGCCTTTTGCCTTGGCATCGCGGCCTTCGCAGGGTTCATCTACGAAGGGCTGCCGCTCTTCATTGCCACCCAGCGCATTGTCTCCGGCATTTCGATCTTTTCCCTGCTGGCGATCCCGTTCTTTATATTCGCCGGAGAGCTGATGCTGCAGGGGGGCATTGCGGTGCGTCTTGTGCGGCTGGCATCGGCGGCTGTCGGCTGGCTGCGTGGTGGTCTGGGGATCGTGAATGTCACGTCGTCCATGCTGTTTGGCGGCATATCGGGTTCGGCGGTTGCAGACACGTCGGCGCTCGGGTCGATCCTGATGCCGGTGATGAAGGAGAAAGGATATGACGGCGACTACGCGGTGAACGTGACCGTAACATCGTCGGTCGCGGGTGTTGTCATCCCGCCCAGTCATAACATGATCATCTACGCGATCGCTGCTGGCGGACTGCCGATCAGCCAGCTGTTCCTTGCGGGCGTCGTGCCCGGCGTGCTGATGTGTCTGTGCCTTGCTTTTGCAGCCTGGCTGGTTGCGGTGAAACGTGGTTACCCGGCCGAGGACTTCCCGGGCCTTTCGTCTCTTGCGGTCAGTTTCATTGTTGCGCTGCCGGGGCTTATGACGGCTGTCATCATCGTCGGCGGCGTTTTGTCGGGTATCATGACGGTCACGGAATCCGGTGCCTTCGGGGCGATATATGCGATCGTAGTGACGGCGCTGGTCTACCGCGAGCTGACCTGGGACAAGTTCCGGCAAGCGGTTCTGGTGTCGGTCCGCATCACGTCGATGGCGATGATCCTGATTGCCTGCGCGTCGGCCTTTGCCTACCTGCTGACGCTGAATAGGGTGCCGGAGCTTCTGGCCGGTTTTGTGCTGTCCTTCTCGGAATCGAAATTTGTCATTCTGCTGATGCTGAACATGACCTTTCTGGCGCTGGGCATGATCATGGATATGGCCGCTCTTATCCTGATCACAACGCCGATTTTCCTGCCCATCATTCTGGATCTGGGGATGAGCCCCATTCAGTTCGGCATCATCATGATGATGAACCTTGGTCTGGGGCTGACCACACCGCCCGTGGGGGCGTGCCTCTTTGTCGGTTGCGTTGTCGGGAATGAGAAGATGGAGAACGTCGTCAAAACGATCTGGCCGTTCTACCTGGCCATCCTGACCGCATTGATGCTGGTAACCTATATTCCGGCGGTCTCGCTTGGGCTGGGCTGGCTGATCCTGCCGGGCTGAAGAGGCGTCAGGCGTCGCTGACCCGCGCGGAAACGGTTCAGCGTTGGCGGTCTTTTGGCGGGGGTCACCCGTCGCCAAGAGGTATGCGCAGAGAGGCCTTCACGCGGTCTACAACCACCGACGTGGCAAACCGGCGGATGTTGGGGTTTTCGACGAAAACGCGTCTTGAAAAGCGATCATAGTCCTGCATGTCCTTGACCAGAACGATGAGTAAGAAATCTGCCTGTCCGGTGATGTAATAGCACTGCTGTACTTCGTGCAGCGCCTGCATGGAGCGCTTGAATTCATCAAGCAGGTCAACACGTTCACGCTCCAGCTCAACTTCAACCACAAAGGTCATCAGATCGCCCACGGCACCGGGGTCCAGCTGGGCCACCTCTCGTTCGATCACGCCGTTCTGAGAAAGCCGTCTGAGGCGTCGCTGCACGGAAGACCGGGAGGAGCCAACCTGTTCCGCAAGCGCGTCAGCCGACAGCCGGGCATCCTGTTGCAGCGCGTCGAGTATGGCTCTGTCGATCGGGTCGAGCTCTTTGGGCAGCATGTATCACTTTCGTGGATTTCGTGACCGGTTTTGGTCAGTCTTAAAACCATTTTGGCGCCAGAAAGTCAAAGTGCGCAGGTATCCTGCTGCTGTTCCAACAGCAAAAAGGAGGTCCCATATGCAGGCTTCGCAGTTGCAAAACACCTATAAGGATCCGCACCGGTATCCGCACGGCGTGGCGTTCCAGGACGGCCAGTTCATCCCGGTATCTGAAGCAAAAATATCGGTGCTGGACTACGGGTTTCTGCATTCTGACGCCACATATGACACGGTTCACGTCCGGGATGGCGCCTTCTTTCGTCTCGACGATCACATTGACCGGTTTCTGGCCGGCGTTGCACGGCTTCGGATGCAGCTGCCGCTGTCGCGCGCTGAAATCCGCAATCTTCTTCACCATTGCGTTGCTCTGTCCGGACACAGACATGCCTATGTAGAGATGATCTGTACGCGCGGCACCTCTGACACGTTCAGCCGCGATCCCAGAGATGCACGCAACCGGTTTCTGGCGTTTGCGGTGCCCTATGGGTCCGTAGCGAATGACGACCAGATGCGCCGCGGACTGCATGTGTCGCTGGTCGATACTGTACGGATTCCGCCGGAAAGTGTTGATCCGGCGCTCAAAAACTATCACTGGCTTGATCTGATCATGGGGCTCTATGGTGCCTACGACCGCGGCGGCGAAACGGCTCTTCTGCTCGATGCGCAGGGGAGTGTTTCCGAAGGGCCGGGCTTCAATATTTTCGCGGTTTTCAACGGCGCGCTGGTCACGCCGGACAAGGGCGTTCTGCCGGGAATAACACGCCGGACGGTGATGGAAATCTGTGCAGCTGAAGGGATCAATTGCACCGCCGGGCCGCTTTCACCTGATGCGCTTCGGCGGGCGGATGAGGTCTTTGCAACATCCACGGCTGGCGGGGTGATGCCGGTAACAACCATCGACGGTCACCCGGTCGGGAATGGCCGTGTTGGCGAATTAACGATGAAGCTGCAGGATATCTACTGGAGCTGGCATCAGGACCCGCGTTTTAAAATGTCTGTCACGTATCCTGAGGATTAGCGGTTTTTCCGGACAGCCATGCGCGGTTACTTCAGAAGTGCATGACCTCAGGCGGCGCAGGCACGCGTGCCGGGCCCGGTTCATTGCCGCTTGATGCGCTCCAATGCCGCTTTGCGCTGACACGCGCGCCGGTGTTTCACGATCCGTTCTCAAAACGTCTGCGCTCTGCGTCCATCGTACCGCGCCACGCGGCGCGCAGCAGGTCCATGCGCTTTGGAATTTTGTCCTCAAGCACTTCGGCTTCCCTGATCCGCTCTGTCCGGAAGTAACGAAACCCCTCCCGCAGTTCGCACCACGCGGCGATTATCCGGCTGGTCTCCCGGTATCCCAGCAGTATGGGCCAGATCACCCGTCGGGTGTCCCGGCCTGCGTTGTCCGAATAGGTCATGGCGATTTTTCTGCGCTGCCGGATGGCCAGACGGATGGCTGCAGCGCCGAGCACCTCATCTGGCTGATCAACCGGTGCCACGCTGACGACAGTCTCCAGAAATGAGGTGCGGTATTTGTCCGGGGCCACCGCTTCGAGCTTGGTGATCAGTTTCTCCGCAGCCAGTGCCAGCTCAGGCTCGCCCCGGCTCTGCACCCACATGACGCCCAGCGTCACGGCCTCAATCTCGTCCGGTGTGAGCATCAGAGGGGGCATGTGAAAGCCGGATTCCAGAACGTACCCAACGCCGGCTTCACCATTGATTGGCACACCCTGACCGATGAGAGCTGCGACGTCGCGATAGACGGTGCGTTTGGTCACGCCCAGCTCCTCTCCGATGGCCTCAGCTGAGATCGGACCTTTTGCACGCCTCATAATCTCGATGATCTCAAAAAGCCTGTCACCGCGTCTCATGTGCTCTCCTTTCACTGAAAGCAGATCATACTGACACCATGCTGACAACACGCTGTCAGCATGGGTGCGGTAAAAGCACGAAAGTCACAGAATACGGAGACCAGAACATGAGACGATTAACTGCTGTTGCCCTTGCCGCCGCCCTGCCTGCCGCACTCGCCGCTGAAGAGGTGAAGCCCACAAACGCCGCACCGCTTCTGGCGATGGGCGCCTATGTCCCGACCGATGATATGGAAGGGTCCGGGGCTTTCTACCGCACCCTTTTTGAAATTGCCCCGGCCATCGAACTTCCGGATTTCGTGGCGTTTGACGTCGCCGGTGGCTGGTTTGCCATCGTGTCGCGGGAGAAATACGCCCCAGGCTCTGAGCCGGGTTCCGGAGCCGTGCCCTACCTGCAGTCCGCAGATCTTGAAACGCTGCAAAAGCGCGCCGTTGCTGCCGGTGTGGCGGTGCCAGAGATTATTGAGGAGCCGGGGATTCACCTGCTCAAAATGATGGATCCGAATGGTCAGCTGATTGAGTTTTTCAGACTGATGGGCGGGTAGTCTGCGCGACAGCCAAAGCGCGCTGCAAAGGCTTGGCGTGCTGCAAACGGCCTGCCGCGTGACTGTGGCCAGTCACCTGGCCGCTATTGTGCATTCCGGCGCACAACTTTTTGGCGATCAGGCGTAGACGGCGGTTCCCGAACCGGGTTAAGGGGCCGATCTGTTGAAGGAATTGTCTCTTCGTCCGAGGCTGGGTGGAGAGACGTCATACATCGATTCCAAAAAGAATGGAGATAAACTTGAAACTCGTTGTTCTGGGCGCGAACGGGCGGACGGGCAGGCTGGTGCTTGAGGCCGCATTAAAAAAAGAAATAGACGTCACGGCAGTCGTTCGCTCAGCAGACAAAACGCCCGGTACTGAACATGAAAAACTGCAGGTCGCGGTCGGTGATCCCTGCGACTCTGCGTTCCTCGCATCGGTGTTTCGCGGCCATGACGCGGTGATTTCCACGCTGGGCGGTCGGCTGCCGACAAAAGCCGCCACCTCTGTTTATGCCCGATCTGCGGATGCCATCGTGCGCGCTGCGTCCTCAACAGATATCAAACGCATTCTGGTGACCTCAACGGCGTTGCTGTTCCCGGACCAGACGTTCTTGGGAAAAGTACTGCGCGTGGTCGTGCCAAACGTTGTGCGCAGCGCCGGGCACATGGAGGACATCCTGAAGGACTCCGGCCTTGACTGGACTTCGGCCCGCGCCGGGTTCCTGCAGGACAGCGGCGTGGCTGCCTACCGGGCGCAACGAAACGCGTTGCCCGAAAATGGTTCATCCGTCTCAAGGACGGGCCTTGCAAACTTCCTGATCGATGCACTTATGGACCCTGAAACCAAAGGAGCCGCCTACGGCGTGTCGCAGCCGGATCAATGACAAAAATCAGCTTTTCCCGTCTGTCCACGATTCCCGTTGAGGAAATAGCGGCCCACATGTCGGACCCGATACTGGCCGTGCATATGCCCCTGCTCGATGGAAGCTGGGACACTCAGCGCGCTGCAGACTTCGTGGCCATGAAAGAAGCCAGGTGGGCGCAGGATGGCCTGGGTCACTGGGCAATCCTGTCGGATGGCGACTATGTGGGCTGGGGCGGCTTTCAGCGTGAGGGGGCTGACTGGGACTTCGGGCTGGTGCTGAAACCCTCTGCCTTCGGCCTGGGCAACAGGATCACCGCTCAGGCACTGGCCTTCGCGCGCGGCGATGCGCGCATTCCTTCTGTGACGTTCCTTCTTCCGCCGACGCGGAAAAAGCTGGGAGCTCTGAAGCGACTCGGCGCACAGTCAGAGGGCGATGTGACAATCGACGGGGCCCTGTTCCGGAAGTACCGCCTCGCAACCGATGCACCCTGAGCCACCCCGTTGAGGGCGGGTTGGCGAGCGTGGCTTTAAGGTGCGTTGTGCCGGATCATCAACACTGCGAAAATTACCGGGCCGGCGACCAGTTAGCGCGGAGCGGCGACGTCAAACCCGTCGAGCCCAGCCGTAACGCCCGCCGGCGAGAAGGCGAGGTAATTCGCACCTCGTTGCATGCGCTTTTTCCTTTCCCCGATGCAATGCATTTGAAGGTTGTGGTTGTTGTTCTGAATGATGATCGAGACCAGTGGATGTGGTCGGGAGCAGACATTGAAAGAGCGCATTCAAAGGCCGGGATCACAAGGGAACCGCGAAAAAGCATTCCGGCAGGAATTGAACAGTTGTATTGTGGATTGCCGCGACTACAGGGCGACTTAATAGGTTTAGATAGGCACTCAAGGCGGCTGGTTCCCCGCGCTATCTTGATCTTTTTTTGGACGGCTAACTTTGCCGGTTTTTGGCGTGCATTGACCGGTAAAGTGACATGAGGGGCCTTTGCGGTACCGTCACTGAGGATAGAATGACGTCGATGAAAACGGCGCGCAATTCTGTTTGGTTTCGAGAATTCGGCCAATTTGGGCTGCTCACCAGCCTGATCTCCGCATTTGTCCTGCCCTCCTTCTTTGGCAACTCCACTTTTCTGCTGCACCTGCTTTTCATGCTCTCGCTCACATTCGTCCTTCTGATCGTCCTGCCATTCAAGCGTCAGTTTTTCCTGCTCGCACCAATGGTCTCAATAGAGTTTTTTTGCCACAAGTTACCTGATCATGAACGACACAGCCGAAGCACTAATCCTGTTTTATTCGGTGTCCGGCATCTTCTTCGGAACCTTGGTGTTATTATTCGTGATTCAGCTATTCTCACAATCTCGCGTGGACGGCGGTCTTCTGCTGGCGTCGATTAACATCTACTTCGCCTTGGGCGTCACCTTTGCCATGACGTATGGGCTCATCGACCGCGCCGTACCGGGCTCATTCTCTATGCCCATTTTCTCCGACCTCACCCCGAACAGCACCGAGTTCATGTATTTCAGCTTGGTCACCCTCAGCACGCTTGGATATGGCGATATTCTCCCAGTGTCTGACCAAGCACGAACTCTAGCTGCAATCGAAGCCCTGGCAGGACAAGTATACCTTACGATCGCGGTGGCCTGACTGGTTGGCATGCACGTATCCAGATCCGAAAGCACTCGAGGCGATAAGTGATCGATTGGCGCTTAATGTCCCTGTTAACGGGTTTTCTTCAACTTCCAAGGTAATCGATAAAAACCTGAAGAACGACGGCTTTGTCCGCACAGCGGACATTTGTCTGTGAAGGGCAAAAACAGTTCTTCCTTGAATTGTTTTGTTAATACTGGGGAAGATACTGAAGGGCGCGGCTCCTTCACACATAGTGAAATGCTCACTTGACCCCGGAAGAACCATTCAATATTCCGTAAAGCACTGAGCGGGCGTCGTATACTGGCTATTACCTCAGCCTTCCAAGCTGATGAAGCGGGTTCGATTCCCGCCGCCCGCTCCATGCAAACAACTTAAACGACAAGTATAGTGCCTGGCTTAAGTTGTTCCGGATCACAGTTTGCCGTGGCGCAGCGTCGGGCGCTCCAAACCTGTTCTTAATCCGTTCGATACCCGGCATTAAAGCTGTTTTCGTACCAGCCGCGATACGCGGAGGCTGGCAAGTCACAGAGCATCTGCAACACGCTCCTGCGGTCAGACGACGCTGATGACGCCCGGTGGCTTGACGCCCGTAACGCGGCCAGCCAAAAAAGGGCACGTTAACGAAGGACAGAGAATGGCCCGGCCCACACCTCCCGCGCATGGTTTGCCGGGGCAGAATGAAGAGCGCGAAAAATCGAAGCGCATCGGTGCCCTCAAGGCCCTTACACCGTTCCTTTTGCCGTACCGCTGGCTGATGGGCGCCGCGCTTGCCGCGCTTGTTGTGACAGCCATGCTGTCTCTCACTCTGCCCCTGGCCGTGCGGCGGGTGGTTGATAATTTTGACACCAAAAGCGTCCGTGATCTCGATCTGTATTTCGCCGCTGCGCTGGGCATCGCAGCGCTTCTGGCGGTTGGAACCGGGTTACGCTACGCGCTGGTGACCAGGCTGGGCGAAAGGGTGGTGGCCGACATCCGCAAAGCGGTGTTCGACAGGGTTATTGGTATGAGCCCGGCATTTTATGAGAAAACGATGACCGGCGAGGTTCTGAGCCGCATCACGACCGACACAACACTGATCCTTTCTGTTATCGGGTCTTCGGTATCGATTGCCCTGCGCAATCTGCTGATTTTTGCGGGTGGCCTGGTGCTCATGCTGCTGACATCTGCGAAACTGACTGGTCTTGTTCTGCTGATTGTACCTGCGGTGATCGTGCCTATTCTTGTTCTGGGCCGGCGTCTGCGGGTTCTGAGCCGGGAAAATCAGGACTGGATTGCTGCGTCATCCGGTAACGCCTCAGAAGCGCTGGGTGCTGTGCAGACGGTCCAGGCCTTTACCCATGAGGCAGCAAGCCGTTCGCAGTTTGCCACGATGACAGAGCATTCATTTGATGCGGCCCGGCGGCGCGTTTTTACCCGGGCTGTGATGACCGTGATCGTCATTTTCCTTGTCTTCGCCGGGATCGTCGGGGTTCTGTGGATTGGCGCCCGGGATGTCCGGACAGGGGACATGACACAGGGTGCGCTGGTGCAGTTTGTCATCTATGCTGTGATGGTGGCCGGTGGCGTTGCGGCGCTGTCTGAAATCTGGGGCGAACTTCAGCGCGCCGCCGGTGCTACGGAAAGACTGGTGGAACTGCTGCAGACAGAAGACAGCGTCCGCGACAGCGAAAAAACACTTGATCTTTCCCAGCCTGTGCAGGGGCGTATCGCCTTCGAGAACGTGACGTTTACGTATCCGTCACGGCCCGGGGTGAAGGCTTTGGACGGGGTCAGCCTCGACATTGAGCCTGGTGAAACTGTCGCGTTTGTTGGGCCGTCCGGAGCGGGCAAGACAACAGTCATCCAGATGATCCTGCGGTTTTATGATCCCGCATCGGGCCGTATTACGCTCGATGGTATGGACCTGACGGATTTGCGGCGGGATGCGTTCCGCAAGGCCGTGGCGCTTGTGCCTCAGGACCCGGTGATCTTTGCGGCATCAGCTCGGGAAAACATCCGTTTCGGCCGACCGGATGCCACAGATGCAGAGATTGACCAGGCAGCAAAAGCAGCGGCAGCACATGATTTCATTTCCACGCTGCCGGATGGCTATGACAGTTACCTCGGTGAACGAGGTGTCATGCTTTCGGGCGGTCAGAAACAGCGCATTGCGATTGCCCGCGCCATTCTGAGAGATGCTCCCGTGCTGTTGCTCGATGAAGCGACAAGCGCTCTGGATGCTGAGAGTGAGCGTGCTGTTCAGGCGGCCGTAGATCGTCTCAGCGCCGGTCGCACAACGCTCATTGTTGCGCATCGTCTGGCAACTGTGAAAAAGGCGGACAGGATCGTCGTGATGGACGAGGGACGCATTGTTGCGACCGGCCCTCACGACAGACTTGTGGCCGAGGGCGGTCTTTATGCCCGTCTTGCCCGCCTGCAGTTCACGGATGGTATCGCGGCGGAATAAGCCCGTTGCCCGTTTTTACGTGACGTCCCGGCGCCTCTGGTCTGCCTGCAATGGCTTGCAGAAGCCGGTTAAAACCCGCATTTTGCCCGTCAGATAACAAAAATGCCCGGACTTGGGCGCTCTGGGAGGAGAGACTGATGACTTTTGCCGGGATCACGGATCGCGATGCCATTCAGGACGAGATGCCGTGGGCGGACCGCGATCTGCCTGTGACACTTTTTGGTCAGCTGAGCCGGACGGCGGAAAAGTTTCCAAACCATAATGCGGTCAGCTATCAGATTTTTTCGGGGCCGAAAGACAAAGCGGAGACGATTTCCTGGTCGGACCTTCTTGGCAAAACGACGCAGGCTGCAAATCTCTTCCGGTCGCTGGGTGTCGGTGAAAAAGACGTCGTCGCCTATATCCTGCCCAACGCCAATGAGACCGTCTTTGCGCTGCTGGGCGGTGCCGTTGCAGGCATTGTGAACCCGATCAACCCGCTCCTTGATGCCGAGCAGATCGGTTCGATCCTGCGCGAGACAGGTGCAAAGGTTGTTGTCACGCTCCGTCCGTTCCCCAAGACGGACGTGGCGGACAAAGCGGCTGAAGCCGTGGCACTTGCGCCGGGTGTTGAAACTGTTCTTGAGGTCGATCTGCTGCGGTATCTGACACCGCCGAAGTCCTGGATCGTCCCGCTGATCCGTCCCAAGCGCACGGTGCAGAACCAGGCCAGGTACATGGACTTCATGGCCGAAATGGCAAAGCAGCCGACATCGCTGACCTTTGAGGACAAGCAGGAAGACCGTGTCGCGTGTTACTTCCATACCGGGGGTACCACGGGCATGCCAAAGGTCGCCCAGCACCGCTATTCCGGGATGATTTACAACGGCTGGCTGGGGGCGAGACTGCTCTTTTCGGCTGAAGATACGATCATCTGCCCACTGCCGCTGTTCCACGTTTTCGCCTGCCACGTTATCCTGATGGCGGCGGTCACCTCGGGGGCGCATGTGGTGTTCCCGACACCGCAGGGATACCGCGGTGAGGGCGTGATGGACAATTTCTGGAAGCTCGTCGAGCGCTGGAAAGTGTCATTTATCATCACAGTGCCCACGGCGATCTCTGCGAAAATGCAGCGTCCGATTGATGCCGATGTCAGCTCTGTCAAAACGGCGTTCTCGGGATCAGCGCCGCTGCCGCTCGAACTCTTCCGCCGCTTTGAGAAGGCCACAGGCGTGACGCTGGTGGAGGGCTATGGCCTGACTGAGGCGACCTGCCTCGTCTCCTGCAACCCCACGGATGGCGAAAAGAAGGTCGGCAGCATCGGTATTCCGCTGCCCTATTGCGACGTGCGCATTTACAAGGGCACGCCGGATGGCCCGGTTGAGGCGGAAACCGATGAAATCGGGGAAATCTGTGTGGCCAATCCTGGGGTCTACGTTGGCAATACTTATACTGAGACCGACAAGAACGCTGATCTCTATTTCGGGAACCACCTGCGGACAGGTGATCTCGGACGGGTGGATGCCGACGGCTATGTCTGGATCACCGGAAGGGCCAAGGACCTCATTATTCGCGGCGGGCACAACATTGATCCTGCGGAAATTGAAGAAGCGCTGCTGCACCACGAAGCGGTGGCATTCGCGGGCGCCATCGGCCAGCCGGATGCGCATTCCGGCGAAGTGCCCTGCGCCTTTGTGGAACTGGTTGAAGGTGCCAGTGTCAGCGAAGAAGAGCTTTTGTCCTTCTGTAAGGGACACGTGCATGAACGGGCCGCACAGCCCAAACACATGACCATTATGCCTGAGCTGCCGAAGACAGCGGTGGGCAAAATCTTCAAGCCCGACCTCCGGAAGAATGCGATCACCCGTGTTTACAATGGCGCGCTTGAAAAGGCTGGTGTGGCTGCGCGCGTTGTCTCTGTTACGGACGACAAAAAGCGGGGCCTTGTTGCACAGATTGACCCCAATGGGGCCAGCGTGGAAGCCATCGGAGCGGTGCTGGGCGATTTTGTACGGCCGTGGGAGCTCGCAAACACAGCCGTGGATGCAGCCTGATCAGGTCAGGAATGATGCAGCACGCATCGTGTCCGGGACCGGTGCGCCGAGACGCTTCAGGATCGTAGGGGCCAGCTGCAGCTGGTCCAGCACGGTGTCCTCTGCAGGCCCCTCGGCATCACCGAAATAGTAGAGGGCAGCATCCTGCTGCAGCGGGTCACGCCCGCCATGATGCCCGCGCGCGTCCTGGCCGTGATCTGCGGTCACCATGATCTCATAACTTGCTCTGCGCCAGCGGTGGATGAAGGGGGCCAGCATCTCATCCATCGCAAAACAGGCATCATCCATTTCCTGACATTCGTGAAAGAAACGGTGCCCCATGCTGTCCAGTGTGCAGGTGTGCAGCATGCCGTAGTCCAGCGCGTGGCGCTCGCAGAGGCGTGTCAGGGTCGCAAATAGATCGACATCTGAGGGCGTCATCTGATTGCGGAGATTGTATCCGGTCATCGTGTGAAATCTGCCGTGGCAGATGGTGTCGCTGTCCGGCTCATCGTATTCGATGTCACGTACCAGATCGAAGGGGGCGCGATTAAAGAACTCGGACCAGAAGGAATGCGCAACCGCGCCGGTCACGCCACCTGCCGCGCGCACCTGAGAGAAGATATCGGGATGAGACAGACGAAAGACGTTGCCATTGCCGGTGCATCCGTGCTCGGCTGGGACGACACCGGTGTGTATCGACGCATAACAGCTGGCTGAGATCGACGGGATCACCGAGCGGATTTTCCAGACCCGGGCTTCGCCGGTGTCGACCCAGCCTTCGAGGTTTCCGAAAAGCCGGCGCCAGTTCCGCCATGGCACCCCGTCCAGAATGATCAGAAGCAGTCTGTTGTTCATGGCCGCGGTCTCCCCGTTTCGGGGCCATGTGGCGCCAACTGCGCAGCCGGCGCAAGAATAAATGCGTCATGCAGGCGGCTCAGAAACGACGGACTGCAACTCGGGTGTGCCGCGGCTCTGGTCGCATAGCTTGTGCAAAACGAGCGCCGGCGCAGAGAACCCCATGGCATGCGTTGTTGCAGGCGCGATTTTTTGTCTGTGGGCGATGCTGGTCCGCGCCAAAGACACAGGAATGTGAGCGCCTGTTACCGATGTGCGTTTGCGGTGCCGCACCTCGCGGGGGCATGGTACAGCCGGGCCAGACCGGAAAGGACGCGCCATGGGCAAACCGCGCAACAAACGCAAGGCACAGCAGAAATCGAAGCAGCAACAGACCGTACCCGTTTCCGAAAACCCGACGCGTCGTGACATGCTCCGGTTCGTTCGCAATGGGGCAGGGGTTCTGGCACTTGCCGGTGGCGGCGGGTATTTCGCCCTGGGTTCTTACCGCGCTTATGCTGCAGAGCACGACCTTGGCCGCATCGGGCAGGGCAAGCCCACCGTCGTTCAGGTGCATGATCCGCAATGCCCGACCTGCACTGCGCTGCAGAAACAGACCCGCAAGGCGCTGCGCGCGTTCGGGGAGTGCGATCTGGTTTATCTGATAGCTGATATCAAGACGCCGGATGGGCAGAGGTTTGCGGTCGAGCACGGTGTCCCGCATGTAACCCTTCTTCTGTTTGACGCTGACGGACGCCGGGTCGAAACACTGTCCGGAATGCACAGCAGCGATCAGTTGCTGCCTGTCTTCCGCTCACACCAGGCGGTTTCCGGCTGACATCCGCACGCGCCGTTAAGGCGTTGATTTTCCGTATTTTTCGGCTGTCCCCGAAGACTGTGCCAGAATCCTGAGTTGGCATCTCGGCGCATTCCCGCATAACGGGAAATCAGAGCCTCTTCAGACACAGGACATGTACTACCCTGGGTTGGTAAAGATTCTGATGGAGGTGGTGACATGAACAGGTTTTTTACAGCTTTCGCTCTTACTTTGGTGTGTGGGCATGCGTCAGCAGCAACAATCACATCGTATACGGACCGCGCATTGTTCGAGGCCGCGCTGACCGGTCAGGTGGAGATCGAAGACTTCTCGTCTGTGGCAGCAGACGATTCCTTTGCAGCGGGGTCCGCTACAGTAGGAGGGCTGACCGTCTCAGCAGAAGGGGATGGTTTCGGGCTTTATAACCTGATTGATGTTCCGGCCGTTTTTCCCGAAGTGGACCTGAACGGAACAACTGTGCTGAATTTCTTCACGCTTGACGGGGCGAATGCGTCGATATCCTTCGATGAACCGGTTTTTGCGTTTGGTGCGGATTTCTTCAATTTCAACGACGATTTCCTGCGCACGCAGATCGGCGTGCTGAGGCAACTGATCGCCCCGCCGCCAACCGATGACGATACGCCGACGTTCTTTGGGATTCTCTCAACCGAGGCTTTCGACAGGGTGGATTTTGTCGGGCTGGCCAACGACGTATTCGGCGTCGACAATGTGACAACCGCTGACAGTCCGTCGGTTGTGCCGCTTCCCGCGTCTTTCCCAATGCTGATTGTGGGGTTGGGTGGACTGCTCCTCATTCAGCGCAGGCGGCGCTGAGCCGTCGGGAGGGAGGGGAGAAGCCCCGGCGCCGCGGCGCGGGGGCTTTTTCTGGCCTTCAGGCAAAGGCCTTCAGTTGCCAGCGCTTTCCATTTTGCGGCTGGCGATGACCTGTTCCAGCCAGCCGAGCTTCATCTCGGGCACCGAACTCAGCAACAGGTCCGTATAGTCGTCAAAGGGCGGGCTCAGCACCTCTGACTTGGGCCCGTACCGGACGACTTCACCCTGGAACATCACAGCAATACTGTCCGCAATCGCACGCACTGTTGCCAGGTCATGTGTGATGAACAGATAGGCGACGTCCTCAATTTTCTGCAGGTTGAGGAGCAGTTTGAGGATGCCATCAGCCACCAGAGGGTCGAGCGCCGATGTGACCTCGTCGCAGATGATCAGTTTGGGTTTCGCGGCCAGCGCCCGCGCAATGCATACCCGCTGCTTCTGACCACCGGACAGCTCCGCAGGGTAGCGGTCCTGGAAACCTTCGCCCAGCTCGATCTCGTCCAGCAGTTCCTGGATACGCTTCTGTTTCTCAGCGCCCTTGAGGCCGAAATAAAACTCCAGCGGCCGTCCGATGATGGTGCCGACCGTCTGACGCGGATTCATGGCCGTGTCCGCCATCTGATAGATCATTTGCAACTCGCGCAGGTCGTCAATCGGCCGCGTGGGCATGTCAGGCGTCAGGGTGCGTCCATCAAAGGTGATCTTGCCTGCAGACGGCGGCAGCAAGCCGGTAATGACGCGTGCAAGCGTGGACTTGCCGGAACCGGATTCGCCGACAACCGCAAGGGTCTGGCCCGGATGCAGATCGACGTTGATGTTCTTGAGAACATCAAAGTTCGTGCCTTTGTAGCGGGCGGTTATACCCTCCACCTTCAGCACCGGATCGGGCGATGGCTTTTTCTCTTCGTGCTCGATGGAGCGGACTGAGACCAGCGCTTTGGTGTAGTCTTCGCGCGGGGCGTTGATGATCTGGTCCACGGTACCGTATTCGACCATATCCCCCATGCGCAGCACCATGATATGATCGCTCACCTGGGCCACCACGGCGAGGTCATGCGTGATGTAGAGTGCAGCGACACCGGTATCGCGGATTGCTTCCTTGATCGCGGCCAGCACGTCGATCTGGGTCGTCACGTCCAGCGCAGTGGTCGGTTCGTCAAAGACCACAAGGTCCGGCTCGGGGCAGAGTGCCAGGGCCGTCATACACCGCTGTAACTGTCCGCCCGATACCTGGTGGGGGTACCGCTGACCGATGTTGTCCGGATCCGGCAGGCCCAGTTTACGAAAGAGTGTGACGGCGCGTTCCTCGGCCTCGGCCTTTGAGAACTTCCCCTGGAAAACGGCCGCTTCGGTCACCTGTTCCATGATCTTTTTGGCCGGGTTGAAAGACGCCGCTGCGGACTGGGACACATAGGTTACTTCCGCGCCGCGCAGACGGCGCACGTCGCGGATACCCGACTGCAGGATATCACGGCCGTTGACCTCGACTGTACCGCCGGTGATTTCCACTCCGCCGCGCCCGTAGGCCATGGAGGCAAGACCAATGGTTGATTTGCCCGCACCGGATTCACCGATCAGCCCAAGCACCTTACCCGGCTGCAGATCGAAATCGGCGCCATGTACGATTTCGATGTCGCGGGATTTTTCGCCGGGCGGATAGATCGTGGCTCCGATCTTGAGGCCGCGGACTTTGAGAAGCGGTTCGGTCATCCCCGGCCTCCTTTCAGCGATGTGGTCCGGTTCAGGACCCAGTCCGCCACCAGGTTGATGGAAATGCACAGCACCGCGATCGCAAAGGCGGGATACAGTGCTGCGGCAATGCCGTAGTTGATGCCTTCCTTGTTCTCTTTCACGATGCCGCCCCAGTCCGCCTGCGGTGGCTGCACGCCGAGCCCGAGGAAGGACAGGGTGGAAACAAAGAGCACGGCAAAGATGAACCGCAGGCCCATCTCAGCAATCAGCGGCGACAGGGCGTTGGGCAGGATCTCGCGGAAGATGATCCAGGCGGTCTTTTCGCCGCGAAGGCGGGCGGCCTCGACGTAGTCCATCACCGTGATATCCACGGCAACGGCACGCGCCAGACGGTACACCCGGGTACTGTCCAGAAGACCCATCAAAACGATCAGAATGGTGACTGTGGTCGGCATGACCGACAGAACGACAAGGGCAAAGATCAGCGACGGGATCGACATGATCAGATCGACAAACCGCGAGATTGCCTGGTCAATCCAGCCGCCGGAGACGGCCGCAAAGAATCCCAGAACGGAGCCCGTGATAAAGCTCAGCGCCGTTGCGGCGGTTGCAATAAAGATCGTGGTCTGGCCGCCGTAGATCATGCGGCTGAGCAGATCGCGGCCGATGCTGTCGGTGCCCAGCATGAACCTGTCAGAGGGTGGTTCCCACACATCGCCAACCACTTCGGCAAAGCCGTAGGGGGCAATAAGCGGAGCAAAGATGGCCATGGCAAAGAACAGACCGGTGAAGAAAAGGCCGATAAGGGCTGCAAGAGGTATTCTCATTTCGGATGCCTCAGCCTTGGATTTGCAAGGATCGACACGATGTCCGCGACGAGGTTCAGGCCAATATAGACAGCCGCAAAGATCAGGCCGCAGGCCTGCACCACGGGGATGTCCCGTTTGGCCACGTGATCCACCAGGTACTGGCCCATGCCCGGATAGGCAAAGACCACCTCGACCACCACAACGCCGACAACCAGGTAGGCCAGGTTGATCATAACGACGTTCACGATGGGGGCGATCGCATTGGGAAAGGCATGTTTGCGGATGATCCTGAGCATTGGCATGCCCTTGAGTTCAGCCGTTTCGATATAGGCAGACTGCATCACGTTCAGGATCGCGGCGCGTGTCATGCGCATCATATGCGCCAGAACCACAAGGGTCAGCACCATCACAGGGATGGCGATTGCGTTGAGTTTTTGCCCCAGGCTCATGGATTCATTGATGATGGCCACTGACGAAAACCAGCCGAACTGGATCGAAATCCAGTAGATCAGAACGTAACCGATCATGAATTCGGGGATGGAGATCGTGGTCAGCGTGATGCCTGAAATCAGCTTGTCGGGCCAGCGGTCCTTGTAGCGGACGGCAAGCAGGCCGAGGAAAATCGCCAGCGGCACCGAAATGGCGGCGGCCCAGAAGGCGAGGAAAAGCGTGTTCGAAAGGCGGACGCCAAGGCTTTCGGCGATGTCGCGGCCGTTGGTCAGTGCGGTGCCGAGATCGCCCTGAAGGATCCCGCCCAGCCATGCAAAATAGCGGGTCAGCGGTGGATCATTGAGACCAAGCTCGCTGCGCAGGTTCTCCAGCGCTTCGGGTGTGGCGGACTGGCCAAGGATCTGTTGTGCAACGTCGCCGGGCAGAATGGAGGTGCCGGCGAAAATCAGAACAGAAGCAGCGATGAGCAGAATGAGGCTCAGCGCTAAGCGCTGAGCCAGAAGTTTGAGGATCGGGTGCATCTCTCAGACGGCCTTACGCGTCCGTCAGCCAGCACTTGATCGCGGCTTTGTTGTTCATGAGCGACCCGTTCGGATCTTCGAACCAGCCGCCGACGTTGTTGGCAATCGCGCCGACAAAGTCGTTAAACATCGGCAGGATCAGGCCGCCGTCGTTGCGCAGCATGACCGCCATTTTGGAGTAGATCTCCTTGCGCTTGCCCTCGTCGATTTCGGCGCGCGCGGACAGGAGCATTTCGTCAAACTCCGGCACCTTGAAGCGTGTGTCGTTCCAGTCAGCGGTGGACAGATAAGCTGTCGAGTACATCTGATCCTGTACCGGACGGCCACCCCAGTAAGAGGCACAGAACGGCTGAACATTCCACACTTCAGACCAGTAACCATCGTTGGGCTCACGCTTGATTTCCAGCGGAATGCCAGCCGCCTGTGCCGACTGCTGGAAAAGCGCTGCCGCATCGACCGCACCCGGGAAGGCGCCGTCCGCGGTGCGCAGGATGATGGGCGATCCGTCGTGGCCGGACTTTTTGTAGTGCTCGGCAGCTTTTGCAGCGTCATATTCACGCTGCTCAATGCTGTCGTCAAACAGTGGGTAGCTGGCGTTGATCGGGAAGTCATTGCCGATTGTGCCATAGCCGCGCAGAATTTTGTCGACCATTTCCTGACGGTTGATCGCATATTTCAGCGCAAGGCGCAGTTCATTCACGTCAAAGGGTGCCGTGTCTACGTGCATGATAAAGACGTAGTGCCCCCGGCCTGCAACAGATTGCACGCTCAGGTTCGGCGCGCGGTCCAGAAGACCCGCAACCTTGGGCTCAACGCGGTTGATCATATGCACCTGACCGGACTGCAGCGCTGCTGTACGTGCTGTGGCATCGTTCAGAACAAGCTGTTCGACCGCATCGGCGAAACCACGGTTATCTGCATCCCAGTAGTCATCGCGGCGCTTGAAGCCGTGGCGCACGCCAGGCTCGTCAAACTCGATGGTATAGGGGCCTGTGCCGATGCCGGCACCAGGATTGTCCATGCCGCCGCCGGGCTGGATCATCAGGTGGTAGTCTGCCATCAGATAGGGCAGGTCGGCGTTACCGGTCACCAGGTTTACGATGAAGTTGTCACCATCGACGCTCATGCTCTCGATGCCGCGCATGATGCCGAGAGCACCGGACTGACTGTCTTCGTTCGAATGGCGCTGCATGGTCTTCAGCACATCATCTGGCGTCATATCCTGGCCGTTCGAGAACGGGATGCCCTTGCGGATTTTGAAGACCCATTGTTTCGCATCTGCAGAGGCCTCGACGCTTTCAGCCATCCGCATGTCCAGCTGGCCTTTTTCGTCCACGTCGACAAGCGTTTCACCCCAGCAGCGCAGGTTGTTGAGCGGTACTTCCGATGCGGTCAGCGCCGGATCCTGCGTGTTTGTGCTTTCACCACCCTGCGCGCCAAGCTTCAGCGTACCACCGCGGACCGGCCCTGCGGCCTTCGCAGCCGTGGCCAGCATCGAATTTGCGACGGCGGCTGTGACGCCCAGTGCAGCGGCGCGGCCGACAAACTCCCGGCGCGTCATCAGGCCTTTGGTCACACGTTCACTGAGGTGTTTGAGTTGATTGTCCATTGGTTTCTCCCGGTTGGAACAGCATTGGCTGCTCATTTTTTGCTTTTGCGTTATGGTTTCAGGCTTGCGCATTTCTCACGGTGTCGCAAGGCCTATCGGCGATATTTGATGAGTCCAGGGTCACAGGTGGTCCCGGGCGATCTGGTCTGAGTGATCGCGCTCGTAGATCAGTTTGTCATTCTCCCATGCTTCCAGCCGCGCCCGGAGATAGAAAGTGGTGGCATCTGACCACATCTCACAGGTGGTTTCCGTGCGCAGTCGGATGCCATCCCGCTCCATTTCTTCCGTCCAGTGGCATGTCCCCCGTGCGGACAGCGGGTCGTCCGGGTGGATGCTCCATGTTTCACGGGCGATGGCCCCGGAAATCAGACCGTGTTCATCGTCCTGCACCTTGCCGAAATCGTCGAGGATATGTAGGTGCTCGTTTCCCGTTCCCATGTCTGTTTCCCGGCGTCTGCTGTTACTGGCCTCGCGCAGTGTTGTGGTGTTCCAGGGCGGGGCGGCGTCAGGAGGCGGAAACGCGCATTCCGGGCGCTTCGCGGTGCGCCGCACAGGCAGGTGCAGTGTCCCGGCGGTCAGTGTGAGCTGCGTTTTTTCCGGAGAGGGCCAGACAAGCGGCCAGTAGGCATCTGACAGCGAGACCCGGAGCCTGTGACCGGCCGGCACCCGATAGGCGATCTGGTCCAGTTTCAGTTCAACATCCACGATTTCGCCCGGCCGCATTGGTTCGGGTGATCCTGACCCGTTGCGGTGGCTCAGGTTCAGAACGCCATAGGTGATCCGCGTCACCGCTCCGTCGGGGTGCACATGCCCCAGACGGACCGCGATCTGTGCCTGTGGCTTGTCCGATGCCACCGACAGTCTGACCACTGCGCTGCCAAAAACGTCCGTGTCGTGGTCCAGCGGACCGGTGTCATAGCACAGGGACCTCGTGTCATCATCCCGCTGGTCGCCGGGCATTTCGGGCCCCAGCCAGATCGCGCAGTATTCCCCGGCCTCCGCGCCGCAGTCCTGCGGCGAGTTGATTGCAGCCATCAGCCGTGCAGGACCGTCAGACAGGCCATCTCGAGTGAAATAGAGCGTCCGGTAGGGGATGTGTGCGGCGGCTCCGTCCTGCTCAGTCACCCACCGGCCTGCACGCTCGGTATACCACCGTTCGGGGCGTACGCCGTCCATCACAAATGCCCGGTAATCCGGATCGTCTGTGACGCCGGTGTCCTCGCCTTTCAGCCAGTGGTCCCACCACCGCAGTGCTTCCTGCAGGAAACCGATGCGGGGTTCAGGCACGGCAAAATGCGGGTATTTGTGTACCCAGGGGCCAACGATGCCTTTGGCGTCGGGCAGGTTCTGCACGAGCTGCGGCACCGCGTTTTTGTAGGCGTCGCCCCAGCCACCGACGGCCAGCACTTTTGCTTTGATTGCGCTGTAGTCCTCGATCACCGATCCATGCCGCCAGTAGTCGTCCCGCCGCTGATGGCGCAGCCACACGGACGGCAGAAACGGTTCGTTCTCGAGGCGCTGCAGCCAGAGTTCCCGCCAGTTCTCCCGCAACGCCGGATCGGGTGCGCGGGACGAATAGGCCCACATAGTGGCCCCCCAGCCCAGGTTTTCGTTCAGCAGGCAGCCGCCTTTATAATGGATGTCGTCGGCAAACCGGTCGACGGTGGAACACAGCGTAATTACCGCCTTCAGCGGGTCAGGTGCCAGTGCCGCCACCTGCAGCCCGTTGAACCCGCCCCAGCTGATACCCATCATGCCGACCGTGCCGCTGCACCAGTCCTGAGCGGCCAGCCAGTTGATCACCTCGACCGCGTCGGCCTGTTCCTGCGGGGTGTATTCGTCCTCCATCAGGCCTTCGCTGTCGCCATTGCCGCGCATATCAACGCGAATGCAGGCATACCCGCGCGCGGCAAACCACGGATGGGTCAGCGCATCGCGCGCGCAGGTCCCGTCGCGCTTGCGGTAGGGCAGATATTCAAGAATGGCAGGAACCGGGTTTGCACCGGCATCTTTCGGGCGCCAGACGCGTGCAGACAATCTGCATCCGTCTGAAAGGGTGATGCCCACATCGGGCAGCTCCTCGATGTCGCGCAGGGTATTGGCAGCAGTCATGCGGCGACGGTTGCGCCGGTGACAGATTCTGTCAAGGGTCAGCGCCTGAGTGCTATGACGAGATCCATGACGTTTGTTCCGGTCGGCCCGGTGGTCAGCAGCGCATCACGTGCTGCGAGCCAGGGCCCGGCATCGGCCCGATCCAGGGCGTCCTGCCCGTCTGGCGACCAGACAGCGCCATCCACGACTGCACCAGCAGCACTCGTGGGCCCGTCCGTGCCATCGGTGCCGGCCACAAGGACCTGCAGCCCCCCGGTGCCCGATATTTCGCGTGCTAGCAGCAGGCCAAGGGCCTGGTTCCGCCCGCCTTCACCGGGATTGTCCGGCAGAACAACCGTGGGCTCGCCGCCAAAGAGATGCAATCCGGGAGCAGCGTTGCTCAACTTGTCTGCAACACGGCCCGCGACCACGTTCACATCGTCATAAAGCGATTCTTCGTCTGTTATCAGCGGAATGCCGAGACGGGCCGCCTCAGCAGCCACAGCGGACCGCGCAATCGCATTGCTGGCAACGATCTGTGGCACAAACTCAAAACCGGCACCCTCAGGCGCATCACCAATTCCGCTGCCGATAACAGACAGCGCGTCTCCCTCGACGTCAGAAATGGCCAGCGTCGTCACGCGCGTGCCTTTGAAATTGCTCAGCAGGGCGCCGCCTTTGACGCGGCTGAGTTTTTTGCGTGCGGCGTTCATCTCGTGAATGTCCGCGCCGGAGGCCAGCATTGCGCGCGCCCGCTCGCTGAGCCCGGCGAGATCGAGCCCATCAACCGGGTCCTCAGCCAGCGCGGAGGCGCCGCCCGACACAAGCATCAACAGATGACTGCCGGGGGCCATAGAAGACACGGTTTCACGTATCCGTCGCCCTGCCATGAGGGAGTTTTCATCAAGCACCGGGTGCGCGGCTTCGATGACGTGGGCATGGGCAGGCGCGCCGTCAGCATGATCGTATTTCGTTACGATCAGCATTGGCGTATCCGGAAAACGCGTTGCAGCAGCGCCTGCCATGGCTGTTGCGGCCTTTCCGACCGCGATAATCTGATCCGGCACCGGGCAGGGCGCGCTGTCCAGTGCCGCAGTTACGGATACGTCGCCGCGCACCGCGCGGACACCGGCCTGAAAAAGCCTCTGTAGCAGATCGTCTTTTTGCATGCTCAGGTTTTGTCGTGATTTCCGCAGAATGGCAATGGCGCTCAGGGGTTTTCCGTGTCCAGCCAGATGGTCACGGGCCCGTCGTTTACCAGACTGACCTTCATATCGGCTCCAAAACGCCCGGTTTCGGTTGCGATGCCCAGATCGCGCAGATGATGTGCAAAGGCCAGATAAAGCTCTTCAGCTTCCGGGGGGCGCGCGGCACCCGAAAACCCGGGTCTGTTGCCGCGTGATGTATCCGCGGCCAGCGTGAACTGGCTGACCACAAGTGCCGATCCGCCGGTCTGGACCACTGAGAGGTTCATGCGACCGTCGTCATCGTGGAAAATCCGCAGCTTTGATACTTTGGCCGCCAGCGCACGAGCCGTCTCGTCGGTGTCCCCGGGCATGGCGCAGACCAGGATGAGCAGGCCGGGCCCGGAACGGCCCACAGTCTCTCCACCTGTCGCTACACTGGCTTCGCTGATGCGTTGCAGCAGCGCTCTCATGTCCGCCAGTCCACGATGTCGTCAACGGTTGCACGGTCGGTGCGGAAACTGTTGGCGGGATGGTCCGTGTCGGCATAACCGAAGGATATGGCACAGAGCACCAGCCGGTCGTCTCCAAGGTCAAAGTACCTGCGCACAAATGCTGAATAGAAAGCGATTGCGGCCTGGGGGATCGTGTCCACGCCGCAGGCCGTTGCCGCGAGCGAGAAGGCTGTGACAAACCCGCCTGTATCCATGGCTCCGTAGGGCCCCAGTGCACGGGGGCTGGAGATGATCGCCACATGCGGTGCGTCAAACAGCGCGAAATTGCGCATCATCTGCTTTGCTGAAGCAGCACGGTCGCCTTTTTCAACACCAACCGCCTCATAGAGCTGCCAGCCACAGGTGCGCCGCCGGTCGCCATATACGCCCGGATACCCTTCGGGTGCGGCCAGATCCGGTGCGGGTGTGCCCGCAGCCACCTCTGCCTGAAGCGCCGTGCGAAACATTTCCGTCGCGGCACCCGAGGTGATCGTTACCTGCCAGGGCTGGGCATTGCACCAGGAGGGGACCCGCCGGGCGGCGTCGATGATGCGTTCGATGTCGCTGCGCGGAACCTCGTCGGCGCGGAAGGCCCGGCAGGAGTATCTGTCGTCAAGCAAGCCGGTCAGTGCATCAAATCTTGTCATTGGTTCATCGCATAAAAATAGGCAGCCCCAGCCGCGAGAATGGCGACACCAATCACAGCGAGCGCGATTTTCACGGCAGACCAGGGACGTTCGCCCTGGACCCGACCCGTCCGCCCGTTCACGACAAAGCGGTAGGTCTGGCCGCGGTATTTGTAGGCGGCGAGCCAGACGGGCAGAAGGATGTGTTTGAAGGTCACATCGCTGACCCGCGTGTCCACGCTGTGGATGCGCTGGCGGTCACCGCCGATGTCAAACCGAATGTCCCGTGCAATGGTTGCATCCATCTGTTCGCGGGCCTCGCGGAAACCGTCCTCCAATGATACCGCGTAGCCTTCGGCGCGGAATCCGGCGAGATACTCGGGCGTGTAAGGCTCAAGTGCTGCCAGATCCCAGGGCGCCAGCCCATCGGTGAATATCTTCGGCAGGCTGCGCGAGGCAAGCACCAGCACGTCATCAAAAAAGCGGGCAACGCGGCCCGAGGCAGACCGCCAGCGCACGCGCGCGACGCGCACCTGCGAGGTCTTGCCGTTGCGGGTAACAGTGCGGGTTTCGTAATAAACTGTTCCACGTTCGCCAGTGTACCGGGATTTGGTATCGGCATCGAACGTCCAGTAGGGCACATATATGCCCTGCATGCGCCGCCCCTTGCGCGCGTAAGCCTGCAGGCCGCCTGGCGCAAACCACAGACCGCCCAGCCAGTCGCTCATGGCGCTGTGTGCTGCCGCCTCGTCAAAGGCAAAGGGCAGAACCGCGCGGGGTTTGATATGCCTGTGGGTGCCTGTGTCAGCAACGACCGGCGTGGCGCAGAAGGGGCACTCCGTTGCATGAACCGCCGGGTCGAATTCCACCTCCGCCGCACAGTTGGGGCATTTGGAAACCCGGGTTTCCTCCATATCTGCTTTTGGCAATGCATCCCCGAGAGCCGCGCGGAAGTCGAGTTCGCGGATGCTGGCCGCGGCCCAGGGGCCGTGATCCATCGCTTCGGTGTTGCCGCAGTGATCGCAGCGCATCTGTCCGTGCGCCGGATCAAATCTCAGATCAGCACCGCAGGTGTCACAGGGAAAATGATGCTCAGCCGCCGGCGCAGGCGGCGGGGTACCGGTCGTCGCGTCGCTCACAGCCATCCTCCCGGTAATATGCGGCGCAGCGCGCCGTCACCCAGCGCGGTGGTCCGCCAGAGATTGAAAATGCCGTGCAGCAGGCCTGCACCAAGAAGTCCGACCAAAAGGTCGCGCGGGCCCGGTCCGGGCAGAGAAAAACCCAGTTGCGGGGCCAGAACGGACAGGCTGCAGACCCCAAGCAGCAGATACATCCCCCGGTTGGCCCACGGATGCGCCCGGCGCAGCGCACCGCTCAGAACGGGGCCGGGGCTATTCATCAGCCCGCACACCAGCGCCAGCATGCACATTGCCAACCCTGCCAGACCGAACAGCCAGGAGAGCACCGCGTGCGACGACCCTGCCGCCAGCAAAAGCAGCAGAAAAATCAGAATCGACCAGTGCAGCCCTATGGTGGCGTGTCGCCGCATTTCGCGTCAGCCCGCCGGGGGTGGCGGCGGTGGCGGCAGCACTGTGAACAGCTGGGCCAGTTCGGTAACCTCGCCCGCGGCCAGCCAGCCGTCCTGGCCAAGCGTCCAGACAAGCGTTTCGCGGGTCAGCGCGCCATCGGTTGCCATGCGCCCCAAAGCAGCCTTGGAGTAGGGCCCCTTGGTCTGACCGTTTTCGGCAATGTGCCACACATGCTCCACCGGTGGCGGCGGGGGCGGCACGGCGGCTGGTGCGGCAGCGCGTGCGCCCCACGGTCCCTGTTGCTGCGCGGCTGCCTGGCCGATCTGCATGCCCAGACCCGCGCCCAGACCCGCCTGGATCGCGGCAGCGCCCGCACCGTCGCGCCCAAGCGCCTCTGCGGCCTGGAACTGCATGTATTCGTTCAGATTGCCGATCACGCCCATCGAGGAGCGCTTGTCCATCACCTCTTCAACTGCGGGCGGCAGGGATATGTTTTCGATGTATAGTTCCGGCATCGACAGTCCGTATTCAGCCAGTTGAGCTTCGATCTCGCGTCCAACCAACTGGCCGAGTTCGCGTGTGTTCGCAGCCATATCCATGACCGGAATACCGGCGCGCGCCAGAGTGCGCGAGAATTCCTGCACGATGATGTTGCGGATCTGAAAACTGATCTCGTCCATCGTGAATTCACCATCCGTTCCAACGATTTCCACAAGGAACTTCGCGGGATCCGACACTTTGATCGAGTAGGTTCCGAAGGCACGCAGCCGCACGGGGCCAAACTCGGGATCACGGCAGATCACCGGATTCTTTGTACCCCATTTCAGATCGTTGAACCGGGTGGTGTTGACGAAATAAATCTCGGACTTGAAAGGGCTGCGGAAACCATGGTCCCAGTGCTGCAGGGTCGTCATGACCGGCATATTGTTCGTCTCGAGCATGTAGAGACCGGGTGTGAAGACATCGGCCAGCTGGCCTTCGTGCACGAACACTGCTGCCTGTCCTTCGCGGACTGTCAGCTTCGCGCCGTACTTGATCTCATGACCTTCGCGCTCAAACCGCCAGACCATGGTGTCCCGCGTGTTGTCTGTCCAGTGGATGACATCGATAAATTCGCCGGAAAGAAAATCAAAAATTCCCATTTACTCAGTCCTTTGCGTGTTCTTTCTCATGTGTTACATGAGATAATTCAGAGTGGTCCGCTGATCAGTTCACGTGCCATAATCCGTGTCACCGGCGCGGCCTCTTCCGCGGTCATTCCGGGGCTCAGACGGTCATCGTAGAGCATCCGCAGCAGCAGTTCGTCGTGCCTGGTGAGCAGCGCAAATTCGTCGTCATCGTTAAAGATTGACGGGCGCGCATCGCGGCTGTCGTTTGCCAGACCCAGTCCCTGGGCCAGTTCCTCATGGATGCAGCTCTGGCGGAGAAGCCCGGGGTTTTCCGCGCGGATAAGGGCCACGGCAGCCGTGTAGGTATTTGCACCGGCACCTGCGGCATAGGCGGCGACCGCGCAATAGGTGTCGCGGTTCAGATTGCGGAGCGCGTCGAGGCTCTGGGCCGAGATGCCGGGTATTTCAGCCGCGGCCTGGTTCAGTGCCATGTCACGGTCGTCCTCGGATGCGACGATGACCACGAAGTTCGGGCGGCCGAAAAAGCTGATCGGGTGGCCGGTGATCCCGGAAAGCCGCCGGGCATATTCGCGGATGGTTTCCGTGTCTCCGCGCGCCTGTGAGGGGGGCAGGCCGGGGCCGGTAATCACTTTCATACGCACCGGCGCATCCCAGCGCCGCAACGGACTTTCACCGCCGCGACCCTGCAGCGCACGGGCGTATTCGTTGAAAAACACGATCTGCTCAAAGTTCCGCGCCAGCATATCCGCCGTAAACGGTGTGTCCGGTCCTCCGCCGTCGGTGCGCAACAGGCCCTGGTTCAGCTGTGCGGTCTGAACCTGGCCAAAATAGCTGCGCAACGCCGCGCTTTTCTCGGAGGTCGGTCTGATGTCGACCGGCGCACTCTGTGTCGGGCGGGGCTTCGGTGTGGCACTGGTCGCCAGTGGCATGTCACAGGCCGTCAGCGCCAGCAATGCCAGCGCCGCAGCGGTCTTTCTGAACGTGCCAGCCGGCATTCCCGGTCAGCCCGGCACAGCGGTGCCGGCGTTGTCGCCTGTGCCGTCACCCCGCGCTTTGGCCGCAGCCAGCGTATCACGCAGGCGGGTTTCCATCTCCTGCAACTCCGTCTCGGCCGCGGCACGGCGTGCCTTGCCCTCGTCGGCAATCTGCAGGCTTTCTTCAATGGTGCCGATCAGATCGGCGTTAGCCTGTTTGACGGCCTCGATGTCAAAGACACCGCGCTCCATTTCCTCGCGTATGACCTTGTTGCTTTCACGCAGGTTCTTCGCGTTTGCTGTCAGCAGTTCGTTCGTCAGGTCATTTGCGTCCCGTACTGCAGCGGCGGCTTCGGCAGAACGCTGAATGGTTACGGCCTGTGCCAGCTGGGTTTCCCAGAGCGGCACAGTATTGACCAGAGTCGAATTGATCTTAGTGACCAGTGATTTGTCATTTTCCTGCACCAGCCGGATAGAGGGCAGGGACTGCATGGTGACCTGGCGGGTCAGCCTGAGATCGTGAACCCGGCGCTCCAGGTCATCGCGGGCGGCACGCAGGTCGCGCAGTTCCTGTGCCACCATCACCTGATCACCTTCCGCAGCGGCCTCGACTTCGGCGGCTTTGGCCGGGATGGTCTTTTCGTCGAGATCGCTCAGTTTTTCTTCACCAGCGGCGATATAGAGCGCCAGTTCATCATAGAACTGGAGCGTTTTATCATAGAGCAGATCAAGCGATTTGATGTCCTTCAGCAGCGTGTGTTCGTGCTTGAGAAGGTCGTCGGTGATGCGGTCTATCTGATCCTGAACCTGTTCAAAGCGTGCCGTAAACTGAGCAAAGGGCGCGGCCTTGCCCAACAGTTTTTCCCAGAACGTGGTTTTGCGGCGCACATCCAGTTCGGAGACCGAAAAACCACGGATCGTGGAGACAATGTTCCGCAGGCTGTCACCGGCTGGGCCTACATCCTTGTTGCGCACGCCGCCCAGCATGGCCTGGCTGATTTCCTGCAGCTCAACCTGTGCGCGGCTGCCGAAAGACACAATCGAGTTGGTGTCCGTCATGTCGATCTCGGCCATGCGCTTGCTGATTTCGGCGCCGACAGGCGCATCGGCGTCGGCCAGTGGCACGATCGCTGTCGCTTCGGCTGGTTCAGGCAGCACAACAGCTGTTACTTCTTCCACCTCGGCCAGTACGGCCTCGGCTTTTTGACGTATCTTATCGGACATTCCGGTTCCTCTCTTGTGCGGGCTGCGTCATTCGGTGCGCACACCTTCGCGTTTCAGTCGGTCCCGCAGGACCTCGATCTCGACCGTCAGATCGGTCTGGTCGTCCAGCAGCAGCGTTTCAGTGCGTGCTGCAAAGTTCTTTTCCATGTCATCCAGAAGGACGAGATAGTCTGTTTTGGCACCGGTGTCCCTGGACCGTGCATAAATGTCTGCAAACTTCGCCGAGGCGTCGCGCGCACCCATCAGATAAACGCCCAGATATTTGCGGGCCGCGGTCAGATCCCGCGGGTCATCCTCGACCGTTGCAATCAATGTGCGTGCGGCGGCCTGAAACTGCTCCATGCGTGCGCTGACCTCACGGTCATTCGCGCGGCGCAGCGCGTCAGACATAGCGCGCAGGTGGTCTTCGGCTTCGTCGACCACGCGGGCCACTCGGTCCTGCTGGAACGTATCGATGCCTTCCATGCCCTTGTCACTGAGCGGATCTGTGCCGAAAGCAGCCAGATGCAACCCGGCCACAACCACGCCAAAGAGAACAGCCGCCGCAATACCTGCGCCGTGACTGAAGGCTCCCATGGCAATGCCGGCACCTGCGAGCAGCGCGGCCAGTATCTTGCGGGGCAGGGCCGGACGGCGCGCTACTTTACGGGCGTGCCAGGCAGCCTCTGCCTGCAGGCCGCCGCGCAGGAGCCATGCGCCGAGGCTGAGAATGCCCGCGCCGGCAACGCCCGTCGCGAGGCCAAGGGCACCGTTGAAAATCGCGGTGAACAGCAACACAACAGCGGGCAGAAACATAAGATTTGCGCGCGCTCCGACGGGATCCACACGCGCGCTGGTGTAGGCACCGGGCCGGGCGGCCCCGTTGTCCGGTTTGCCATTCGGGCTGTATTTTCCGCCGAAACGCTGCGCCATAAATCAGAGCCGGGACAAAAGCCCGGATGCGACACCCAGCATCACAAGCAAAAGCGCCACATAGGCTGTTTTCTGAAATGTTGTGGGCGTCATGGCTCTCCCTCGTCCCGGACACTCTGCGAATATATGCGCACATTTACAACCGCGCCAGTTTTCTGTCCCGCTCAGACGCTCAGACTGTGCTGTCAGAGCGTGCGGCGCCCGACGTTCATGCTATGGTCTGAATGTGGCGGCCCGGCGCATCCGGTGGCAGGGGGAAAGGGGAGCTGTTTTTCACCGGGAACCGCCGCAGGTTATTTCCGTTTGTCAGGTGTTGTTTTCCGGCGTGCGGCGCGGCGAACGGCAGGGCGGCCGGAGCCTTTTCCACGCGCAGGCATCTGCGCCGTGTTGCGCTCGTCGGCGGCATCAAGGCCCAGCTGATCCCGCACGACCTTGCGCCTGACTTCCTCAACCTCGCCCTGCTTCAGTTCGCCCAGCTGGAACGGGCCATAGCTGATACGGATGAGCCGGTTCACGGTCAGCCCGATTTCCGTCATGGCGCGCCGGATTTCGCGGTTGCGCCCTTCACGCAGCCCGACGGTAAGCCAGGCATTGGCCCCCTGTTGTCGGTCCAGCGAAACTGCCATGGGCTGGAATGTCTCACCCTCTGCGGTGATCCCTTTGCGCAATGGCTCGAAGGTTTCTTCGGTCGGGCGTCCGTTCACGCGAACCCTGTAACGGCGCAGCCAGCCGGTCGATGGCAGCTCCAGACGCCGTTTCACACCGCCATCGTTTGTCAGAAGCAGCAGACCTTCGGAATTCAGGTCAAGCCGTCCGATGCTCATGACGCGCGGCATGTCTTCGGGCATTCTGTCGTAGATTGTGTCGCGCCCCTTTTCATCGCTGTCCGTGCTGACCAGGCCGACAGGTTTATGGTACAGCCAGATCCGCGGCGGATCAGGTTCGCCAACCTCCTTGCCATCAACAGCGATTTTGTCGCTGGTGGTGACGTTCAGGGCAGGCGAGGAGATTATCCTGCCATTGACGGAAACGCGCCCGGCTTCGATCATGCGCTCGGCTTCTCGGCGGCTGGCGATGCCGGCGCGGCTCAGAACCTTGGCGATGCGGTCGCCTTTTGGTGTTTCGTCAGTGCTCATGGCGGCGGCATATCCTGTTTGCGGGTCTTGCGAAAGAGAGGCCTTTGAGGGCATCACCATCAGATGGGCTTTACGTCACATATGGAACAGGCGCTGTCAGAGGCGCGGGCCGCGGCAAAACGCGATGAGGTCCCGGTGGGGGCCGTTGTGGTCGACCCGCAGGGCCGTGTTGTCGCTGCTGCAGGCAACCGCACGCGGGAGCTTAACGATCCGACGGCCCATGCCGAGGTTCTGGCCATCCGCGCCGCCTGTGCGGCTGCCGGGTCAGAACGGCTGCCGGGCCATGATCTCTATGTCACGCTGGAACCCTGTCCCATGTGCGCTGCGGCAATTTCTGCCACGCGGATCGGCCGGTTGTATTACGGGGCAGATGATCCGAAATCAGGCGGCGTGGCCCATGGCGCGCGGGTGTTCGCACATCCGCAGTGTCATCACGTGCCTGAGGTTTTTGACGGTATCGCCGCTGAAGAGGCCGAGGTCATGCTGCGGGCCTTTTTCCGGTTTCGCCGCTGACGAAACCGGCGCATCCATCAGAGGCTGATCGGCTTCATGACTTCCGGCTCAATCACGTCGACGCCGGGCAGACCCGCAACCAGATCGTCGGCAGACTGTTCCAGAATGTCGAACGTCCGGTAATGGCAGGGGATGACTGTTTTGAAGTCAAAATACTTCTTCGCAGCCCATGCAGCCCCTTTCATATCCATCGTGAAATGGCCGCCTGCGCTCAGAATACCCACATCTGGCTGGTAGTATTCGGCGATCCAGGCCATGTCCGCCATGATGCCGGTATCGCCGGAAATATACAGCGTGTGTCCATCGGCTTCGATGATGTAACCGCACTCCCGGCCGACAGGCGCACCATTTGCACCGGGGAGTGACGTGGAATGCATCGCGGGCACCATACTGACCGCCACATTTCCCAGCATGACCCGGCCGCTCATGTTGAAACCTATAGTGCTGAGGCCTTCTGTTTCTTCGAAATGCCCCATCAGGTCATAGATACCGACGGCGGGTGCGGACAGCGATCTGGAAAGCGACACCAGATCGGCAGTGTGATCAAAGTGGCCGTGGGTGATCAGGATATGGGTCGCACCCGAGATGGCCGCCTCGTGCTGATCCTCGGTCAGCATCGGGTTTCCTGTCAGCCAGGGGTCGACGAGCAGAACCTGATCCCCGGTTTCGATCCGAAAACTGCCATGTCCCATCCAGATGATATCCATTGAACCTCTCCGCCGTTGATTTAGGTGGCACAGTAACCGGGAAATCGCCGCAGAAAAGGCTCCTTTGGTATAATTCAACGCGCAAAAGGATTAAATTTGGAACTGACTCGCCAGATCGACGCTTACTGCGAGCGCATGGACCCGGGCTACTGGGCTGAACCGGTGAATGCGGTCACCAATCTTGCCTTTATCATCGCCGCCATCGTGCTCTGGCGCCGGACGGCCGGTGACGGCATGGCCCGCGCGCTCTGTGTCGTGGTGTTCTGTATCGGGCTCGGCAGCTATCTGTTTCACACGCACGCGCAGGTCTGGTCAGCGATCGCCGATGTCGTTCCGATCGGCGCTTTCATTCTGCTGTATCTCTACGCCATCAACCGCGACGGCTGGGGGCTGCGGGGCTGGCGGGCACTGGTTCTGACGGCGCTGTATGTCCCTTATGCTGCGCTGACCGTGCCATTGTTTGGCCTGATCCCTGGGCTTGGGTCATCGGCCGGTTACGCACCGGTGCCGCTGCTCATTCTGATCTATGCTTTTCTGCTGCGCAGACGTGCGCCGGTGCTGGCGCGGGGTATGGCCATCGGAGCGGGCATTCTGATTGTGTCACTGACGTTCCGCACCATCGATATTCCGCTGTGCGATGCCCTGCCGCTGGGCACGCATTTTGCCTGGCATCTCCTCAATGGTCTGATGCTGGGCTGGATGATCGCGGTTTACCACGCGCACAGGCTTGGCAACAGCGCGGGCGCGCGGTAAACGGCGGCAAGAGCAAAGAGGATCACCGAATGTCGATTGACGAGAGCACCGCTGCGCGTGTGGCCAAACTGGCCCGCATCCGGGTTGAACCCGAAGCGCTGCCGGCACTGGCCGGGGAATTCAACACCATTCTGGGCTTTATTGAGCAGCTGAGCGAAGTTGACGTCGAAGGCGTGGAACCGATGACCTCCGTCACGCCACAACGGCTCAAGCGTCGGGTGGATGAGGTGCAGGACGGCAACCAGCAGGAAAAAATCCTGTCCAACGCGCCGGATGCGCGCGAGGGCTTCTTTGCAGTGCCGAAGGTGGTTGAATAATGACGAAGCTGAATGAACTGGGCCTTGCAGAGGCACGCGATGCGCTGCGCGCGGGCGAGACCACGTCGCGGGAGCTGACCGAAGCCTGTCTGACGGCGATTGATCAGGCGGATGTCCTGAATGCCTTCGTGCACAAGACACCGGAACTCGCACTGGACCGCGCCGCCGCTGCCGACGCACGGATCGCGAAAGGAGATGCGCCGGCAATGTGCGGGTTGCCCATCGGCATCAAAGACCTGTTCTGCACAAAGGGTGTGGCCAGCCAGGCAGGCTCACGCATCCTCGAAGGTTTCCTGCCTGAATATGAAAGCACGGTCAGCCAGAATCTCGCGGATGCGGGGGCGGTGATGCTGGGCAAGCTGAACATGGACGAATTCGCGATGGGCTCGTCCAACGAAACCTCTGTTTATGGTGATGCGGTCAATCCGTGGCGCCGGGGCAATGATGACACGCCGCTGACACCGGGCGGGTCGTCCGGTGGGTCGGCTGCCGCGGTGGCCGCTGATCTCTGCCTTGCGGCAACAGGCACGGATACCGGTGGATCAATCCGCCAGCCTGCGGCCTTTACCGGCACCGTCGGGATCAAACCGACCTATGGGCGTTGTTCGCGCTGGGGCATCGTTGCCTTTGCGTCCTCGCTGGATCAGGCAGGGCCGATGACGAAATCCGTGCGCGATGCCGCAATCATGCTCGAAGCGATGTGTGGCCATGATCCGAAGGACAGCACATCCGCGGATCTGCCCGTGCCGGATTTTGAGGCCGCGCTCACCGGTGACGTGCGTGGCAAAAAGATCGGCATCCCCAAAGAATACCGCATGGATGGCATGCCCGATGAGATCGAGGCTCTCTGGCAGGAGGGCATCGCGACGATGAAGGATGCGGGGGCCGAGATCGTGGATATCTCCTTGCCGCATACGAAATACGCGCTGCCTGCGTATTACGTTATTGCGCCCGCTGAGGCGTCGTCGAACCTCGCCCGCTATGACGGCGTGCGCTATGGCCACCGTGCGCGGCTGGAACAGGGCGATGGCATCACGGAGATGTATGAAAAAACCCGCGCCGAAGGCTTCGGGCCGGAAGTGCAGCGGCGTGTGATGATCGGCACCTATGTGCTGTCTGCCGGTTTTTATGATGCCTATTACAACCGGGCCCGGCGGGTCCGGACACTAATCAAGCGTGACTTTGAGCAGGTGTTTGCCGAAGGTATTGACGCGATCCTGACACCGGCGACACCCTCATCTGCCTTTGGCCTCGGTGAAATGACGGATGCTGATCCTGTGGCGATGTATCTCAATGACGTCTTTACCGTGACCGTAAACCTCGCCGGTCTGCCCGGCGTTGCTGTGCCGACAGGTCTCGACCACCAGGGTCTGCCGCTCGGGCTGCAACTGATCGGGCAGCCCTGGGCCGAAGCCGACCTTCTGTCGGCAGCCTGGCGCCTGGAGCAGTCCGCGGGCTTTGTGGCAAAGCCAGGAAAATGGTGGTAGCCTGAGGCAAATCAAAAACCCGGCAGGCTCTTTCATGCGTTTTCGTTTTGTCTTTGTTCCATTCCTGATGGCAGGGGTCGCGGCCTGTGCGCCTCAGATCCCTGATAGCGCCCGGGGCGTCGGTTTCGGCACCTCGTTCGAGGAACAGCAGGCGCGCGATGCGGCCCTGCAGAACAGCCAGTTCCGGGTGCCGGAAACGGTCCGCGCGCCCGTCGGAGGCACCGGCGCCCCGCCGCCCGAAACGGGTGTCAGCCCGGTTCCGGGCTCTGCCGAAGCCACCGCCGCAGAAACCACGCGCGTCCTGGATCAGACACGCACCGGTCCCGCACCGGACAGCGCCGCGCTGAACTCCGGTATTGAACCAGTGCAGGCCAGCCCGTCAAATCCGGCGCCGGTGGTGGTGAACAATCCGGGTATTTCAGACGAGAATGACTTTGAAGCAGTCGCAGGCCGCCAGACGATTGAAAGTGATGCTGCGCGCATCGAACGCAACCGGGCACAGTACCAGGTGGTCCAGCCGCAGGCGCTGCCGGAACGCAGCGGTGACAGTCAGCCCAATGTCGTGGCCTTTGCACTGCAGACGTCGCACCCGGTCGGCGCACGCGTCTATGCGCGCGCGGGCCTGAATGGTGCGGCACGCGCTGAACGGAACTGCGCAAAGTACGCGTCACCTGATCTTGCTCAGATTGAATTTCTGGAACGGGGCGGCCCCGCACGTGATCGTCTGGGGCTGGATCCGGATGGCGATGGATATGCCTGCGCCTGGGATCCGACGCCCTTCCGCAGGGCATCTCAGGGCTGAAGCGGCGGTGCTGCACCGCCCGTCTCCGAACTTTGGGCCTCGTAAAAACGGCCTTCTTCCGGAGATTGTTGTCATTCACTACACCGCGATGCAAAGCGCCGAAGCGGCGATTGCCCGCCTGAGCGATCCGGCAGCGGAAGTGTCTGCACATTACATCATCGACAGGCAGGGCGCCGTGACCCGTCTCGTGGACGAAGAGCACCGCGCCTGGCACGCGGGCGCAGGCGCGTGGCGTGGGCTGGAGGATATCAACTCCCGATCGATCGGTATTGAGCTGGATAATACCGGTGCACATCCGTTCCCGGAACCGCAGATGGCGGCGCTCGAGAACCTCCTGAGGGACATTGTGCAACGCTGGGAAATTTTACCGACAAACGTGATCGGACATTCCGACATGGCCCCAGGCCGCAAAACAGACCCCGGGCCGCGCTTTGACTGGGCGCGGCTGCAGATGCGTGGCCTCGCTGCCTGGCCTGATTTTCAACCTGTCTCAGAGCATTTTCGTGACGGGTTCGATCCAGCAGAATGTACAGAACTCCTGGCGGAAATCGGGTACACTGCTGACGGGCCCCTGTCTGCCAAGCTGCAGTCTTTCCGCGACCGGTTCCTGCCTGCATCGGAAGGGCCACCGAACGGTGCGGACCGCTTGGTGATGTTGTCTTACCTCAATGACTTCGGTGCCGCGTGACAGATGCCTTAGTGCAGTCGCCTCTGCATTTCTGAATATGCCCATTGACTGGGCTGTCAATTGCGCGCAAGACGCGCAACGCGTGGAAGGCCGGATGGCCGCGGCACCGGTCAAACGGTGTCGAGGAAAGTCCGGACTCCGAAAAGCAACGGTGCCGGGTAACGCCCGGGCGGGGAGCGGCGGGGAAACCTTCCGGGAACCCGACGGAAAGCGCCACAGAAAACAAACCGCCAGATGCAGGGTCGGGCAACCGAAACCGGCACCTGGTCAGGGTGAAACGGTGGGGTAAGAGCCCACCGCGTGCCTGGCAACAGGTGCGGCATGGCAAGCCCCACCGGGAGCAATGCCAAATAGGGATCGCGTGTCCGGGTGACCGGACGGGGCCGCTTTTGCCCCCGCAGATCCGGGTTGGCAGCTATAGCTGTCCGGGCAACCGGGCAGTCAGAGGAATGGTCATCGATCCGGGGTTCGCCCCCGGGGAACAGAATCCGGCTTACAGGCCTTCCACGCACCTGAAAACCAGAAGGATCAAGTCATGGAGCTCAAAGGGAAAACAGCAGTTGTCACGGGTGGCAGCGACGGGATCGGCCGGCATATCTGTCTGAAGCTGGCGGCGGCCGGCTGCTGTGTCGCGGCGCTCGGGCGGAACACTGAACGGCTTGAAGCTGTAGAGGCTGAGATGACTGCGGCCGGTGCGCCGAAAGCTGCGGGAATTGTTTGTGACATGACGGACCCTGCCGCGATTGCTGCTGTCGCCACCGAGATTCCACAGCGTGTCGGTGCGCCTGATATTCTGGTGAACAACGCGGGCATCTGGCACAAAACCGGGCCGTTGGACACGATTACCGAAGATATGCTTGAGGCGACGATCCGCACGAACCTGACGGGCACAATCCAGCTCACACGGGCATTGTTGCCCGGTTTGCGTACCCGTGGCGAGGCGGCTGTTCTGAATGTCATCTCGAAGTCGGGTGTCGTGGCGCAGGCCGGACAGTCGGTCTACACGGCGACCAAATACGGGATGCGCGGATTTACGGACGTTCTGAAAACAGACGAAGCGGAAACCGGTGTGCGTGTTGCGGGCCTGTATCAGTCCGGGACCAACACCGGCATGTTTGCCAAGGCAGGCGAGGACGTTCCGAACCATATTTTCACCGAACCCGATGACCTCGCGGACGTCGTGGTGTTCATGCTGTCACGGCCTGCGAAGCTGTGGATGCATGAAGTGCGCGTCGAGCTTTGAGGGTGAAGCGGTGATTTCAACGCGCCGCTTTTTTCACCACAAGCCCGCCCAGAGCGCTTAATTTTGAGGCGTTTTCAGAATTGGCGCATAAACGGGCACCATGTGTGGTTTCTGCTGTTTTATTCGGCAGGTCTTTGTTCCACCCACAGCGCAATTCTGACGTGGGGAGGAAAGAATCATGGTTGGTGCGGATACCGCCTGGATCATCGTGGCAACGGCGCTTGTGCTGTTTATGACGCTGCCGGGACTGGCGCTGTTTTATGGCGGGCTTGTGCGGGCGCGCAACGTGCTGAGTGTTTTCATGCAGTGCTTCTCGATTGCCTGTCTGATGAGCATTCTCTGGCTGGCGCTTGGCTACTCAATTGCCTTTGGCGACGGGGACGCCTGGTGGGGCGGTCTGGGCAAGGCCTTTCTGAACGGCGTTGATGCCGAGACGGTATCGGGCACTATCCCGGAAGTACTCTTTTTCGCCTTTCAGATGACTTTCGCTATCATCACACCGGCGCTCATCGTTGGTGCCTATGTTGAACGTATCGGATACGCCTTTGTCATGGCGTTTTCCGGCCTGTGGATGCTGATCTGCTATGCACCGGTCGCGCACTGGATCTGGGGCGGGGGACTGCTGGCCGGCGCTGGATGGTCCCTGTTTGCCGATGGCGTAAACGACTTTGCCGGTGGTATTGTCGTGCACCAGACAGCAGGTATCGCAGCCCTTGTGCTTGCCGCTATGCTCGGGCCGCGGCGCAACAGGAACGTGCCGCCCCACAACCCGGGCATGGTGATGATCGGGGCTGCCATGCTCTGGGTCGGCTGGTTTGGCTTTAATGGCGGATCGCAGCTTGCAGCGGACGGGGGCGCCGCCATGGCGCTGACCGTGACCCATATCTCTGCCGCGACGGCGTCGCTGACATGGGCAGGCTGGGAAAAGTTCCGCTACGGCAAGGCGTCGCTGGTTGGCATGGTCACCGGTACAATCGCTGGTCTCGCCTCCATCACACCGGCCTCGGGCTCAGTCAGTCCCGTTGAGGCACTTCTGATCGGGGCCGTCGCGGGCATTATGTGTCAGGAACTCTGCGGGGTCGTGAAAAACGTGCTCAACATCGATGACACGCTGGACGTTTTCGCGGTGCACGGGGTGGGCGGCATGTTCGGCATCATCATGCTGGCGGTGTTCGGTCACGCGTCCTGGACGGCGCAGCTGGGCGGTCTGGCGGTGGTCGGTGTCTGGACGCTGGTTACGACCGTTGTGATCATCTTGGTTGTGCGGGCTGTCGTGCCGCTGCGGGTGTCGGATGAAGAGGAAACGACCGGTCTGGATCTCAGCGCCCATGGCGAACGCGCCTATGATATGTCGTCTTAAACGGCGCAAATGAAACGAGGTAAAAGCCCGGGGCGCAACATGCTCCGGGCTTTTGCCGGAAGCATACATGAAATGAACGCCAGGCCCGGCTTTTGCGGTTGACTCAGGCCCGCATCCGGGTAAAAGCCGGGCTTCAGGATTTCACGCCGCCCCTCACCGGAGCAGGGCAGCAGCAGGAGACACACCATGGCCAAGCCAACCACGATCAAGATTCGTCTGAACTCCTCGGCGGGGACAGGTCATTTCTACGTCACAAAGAAAAACGCGCGGACGATGACCGAAAAGATGGTCGTGCGTAAGTACGACCCCGTCGCGCGTAAGCACGTCGAATACAAAGAAGGTAAGATCAAGTAAGATCGCCTGATGCCGAACGACCGAAAGGCCGCGCTTTATGCGCGGCTTTTTCCGTTCCGGCGACGGGTCAGAAAGGCTTTTCCGCGGGATTGCCGCTCAGATCGGTGTAGCGCCTTGTGTCCGTTGTCCTGTCGTAGTGCAGCACGCGTTTTAAGTCGGGGTAAGTAACACGGTCCTGCGGAAGCCGCGTGCCGATCACCAGGTAGCGCACAGGCTCTGGTGAAAGGTTGCGCAGGCAATGGGCCGTGTCATCGCCTGCAGGCCAGCAGGCGGCGTCTCCGGGGCGCAGCAAGTGTTCTTTTCCATTCTCCCGCAGGGTGACCTCACCTTCGAGGATATAAACCATCTCATCCTCGCTGGCGTGCCAGTGATCATATGAGGAGGCGGCGCCCGGCGCGAGTTCTTCGACAAAAGCACCAAACTGGGTCAGCCTGCCGGTATCACTCAGCAACTCGGTTTTGTACTGGCCCAGAGCATCGTCCGGGGGACCGATATCTGCCTTTGCCGTTCCTGCGGGAATGCGTGTCATGGATTTGCTTTCTGCCATTGAAAAAGCCGGGCACTTTCGTACCCGGCTTCTGAATTCAGTTCACTGTGGCGCTGCTTATTCGCGGTTGCCGAAGAGTTGCAGCAGCATCATGAACATGTTGATGAAGTTCAGGTACAGGCTCAGAGCGCCCATAATGCCCGACTTCTGCAGCCATTCCTGGTCGCCGTGGTGCGCGTGGGCCAGGTACGTGTTCTTGATGTTCTGTGTGTCGTACGCGGTCAGACCGGCGAAGATCAGAACACCGAGCGCGGAGACCGCAAACATGATCGCCGGCGAGCCGAGGAAGATGTTGACGATGGATGCAACCACAAGGCCGATAACGCCCATGATCAGGAAGCTGCCCCAGCCGGAAATGTCTTTCTTGGTGGTGTAGCCCCAGAGCGACAAGCCGGCGAAAGCGATGGAGGTGATCAGGAATATCTGAGCGATCGACATGCCGGTGAAAGCAACAAAGATCCACGAGATGGACAGGCCCATAACGCCTGCGAAGGCGTAGAAAAACAGCTGCGCTGCGGCGGCCGAGAACCTGTTGATCATAGCGCCGAACATGAACACCATGCCCAGCGGCGCGAACATCACGATCCAGCCCAGAATATTGGGTTGCAGCGTGATCGGGTCACGGAACACGGCCATCAGCGCGGGTGCCGTGCCAACGGCCCAGGCAACAGCAAAAGTGATCAGCATGCCTACGGACATTGTCGCGTAGACTTTGTTCATATGGGCGCGCAGTCCCTCATCAATCTGGGCGGCGCGGGATCCGGCCGCTGACCGGATTGTATTCACGTCAGCCATCTAAAGACCTCCAGTTAAAACATCTGGCGCGTCAGACCTTCTGCGCGCTCTCGCGACAAATATCGGTGGCGAAGGTGTCTATTTCAAGGCTTTTCGGTCGGGAATGCGCGGGTTTGCCCCGATTTGGTGAATAAGAGGTTAATGTGCACCGGAATCCCCACTTTTCAGCGGGTTTTCCAGCTGTCCGGAACGTCCCAGATGGTCAGCGACGCTTCGTGCCGGGCGTCGCCAGCAGAGATTCCGACATCCGCGAGGCCAGCGGCATCGAGTTTCGCCAGCGCGCGGCGTGTACGCCAGAGGCTGAGGCGTGACTTCAGAGAGGTACGGCGGGGGCCATGCGACGCGGGGCGGGTGATTGTATCTGTAAAAAACATCGGACTTTCCTTTCCGTTCTGTGATGTGTTTGCCGATCATGATCAGCGATGTTGATTTATATGATTTGTTGTGGTTCATTTGGAAAGTGAATGTTTGTTGGGATAAACATCAGGGAAATTGATATGAGAAATCTGGACATAACGACCCTGCGCTCCTTTGTGGCTGTTGCTGATGCCGGAGGTGTCACGCGGGCCGCCGGTTTTCTGCATCTCACGCAGTCTGCGGTTTCCATGCAGCTGAAGCGGCTGGAGGAACTGCTGGGGCTTGAGTTGCTGGACCGGTCGGGACGGACCATCGCGCTGACAGCGTCCGGAGAACAGCTGCTGGTTTATGCGCGACGTATGATTGCGCTGAACGATGAGGTGATCAGCCGACTGACGGACCAGGCCTATGAGGGAGAAATCGTTCTGGGTGTTCCGCACGACATTGTGTACCCCGCTATCCCGCAGGTACTGAAACAGTTCCATGCGGCTTTCCCCAGGGTCAAAGTTCAGCTTGTGTCCTCCTACACTCTGGCGCTGAAACAACAGTTCGGCAGGGGGGAGTGCGACATGATCCTGACGACAGAAACGGACACTGAGCCGGGCGCTGAGACCCTCTGCAGCAAGCCGCTGCGCTGGGTTGGTGCGCCGGGTGGTGCGGCGTGGCGGCAACGACCACTGAAGCTGGCTTTTGGCAGGTTATGTACCTTCCGGCCACGCGTCGTAGAGGCGCTCGATACCGCCGATATTCCCTGGGACGTGATTGTCGAGACCGAAAGCGACAGGACCATCGAGGCGACGGTGAGCGCCGATCTGGCGATCCATACGATGATCGAGGGGACCGAGCCACCCCACCTGGAAAAGATAGAGCATGGAGGTGCATTGCCGGAATTGCCGGTTCAGCTGATAAACCTGCACGGTGCCCAGACGGGCAAAGGGCTGGTGCACGACAGCCTTGCGGATTTGCTGCGCAGGGCCTTTTCCGGCACTGAAGCACCGCGCCTCAGGTCAGTCGCCGGGTGATGCTGCAGCTGCAATGGATTCGCAAAAACCGTTTATCTTCCGTTTATTGACGTAACGTCACAAAAGAGAAGCTCGGAAATCCGGGGGCGTCAGAATGAAAGCTGGTGTGCAAAAATGCAGATGTATTGTCATATTTCCGCACACGACGTTAACCTTCATTTCAGTTTTTCATGAGGCTGCCCACAACCCATAAGTGTGCGGTCGAAAACGAAAAATCCGAATACTTGTACGCAATTGCAAGGGATCTCAGGTGTTTTTGAGACAATTCGGTTCATAACTCCGGGCATTTCAATCTCTGAAATCCCGCAGGCCGGAATCTGCGCGCCTGTCCGGACACGTCATTTTTATTGATCTGTGTGTCAATTTCCATATTATTTCGGCTGTAATCAGTTTGTGGCGTTCGATGTCACGGTTCATGACTTCATCGCCTCGCGCCCGGAGGTAACCGGGCTGAATTAAGGAAATACAAATGGCGCACTTAGTGGATGTCCATGTAGGGAAGAAAATTCGGCAAAGACGCTGGCTCGTCGGCATGACACAGCAGAAACTGGCCGAAGCCGTTGGGATCAAATTCCAGCAGATCCAGAAATACGAGACCGGGGCCAACCGTGTCAGCGCATCCCGGCTCTGGGACATAGCCGACGCTCTGGAAGTGGATGTCGCCTTTTTCTTTGAGGGGCTGAAATCTGACGGCGCCGAAGAAACGCAGGCGGATGCAATCCCGGCTGATATGATGGGCGACAAGGAAGCAATGGACCTCGTGAGGTCTTATTACGCGATCCCTGAAAATCAGCGCCGGCGCCTGTTCGAACTGGCACGTGTGCTGAGCGACGTCGCCTGACCGGAATTTGCGGCGGCCTGGCTCTTGCATGGGCGCTGCACAACTGGCACGTCTTTCAGAATGACTGACAATGCCCGACACAGCTGCGACCTGAGCAGCATTACCAATATTGCTAACGAAATGGCCGATGCTGCACGCGCGGCCATTTTGCCGTTTTTCCGCAATGCTGGCACGCTGACCGACAACAAACTGGACGACGGCTTTGATCCCGTCACAGAAGCTGACCGGGCAGCTGAGCTGGCCATGCGCGACGTCCTCGCCAGACACCGTCCCGACGACGGCATTCTGGGCGAAGAGTTCGGAGCGCTTTCCGGGAAAACCGGACTGACCTGGGTCCTGGACCCGATTGACGGCACCCGAGGTTTTATCAGCGGCACGCCCACATGGGGCGTTCTGATCGCGGTTGCTGACAGTGCCGGTCCGTTCTTCGGCATGATCGACCAGCCGTATATCGGCGAACGTTTCTGCGGCAGTGATGCCGGCGCTTTCTGTGACGGCCCGCTGGGGCGTCGCGATCTGCGCACCAGAAAGGATAACTCTCTGGCGCAGGCAACTGTTTTCACGACATTCCCGGAAGTCGGTTCAGAAGAAGAGGGTGCGGGCTTTCATGCAGTCGCCTCGGGTGCGAAGCTGACCCGTTATGGCATGGATTGTTATGCATATGCTCTTGTCGCTGCCGGGCATGCCGATCTGGTGATCGAGGCCGGGCTTCAGCCCTATGACATTCAGGCACCTATCGCAGTGGTCGAAGCGGCGGGCGGAATAGTGACCGACTGGCAGGGCGGTCCGGCACATATGGGCGGCCGCGCCGTCGCAGCAGCAAACCCGGATCTTCACGCAGAAGCGCTGGAAATACTGGCGAAGGTATCTGCGTGAAAGAACTTCTGATCCGGGGCGCCGACCATCTTCTGACGATGGATGATCAGCGTAGTGAGCTTGCTGGCGCTGATGTGCTGATCCGCGGTGGAACCGTTGCTGGGGTTGGGCTCAACATTCAGTCAGATGCGCCTGTTCTGGATGCGACCGGCTGTGTCGTGACCCCCGGACTCGTGAACACCCATCATCATCTCTACCAGAGCCTGACGCGCGCTGTGCCCGGCGGCCAGGATGCATTGCTCTTTGGGTGGCTGCAGACGCTGTACCCGATCTGGGCCAGGTTCACGCCAGAGCATTTTTTCACCTCGGCCCAGGTCGGTCTTTGTGAGCTGGCACTGTCCGGCTGCACACTCAGCAGCGACCACCTTTACCTGTATCCCAACGGCGCGCGTCTGGAGGATACGATCCACGCCGCAGCAGAGGTGGGCCTGCGGTTTCATCCGACCAGGGGTGCAATGAGCATCGGCGTGTCGCAAGGTGGGTTGCCGCCGGATGATCTGGTCGAACGCGAAGCCGACATCCTTGAGGACTGCATTCGTGTCATAGATGCGTTCCACGATCCGGCCGACGGGTCAATGTGCCGCGTTGGGGTTGCGCCCTGTTCGCCTTTCTCTGTCAGCCGCGATCTGATGCGGGACGCAGCAGTTCTTGCGCGGGATAAAGGCGTCATGATGCACACGCATCTTGCGGAAAATGACGAGGATATCGCCTATTCGCTGGAAACCTTCGGATGCCGGCCGGGGCAATATGCCGAAGAGCTGGGCTGGGTCGGACCGGATGTCTGGCATGCTCATTGTGTTAAGCTGAACGCGTCAGAACAGGCGCTTTTTGCCCGGACCAAAACCGGTGTTGCGCATTGCCCGTGTTCAAACTGCCGGCTTGGCAGCGGGATCGCACCTGTCCGGGCCATGCGGGATGCCGGCGTTCCGGTCGGGCTGGGTGTTGATGGCTCGGCAAGTAATGATGCCGGCAACCTGGTTGCTGAGGCCCGGCAGGCGATGCTGCTGCAACGGGTGGCGTCCGGTGCTGATGCGATGAGCGCGCGCGAAGCGCTGGAAATTGCGACGCGGGGCGGCGCTGAGGTCCTGGGACGCTCTGACTGCGGGCGCATAGAACCCGGCGCACGGGCGGACATAGCAATCTGGGATGTGTCCGGCATTGAAGCCGCAGGGAGCTGGGATCCCGCTGCTCTGCTGCTGGCAGGGCCGGTGACGGTGCGGGACCTTTTGGTTGAGGGCAGGGTGATCGTACGCGACGGCCAGATACAGACCCTGGACATGGCCGGACTGATTGCACGTCAGAACAGGCTGGCGGCCGATCTGCGGGAGACCCTCTGATGCGCGTTGCTGGTCTCGCGGCAATTTGCGCCGGCTGCGCGGGAAATGCGCTCGCTGACTCCGCAGCACTTGATGCCCTGAATGCCTTCCGCACAGACAATGGCCGCAGCACGCTGCAGTATTCGGTCATGCTGGAACAGGCGGCGCGTGCACATGCACAGGATATGGCAGAGGAGAATTTCTTCTCCCACACCGGCAGCGACGGATCGGCTGTCGCGGATCGCGTTGCGCGCGCAGGCTATGGGTGGTGTGTTGTGGCGGAAAATATCGCCAAAGGTCAGGAGAACCTGACCGAAGTCATGGCGGCCTGGGCCGGCTCAGAGGGTCATCGCCGCAACATGCTGTCCCGGGAAGTCGCCGATTTCGCGCTGGTGCAGGATGAAGGGAATATCTGGGTGATGGTGCTGGCCAGTTCCGGCTGCTGACACACCTAACGGGCGATCCGCTCTCCATTGATCCAGACATCCGCAACTGCGCGGTCGTCCCCCATCATAATGGTTGGAAACACAGCTTCCCAGATGTCTGTGGCGCGCGCGTTTCTCTGCGCAATGGCGGGGGTGGAGGCAAGATCGAGAATGGTCAGATCCGCTGCATTCCCGGGCCTCAGGCGCCCGATCTCATCACCCATGTGCAGGCTGTCCGCAGACCCTGCTGTGGCCAGCCAGAGAAGCTGTGCGGCGTGCAGCGCGGTGCCCCGGAGTTGCGCTATTTCATAGGCTGCAGCCATGGTGCGCAGCATTGAAAAGGACGAACCACCTCCTGTGTCAGTCGCCAGTCCCAGCCTGATATCGTGCGCGGCCAGACCTGCAACATCCATCAGGCCGGAGCCGATGAAGGAGTTGGATGTCGGGCAATGCACCAGTGCGGCCCCGGTCTCAGCAAGGCGGTCTTTCTCGCGGTCGGTCAGATAGATGGCATGGCCGAAAACGCCCCTGTCGCCCAGCAACCCATGGGCTTCATAGGTGTCCAGATAATCCCGCGCACCCGGAAACAGGTCAGCCACCCAGGCGACCTCGTCCGGTTGCTCCGACAGATGCGTCTGCATCAGGCAATCGGGGTGTTCCGCCCACAAAGCGCCCATCGCCTGCAGTTGTTCCGGCGTTGAAGTGGGCGAGAAACGCGGGGTGATGGCGTACTGCAGCCGGTCGCGGCCGTGCCACCGTTCCAGCAGTGCTTTGCTGTCATCATATGCGGATTGTGGGGTATCTTTCAGACCGTCTGGCGCATTCCGGTCCATGCAGGTCTTGCCCGCCACAACGGCCATGTTGCGGGCCTGTGCTGCGTCAAAGAAGGCATCAACGCTGGCCGGATGGATCGTTGTGTAGGAACAAACAGTTGTGGTGCCATGCGCTTTGATCAGGTCGAGATAGCGCGCGGCTGTTTCGCGAGCAAAACCCGCCTCGGCAAAGCGCATTTCTTCCGGGAAGGTGTAGCTGTTCAGCCAGTCGATCAGCTGTTTGCCCCAGCTGGCGATCATGGCGGTCTGCGGGTAGTGCGCATGGGCATCCACAAACCCCGGGCAGATCAGTTTGCCGCTGTAATCGACAGGATGTGCGCGGGGATGTGCCGCGCGCAGATCATCTGCATTGCCGACAGCCGAAATCCGCCCGTTTTCGGTCAGAACGGCCCCGGACGTATTGATCCGCACCGCGTCCTGCCAGGGGGACGTCATTGGATTTCCGGATGTCTCGAACGTCGCGCCGGTCAGAAGAAACTGTGTGCTCATGCAGCGATACTAGGCAGTTCGCAGCACCGCCACAACGGGGGACGCGCGACCATTGTATCCCGCCGGTGCCGCCCTTATGGTCCGCACATGCAAGCAAGAGGGTCGTGATGTCGGATCAGACAGATCAGATTGAACCGGAGGCAGAAGACGACGCTTATCTGCTGGGGCCCCGGGCCATTGCTTCGATCCTTTATGCGGTTGATATCGAAGACCGGGACAAGCTCACCGAACTGATGGAGCCTCTGCATGCGGCGGATATTGCGGACCTTCTTGAGCAGATAAATGCCTTTGACCGCACACGGCTGATCCGCCTATACGACCGTGAGTTTGACGGTGAAATTCTCTCTGAACTTGATGAAGGCCTCCGCGAAGAAGTCATCGGTGTTCTGACACCGCAGGTGCTGAACCAGGCTGTGCGCGAGATGGACAGCGACGATGTTGTCGATCTGGTAGAAGACCTTGAGGACGATCAGCAGGAAGCCATTCTTGATGCGCTGGAAGACTCGGACCGGGCCGCCGTTGAGCAGGCACTGAGTTACCCGGAGTATTCCGCCGGGCGGCTGATGCAGCGCGAGGTCGTCATGGCCCCGGAGCACTGGACCGTCGGCGAAGCGATTGATTATCTGCGCGCCACACCTGAAGACGATCTGCCCGCGCAGTTTTATCACATGGTCATTGTCGACCCGCGGCTGCATCCGGTTGGCAACGTCACGCTTGGCAAGATCATGCGGTCCAAACGCGAAACCCGTCTGATGGATCTGCGCGAAGAGACGTTTCAGGTCATTCCTGTGATGCAGGACGAATCCGATGTGGCCTATGCCTTTAACCAGTACCACCTGATCTCGGCCCCGGTTGTTGATGACGAGGATCGTCTGATCGGGGTGATCACAATTGACGACGCCATGGTAGTTCTGGACGAGGAACACGAGGAAGACATCCTGCGCCTTGCAGGCGTCGGCGAAGGCTCATTGTCGGACAGGGTTCTTGAGACAACAAAACAGCGCCTGCCCTGGCTGGCGGTCAATCTGGTGACAGCCATCGCGGCGTCGATGGTCATTGCTCAGTTTGAGGTGGCTCTGGCTCAGATTGTGGCGCTGGCCGTGCTGATGCCGATTGTCGCCTCGATGGGTGGCAATGCCGGTACGCAGTCGCTGACCGTCGCGGTGCGCGCGATTGCCACCAAAGACCTCACAGGTGCCAACGTCTGGCGGGTGATCCGGCGCGAGGTTCTGGTGGGTCTTGTGAACGGAACGATTTTTGCCGTGGTGATGGGCATTGTGGGCTTTGTCTGGTTCGGCTCGCCCGCCCTGGGATATGTCATAGCGGCAGCGATGGTCATCAACCTGGTGGTAGCCGGGCTTGCAGGCACGGTCATCCCGGTGATCCTGGAACGCGTCGGGGTCGATCCGGCGCTGGCCTCAGGCGCCTTTGTGACCACCGTGACGGATGTGGTTGGTTTCTTCGCATTTCTGGGTCTCGCCGTGCTGGTGCTGCTGTGAGCGGTGATCTGACGGCGGTAAAATCCGCGGCCCGCAAGGAAGGGTTCGCCCGTCGCAAAGTGGCGCATGCCACCGACACCGGGGCCGGTGCGGGGCATCTGTCCTCTTTTCTGGCGGGGCACCGGGGTGTTCCGGTGTCCGGCTATATGCCGATCCGGACCGAAATCAGCCCGCTGCCCGCGATGGACGAAGCCGCCGCGCACGGCCCTGTTGGCGTGCCGGTGATCACCGGGGCAGGTGAGCCGCTGCGGTTTGCCCGGTGGGAGCCCGATGCAGCAATGACCGAAGGTGCGTTTGGTGCGTTGATCCCGGCCGATCCGCTGTTTTTTGAGCCGGAAATCGTGATCGTCCCGCTCGTGGCGTTCGATGGCGCGGGTGGGCGCCTGGGCTATGGTGGCGGCTTTTATGACCGGACGCTGGAGATGCTGCGGGCCCGCCGAGCAACACTGGCCATTGGTTTTGCCTATGCCGCTCAGCAGGCCGCCGGCCTGCCGCTGGAGCCGACCGACCAGCCGCTCGATCTGATCATCACCGAGGAAGGGATCACGGATTTCCGCTGATTAGCTGCCTTCGAACCGGGTGAACGCGTCTTTCCACTCCGGGTGCCAGCGCGACAGGGCCGGACGGTTTTCCGCGATATCCCCTGCAGCCCAGAGCACCCGCCGGGCATCTTTTGCTTCTGTGACATCGTTGTCCGGACAGAGGATATAAAAATCTCCCTGTGCGACGCGGTCGAACAGATAGTCTACGCATTCGGTGCTGGTCCAGGCGGCGGGTGGTTTTTCCGGCATGAAAGCCGCGATCATCCCGGTATAGGTGAAACCCGGCACGAACAGATGCGCGCTCACCTGGCTCGCTTCCTCGCGCAACTCATGTGCCAGCTGTTCGGTCAGAACTTTGACCGCTGCCTTGCTGACGTTGTAGGCCGGGTTTCCGGGAGGCGTGGTGATGCCCTGCTTGGAGCCGGTGTTGATCACCGCAGCGGCGCGTCCGGCGTCCTTCATGCGCGGCACAAAAGCCTGTACGCCGTTCAGAACGCCATAAAAGTTCACGTCGAGAATTTGCCGCCAGGCATCCGGTTCAGTCGTTGTGCCTGTCGGCCGCGCCATGCCCGCATTGTTCATCAGCACCGCGACCGGACCAGAGGCAAAAGCCTGGTCTGCAAGCTCATGCATGGAAGCGGCGTCCGCGACATCGACCACAGTGGTCTGCACACTGGCCCCGCCTGCCTTCAGGCCTGCGGCTGCCTGTTCCAGCGCGTCCGCATCACGGTCTGCAAGCAACAGGTCAAATCCCCGGCCCGAAAGCAACTCTGCTGCCGCCAGACCCACACCGCTTGCACCACCGGTAATGACCGCAAGGCCGCCGCGTTTCTCAGTCTCTGTCCATGTCATGTCGGGTCCCTAACATTCTGTGCGCCAGTCTGGATGGTGGGCGCGGGTTCTGAGGCAGCCACGTTGGCACAGCACAGCCATACGATGCAACTGACAGTCCCGCGGCCGCTGCCCACGCTGTCGGTGCGGGCAAAAAATGTTGTTGTGGCTCTTGCTCTGCACCTCAGGCCGCCATAGGGCTGATCGTTATGAAGATCCTGTTTCTCGGCGATGTTATGGGGCGGGCCGGACGGCGCGCTGTCACAGAGAACCTGTCACGCCTCAGGGCGGACTGGAAACTGGACTTTGTTGTCATCAATGCGGAAAACTCCACGTCCGGTATGGGGCTGTCCGGTGCGCATGCAAAAACGCTGCTGGATGCCGGGGCGGATTGCCTGACGCTCGGTGATCACGCCTTTGATCAGAAGGATATGCTGCAGTTCATAGAGCAGGAACCCCGCATCATCCGCCCGCTGAATTTTTCAAAAGCTGCGCCGGGTAAGGGGGCCGCGCTCTTCACAACCAAAACCGGCCGCAAGGTGCTGGTGGCTCAGGCGCTGGGTCAGGTATTTATGAAGCGCCCCTTCGATGATCCTTTTTCTGCGCTGGAGCCGGTTCTGAAAACCCACCCGCGCGGGGGCATGGCGCAGGCGGTTATTGTGGATTTCCACTGCGAGGCCACGTCCGAGAAAATGGCGATGGGGCATTTCTGCGACGGGCGGGCCAGCCTCGTGGCAGGGACGCACACGCATGTACCGACGGCGGATGCGATGGTTCTGCCGCGCGGCACGGGGTATATCACGGATGCGGGCATGTGCGGTGACTACCACTCCGTGATCGGAATGGAGAAAACAGAACCTCTGCGGCGGTTCCTGACGGGAATGCCAAAGGAACGTTTCACACCGGCCAATGGCGAAGCCACGCTGTCGGGAGTCTATATCGAAACGGACGACCGGACCGGGGCAGCGACGCGTATTGCAATGGTGCGCAATGGCGGATTGCTGGAACCTTCGGGGCCATGACGCACCTGACACGCCGTGAAATCCTGTTCCTGACCGGTATGCTGGTGATCATGGGGGCGGGTTGGGGCATGACACTGCCGCTGACCAAAATCGCCGTATCGACCGGATACAAACACTTTGGCCTGATCTTCTGGCAACTTGCGATCGGCGCCGCGCTGATGGCGGTAATCGGGTTGCTGCGCGGTACCAGCCTTCCGCGTGCGCGCCCGCAGATCGGCATCTGCCTGATGGTGCTTGTTGTGGGCACTGTCGTGCCGAATTCGACGTCGTTTCAGGCAGCGGTGCATCTGCCCGCAGGGGTTCTTTCCCTGCTGCTCTCGATGGTGCCGATGTGGGCTTTTCCGATTGCTCTGGCACTGGGACTGGACCGGTTTTCCGGGCGTCGTTTCCTTGGCCTGCTGTGTGGTCTGGGTGGCGTGCTTCTGATTGCGCTGCCAGGAGCCGAGGCGCTGAACCTGCCGGTCTTCTGGGTGATAATCGCGCTGGTCAGCAGCCTCTGCTACGGTCTCGAAGGCAATCTGGTGGCACGCACAGGCACCGCTGGGATGGACCCGTTTCAGGTGCTCTATGGTGCCTCGCTGATGGGGGCCGTGCTGATGCTGCCGGTCGCGGTGCTGTCCGGACAATGGATTTCTCCGGCAGAGGCGCTCACCCCGGAAGGTCAGGCGCATATCCTGGCTTCGGTTATCCATGTGCTGGTTTATGTAGGCTACGTGTGGCTCGTGGGCCGAGCGGGATCCGTGTTTGCCGTCCAGGTCAGCTACCTTGTGACCGGCTTTGGCGTGCTGTGGGCCCGGCTCATCCTGGGGGAGGCCTATGCGCCCGGAATCTGGGCAGCCATGGCGCTGATGTTCGCAGGGATGTACCTGGTGCAGCCGCGCCCCCGACAGGCGCTTGCCCGATCCTGAGCAATCGGCCAGAGTGCTGCAGATGCCACAATGACCAGGACAGGCGCTCCGTGATTTCGCTGTTCGACTTTTCCCAGACAACCGGCGCACTGCTCACACTTCTTGTTGTTGCGGTCATGTTCACGCTGTTTGTGCGGGAGACCTTCCCAACCGAAGTGGTGGCCATTGCCGGTGCTGCGCTGATGCTGGCGCTTGGTGTTCTGCCCTATGACAACGCGCTGGCTGTGCTGAGCAATCCCGCGCCCTGGACAATTGCGGCGATGTTCATCGTGATGGGCGCGCTGGTCCGCACCGGCGCTCTGGATGTACTGACGCGTCTGGCAGAGAAATATGCGCGCACGCATCCCCGTTCCGCTGTTGCAGGCGTTATCCTGTCCGTGATGGGCGCATCAGCGATCATGAACAACACGCCCGTTGTGGTCGTTATGATCCCGGTCGTGGTCCAGCTTAGCAAAACGCTGGGAACCCGGGCGTCCAAACTACTGATCCCGCTGTCTTATGCAGCAATCATGGGCGGTTCGCTGACCCTGATCGGGACGTCAACAAACCTGCTGGTAGATGGTGTGGCACGTGGTGAAGGGCTCTCGGCCTTTACGATTTTTGAGATTATGCCCGTGGGCCTTGTCGTTTGCCTGTGGGGGCTCTTTTATCTCAGCGTGATCGCGCCGCGTCTTTTACCGGATCGGGACAGCATGGCCAGTCTGCTGTCTGATCCGTCGCAGAAGAAGTTTTTCACCGAAGCCGTGATACCGCCCGACAGTAACCTGATCGGTGAGGCAGTGCTGGACGTCGCGCTTTTCAAACGGGATGGTGTGCGGCTGGTTGACGTGATCCGGGGCGATGCCTCCCTGCGTCGTGCGCTGCAGGGCGTGACGCTTCAGACGGGTGACCGGGTGGTTCTGCGGACACGGATGACCGAACTGCTGGGCCTTCAGAACAACCGTGAACTGCGGCTGGTGGATCAGGTATCTTCGGTCGAAACCACAACGGTTGAGGTTCTCATCACGCCAGGCTGCCGGATGATCGGCCGGATGCTGGGGGCGCTGCGTCTGCGCCGCCGCTACGGTGTCTATACGCTCGCGGTCCACCGGAGAAACCAGAATATCGGCCGTCAGCTGGATGATCTGGTGGTACGTGTCGGCGATACGCTGCTGCTTGAGGGCGCGCCGGAAGACATAAGCCGCCTCGCTGCGGATATGGATATGGTTGATGTGGCGCAGCCCTCGGAGCGTGCGTATCGCCGAAGTCATGCTCCTATCGCCATCGCCGTGCTTGTGGGAATTGTGGGGCTGGCCGCACTGAATGTGGCTCCGATCCTGCTGCTAGCGGTGCTGGCGGTGGCTCTCGTGCTGGTCAGCGGATGTATTGATGCGGACGAAGCCTTTTCCTTCGTCGACGGGCGGCTCCTGGCGCTGATTTTCTCGATGCTGGCGGTTGGCGCGGCGCTTCAGCATTCGGGGGCCGTGGCGCTGATCGTGGACGCGGTGTCCCCGGTTCTGGCGACCCTGCCACCGGGCGCTGTCCTGCTGGCAGTCTTTGTGATGACCTCCACGCTGACAGAACTGGTATCAAACAATGCGGTGGCGGTGATCATGACGCCGCTCGCCATCGGGCTTGCGATCGCGCTGGGACTTGATCCGCGGCCCCTGGTTGTGACCGTTATGATTGCGGCGTCCTGTGCCTTTGCGACACCGATCGGGTATCAGACGAACACGCTGGTTTATGGTCCCGGTGGATACCGGTTCACCGATTTCATCCGTGTGGGGCTGCCCCTTAATCTGTCAACGGCTGTCCTGGTGTCACTGACAATTCCGCTAATCTGGCCGCTCTGACGGTGCCGTGATGATGGGGGGCGCACCACAGACTGTGGTCATGCCGTCCTCATCGACATAAGACCAGCGCGATACAACAAGGTGGTAAGTGCCTGTTTCCCAGCCCCATTCGTCCCTTTGTACGCGGCGGCGCCATGCGCCTTCGGCGCGGATTGGCCAGCGAATGCGGTCTGTGTCCGTTTCCTGGATACCTTCGGCTTTCGCCGCGGAGCGGGCGCGCGACAGCATGGTTTTGAGACGACGTTCAATCGGTGCGGCATCCCGGGCACGGCGCCCGGCAAAGAATACGTCGACATCGTACTTCGAATTCACAAACCCGCGAATGATCAGATCACCGCGGTCATTCCGGCGCATCTGGGGCACAAGTTCCACCACCAGACTGCTGATGGCATTCTGGAACAGGCCAGCATCCTCGGACGCTGGGGTGACTTCATGCGCTGGCCTTCGGTTTTGGTGCATTTCCGACCCGGGTTCTGAACACTCAGCGCCCGACCCCGCGCAGGCGCGCGTTGGCAGAGCTCCGAGAGTTACCAGTAGCATTGACCCGTTAATGAATTCTTTTTTGAGCCGTCAAAACGATTGCATCACACCCGTGCATCACGCCGACCCCGGCTGTCCGCTTTGACCGCGGTGGCTGACCAGTGCTGAACCCTGCCTCCGGTCGGGCGGGTGCGCTCGTGGCCCCTGTGTTGTCAGAGCGGCCAGAACACCAGAATTGCCGGTACTGAAACCGCCACCACGAGGATTTCCAGCGGGAGCCCCATGCGCCAGTAATCGCCAAACCGGTAACCTCCCGGTCCAAGAATAAGCGTATTGTTTTTGTGCCCGATGGGGGTGAGGAATGCGCTGGAGGCCGCAACGGCCACGGCCATCAGGAACGGGTCAGGCGAGACATCAAGCGACAGCGCCATCTGGATGCCGACAGGTGCCGCGACGATGGTCGTTGCGGTGTTGTTGAGCACATCTGACAATGTCATTGTCACGATCATCAGCACCGTCAGCACGGCCCAGGGCGGCAGCCCTTCTGTCCAGCTCACGAGTGCCCCCGCAATGAGCTCAGTTCCACCGGATGTTTCCAGTGCAGCACCCAGCGGGATCATCGATCCCAGCAGAACCACTACGGGCCAGTTGATGTGATCGTACAGTTCAGCCAGTGGAACGATCCGGGCGAGGACATAGGCCACCACCACCAGGCCAAGCGCAATCGGCAGGTATATCAGCCCGGTGCTCGCAGCAAGCACAGCACCTGCAAAGAGACCGATGGCGAGCCAGACCTTGCGGTTTTCCGTGACCGCAAGTCCCCGGTCAGCCAGGGGCAGCACCCCAAGCCATTCTGCCACGTCGCTGCCGGTGTCACGCGGCACAAGCAGCAGGAGGATGTCGCCCGTCCGGATCTGTGTACGACGCAGGTTCTGGGTCAGCCTTTTGCCCTGACGCGATATGCCCAGCAGCACGGTGCGCTGGCGCCAGGCCAGACCGATGGCCTGAACCGTTTTGCCGCGGATCCGCGCGTCCTCCGGCACGGCCACTTCCAGGATTTCAACGCCGTCACCATCTGCGCGCAGCAGTTCCTCGCGCCGGGCGTCGGCCACTGCCAGGTCCAGACTGGTCCGGAATTCATCCAGCGCACTGGCGGTTGCCTCGATCACCAGCGCGTCGCCAGCCCGGATGATTGTATTCCGGGCCTGCCCGTATCGGCGCTTGCCATCACGGATCAGGCCAATCACCGCCACATCGGCCTTGTCTGCGGCGTCTGAAAGCTCCGCGACCCTCTTACCGATCTGTTTATTGCCTTCGGGTACAGTCAGCTCAGAGATATATTGAGATATATCAGCTGGTTCCGCTGAACTGTTGCTGCCCTGCGGGATCAGGCGCCAGCCAATCAGGGACACGAAAATAAGCCCGGCCACAGCCGCCGCTCCGCCGACCGGAGCAAAGTCAAACATCGCAAACGGTTCGCCCAGCGAGTCGCCGCGGATTGATGCGATGATGATGTTGGGCGGGGTCCCGATGAGCGTCGCCATGCCGCCCAGGATTGTCGCAAAAGACAGCGGCATGAGGCTGAGGCCCGGGGCCCGGTTTGCTTTGCGGGCCGTCTGGATATCGACCGGCATCAGGAGTGCCAGGGCCGCAACATTGTTCATAAAGGCCGACAGGACCCCGCCGACAGCTCCCATCAGCGCGATATGCGCACCAAGGCTGCGCGAGGCATCGACGAGCGTGCGCGTGATCAGGAACACAGCGCCCGATCGCACGAGGCCGGCTGAGACCACCAGCACAAGCGCCACGACGATAGTGGCCGGATGCCCGAAACCGGCGAAAGCCTCGCTGGTCGGAACCACCCCGAGAACCACAGCCGTCATAAGGGCTGCGAAGGCGACGATATCATACCGGAAACGGCCCCACAGAAGCAGTCCGAAGACCGCGCCGAAAAGGGCGAACAGGATGATCTGATCCGTTGTCATGACAGGTGTTCCGGAAGGTTTGGGATGTCAGTCTTTCGCAGGAATTTCTGTGCCATACATCAGCAGACAGTTGTCCGGATCCCTGACGTGGAACTCCCGCTGGTTATAGGGCTGATCAAAAGGCGCGCGGACACGGTCCGCACCGAGGCTGTCGAGCCGGGGTCGCAGTGCGTCATAGACGTCGTTGACGTCGTCACAGTCCATATAAACCATCTGCGCGCCGATCTCGCAGTCAGGGGCCACTTCGAGCAACCTCAGCGCGCCGCCGGGGCAACGTACAAAGGCGTAGTTTTCCTGCTGAAACCCGCAGGTGAAGCCGAGAATGTCACAGTAAAAATTCAGGGCACCATCCAGATCATGGGTCATAACAAAGGGCGTTATCTGATGAATGCCGGCCATACGACAGATTAGCACGAAAACCCCTGGCCGGGAAACGGAATTGGCCCGTGCCGCGTGGTCTTGCTCCTCCGGCGGCTCCTGGACTATATGGAGCGGGACCGGAAAACAGCGATGGAATGATCAATGGCAGGCCACTCAAAATGGGCAAACATCCAGCACCGCAAGGGCCGTCAGGACAAGGTGCGTGCGAAGCTTTTCTCCAAGCTTTCCAAAGAGATTACCGTTGCCGCCAAGATGGGCGACCCCGACCCTGACAAAAACCCGCGTCTTCGGCTGGCCGTCAAGGAAGCGAAGTCACAGTCCATGCCCAAGGACAACATCGAGCGCGCGATCAACAAGGCGACCGGTGGTGACGGAGAGGATTACGAGGAAATCCGCTATGAGGGCTATGGCCCGAATGGCGTTGCCGTGATCGTTGAGGCAATGACCGACAACCGCAACCGCACCGCATCCACCGTCCGGTCTACTTTCACCAAGAACGGAGGGAACCTCGGAGAAACCGGTTCGGTGGGCTTTATGTTCGACCGCAAGGGTGAGGTGTCCTATCCGGCAGATGTCGGTGACGCGGACACTGTCATGATGGCGGCTATCGAAGCCGGTGCCGAGGATGTTGAAAGCTCGGACGAGGGGCACGTTATCTGGTGTGCTGACACAGACCTCAACGACGTGGCGACGGCACTTGAGGCGGATCTCGGGGAGAGCGAAAGCACCAAACTGGTCTGGAAGCCGACGACAACGACCGAGATGGATCTCGACGGTATGCAGAAGCTTATGCGGCTGATCGAAGCGCTCGAGGATGATGACGACGTACAGCGCGTGACTACGAACTTTGAGGCCACGGACGAGGTCATGGAGCAGCTCTGACCGCTCGGGTACTTTGGATATCACATCAAAAAAGCCGCCTGGAATTCCGGGCGGCTTTTTTTGAAGGCGAAGGGCAGAGGCCTCAGCGGGTGTGTTCACATCCGGCATTGAAAGAGAAGAAGGCCCTGGCCGTCTGAAAAAAACCTGCGGGCGTTTCTTCGCAGGCCGGGCCCGCGCGGTTCAGACGCTTCATCAGGTGCTTCAGGTCCGTCAGCTTTTTGCGCGCACCGCGCCCGCCAGCCTGGCTCTGGACCGAGAGAATTTTCTTTTGTGTATGCAGAGCAGACTCGATCAGTTCGATGTCCTTGGCAGTAAGGTCGATATTACGCAGGTTTTCCAACATGGCCGAGCATCCTTTTTACACTTCCCATCATATGGGGATTAAAAAGGTATACGCCAATCAGGCATGTTCAGATTTCTGTGAATAAAATTTTAGCAATAACAGTCATGTGATGATTTATTGCAGTCTGGCCGCCGCTGCGTCACGAATTGCGCTGTTCAGCGGCTGCAGTGCGGGCTTCATCAGGCGGCTGACCTGCCAGAAAAGGGGCACGTCGAGCGGGGCATCAGGTGCCAGCGCTACCAAGTCGCCGCTGGCCAGATGCGAGCAGACCAGGTCCTCAGGGTTCATGCCCCATCCTATTCCGGCCAGTGCCGCGTCGATAAAGGCGTGTGTCGACGCCATTCGGTGGGTCGGCGGCGAGAGCCGCTCGCCGGTCATCTGAGTGATCCAGCGATGCTGCAGACGGTCCTTTGCTGAAAAGGCCAGCACCGGTGCCGCGCTCAGCGTACCGGTGGTCAGTCCGTCAGGAAACCAGCGTCTCACAAAATCAGGGCTTGCCGTCGCAATATAGCGCAGCGCTCCAAGCGCGGTGGAATCGCAGCCCGGCACAGGGCCGGGATGACCGGACACAGCTGCACTCACGTCTCCACGTCGGAGCCAGTCTGCGGCGTGATCCTGATCATCGATGACCAGATCCCACAGTACGCCGTCGACCCTCGAAAGAGCCGGAACCAGCCACGTTGCAAGGCTGTCCGCATTGACGGCAAGCCGGACAACGGGCTGCTCCGTCCCGGTTTTCCCGGGGCTCAGCTGTGAGAGGACCCGGGCCTGCAGCAGCGCCACGTCTTCGGCGTGACGCACAAGCCGTGCCCCGGCCCTGGTCGCCGTACAGGGCTGTCCGCGGATGATCAGCGCGGTGCCGGCCTGTTCCTCAAGCGCTTTGATGCGCTGGGATACAGCCGAAGGCGTCACGCCGAGAGTTGCAGCGGCCAGGTCAAAACTGCCGTGTCTGACAATGGCGGCGAGCGCAGAAAGATGAGCGGGATCGAAATACATTAGATTTTCTGATTTGAGTTAAGCCAGTTTAATTTGATTTACCCTCGTGCCGCAACCTATTCAAAGGCAACTGATCTGGGACCTTCCATGCTTTCAAATTTTCTGCCCGGCTATTTTCTGAGCCTTTCGCTGATTGTTGCCATTGGTGCGCAGAACGCCTTCGTGCTGCGCCAGGGCTTGCGGCGGTCCCACGTATTCTGGGTTTGTCTGACCTGTGGCGTTTCCGATGCGCTGCTGATCACAGCGGGCGTGGCGGGTTTCGGGACCCTCGCCACCAGAGTGCCGTGGTTTGAGCCGCTGATGCGCTTTGGCGGTGCTGCATTTCTCATCTGGTATGGCTGGCGGAACGCCGTTTCTGCATGGCGCGGCGGGCAGACACTCGACACTGGCCCGGGTCAGACTGTGCAGCCGCTGGGCCGCACGTTGTTCACACTCCTCGCGCTGACCTGGCTCAATCCGCATGTCTATCTTGATACAGTTGTATTGCTGGGATCGATTTCTGCACAATACGACGACCGTTTGCTGTTCGGGGCCGGTGCAGTTGTGGGCAGCATCTCGTTCTTTTTCGCGCTGGGGTATGGCGCGCGGATGCTGGCGCCTCTTTTTGCCCGTCCACGCAGCTGGCAGGTTCTCGACGGGCTGATCGCGGCCACCATGTGGGCCATTGCTGCGGGGTTGCTTCTGTCATAACCCCTTGCGGTTGTGCGTCAAACCTTGTCTGTCTGGCGCATGGTCACGCAAACACCCCAGCGTCCGGTCGCCGGCATCTTCTGGATGCTCGTTACAGGGCTTTGTTTTATCGCTGTTACAGCGCTCGTGAAGTATATCGGCCCAAGGCTGCCCCCGGTCGAGATGGCCTTTCTGCGGTATCTGCTTGGCCTGGTGTTTCTGCTGCCGGCCCTCGGTGCCCTGTGTGAAGCAAGGCTCTCGCCGCGTCAGTGGCGTCTTTTCACGCTGCGCGGCGTGATGCACGGGTTGGGGGTCATGCTGTGGTTTTATGCCATGGTACGCATTCCGATCGCGGATGTGACGGCGATGAACTACCTCGCCCCTGTTTATGTGACAATCGGTGCCGCGCTGTTCCTGGGCGAACGGCTGGCGTTCCGGCGCATCGCGGCGGTTGCCGCCGCGCTGATCGGGGCCCTGATTATTCTGCGGCCCGGATTTCGCGAAGTCAGCACAGGTCATCTTGCGATGCTGGGCGCAGCACTTGCATTCGGCGGATCCTATCTGTCGGCCAAGGTGATGGCGGATGAGGTCAAACCGTCTGTGGTTGTGGCCATGCTGTCGATTTTTGTGACCATCGTGCTGGCTCCCTTTGCGCTGATAGAATGGGTAACGCCAACGCTAATGGATCTTGTACTGCTGTTCGCCGTGGCGTGTTTTGCCGTTGGCGGGCACTACACAATGACCCTCGCGTTTGCCGCAGCACCACTGACTGTAACGCAGCCGGTAACCTTCACCCAGCTGGTCTGGGCCGTGCTGTTGGGAGCGCTGGTATTCGACGAGTCCGTCGATGTCTGGGTGGTCACCGGCGGTATCGTCATTCTCGCATCCGTTGTCTTTATTACGTGGCGGGAGGCCGCTGTAAAACGTCAGGGAACGACACCTGTGGTGAATGCCACCAAGGTTTGATTTTTATTGATTGACGAGTCAATCAAAAAACCTGTAACGCCGGAATACAGTCTCCCGGGGGAACAGTTATGCCGAAAACCGGAATGGAACCGATACGCCGCACAGCGCTTGTCGAGGCAACGATTGCCGAGATTGGCGCGCGCGGCTCACTTGATGTCACTGTCGGGCAGATTGCCCGCCGCGCGGGCATGTCGACCGCCCTGGCGCACCATTATTTCGGTGGTAAGGACCAGATTTTTCTTGCCGCCATGCAGCAGATCCTGCGCGATTTCGGCGCTGAAGTACGACGTGTGCTGAAAGCTGCGGAAACGCCGCATGCGCGGGCCGTCGCGCTGATTGATGCCAGTTTTGCGCCATCGTGTTTTGCACCGGCAACCATCAGCGCATGGATGACGCTCTATGCGCAGGCGCAGACAAACCCGGAAACACTGCGTTTGCTGCGGCTGTACCAGGCGCGTCTCAGGTCCAATCTGATCCACGCACTCCGACCGCTGAGCGCCCAGCCGGAAGCCCACGCAGAACTCATCGGCGCCCTGATTGACGGGCTGTATCTGCGCGCCGCCCTGTCGCGCTCAAGCAGTGCGGCGGCCGCACGTGATGCTGCCCGCGCAGCGCTGGAAACTCTGATCGGGAGTGGAAAATGACCAGACCCAACATACTCATTCTCATGGTTGACCAGCTCAACGGTACTCTGTTTCCGGACGGGCCTGCGGAATGGCTGCATGCGCCGAACCTCAAAAAACTCGCAGCTAGGTCGACCCGGTTTCGCAATGCCTATACCGCCAGTCCGCTTTGCGCGCCGGGCCGGGCGGCGTTTATGTCGGGGCAACTGCCGTCTGCAACCGGCGTTTACGACAACGCCGCGGAGTTCTGCTCCTCGATCCCGACTTATGCGCACCATCTGCGTCGAGCGGGCTATCAGACCTGCCTGAGCGGTAAGATGCATTTTGTGGGTCCGGATCAGCTGCATGGTTTCGAAGAGCGTCTGACGACAGATATCTACCCTGCTGACTTCGGCTGGACCCCGGATTACCGCAAACCCGGCGAACGCATCGACTGGTGGTACCACAACATGGGGTCGGTCACGGGGGCAGGTGTCGCCGAAATTTCCAATCAGATGGAATATGATGACGAGGTGGCCTTTAATGCGACGCGCAAACTTTATGACCTGTCGCGCGGCGCGGACGCCCGGCCCTGGTGCCTGACGGTCAGTTTCACACACCCTCACGACCCGTATGTGGCGCGCAAAAAATACTGGGATTTCTATGAGGACTGCGCGCATCTGGAGCCGCAGGTCCCGGCTTTGCCCTACGACGAACAGGACAACCATTCAAAGCGGATCTTTGATGCCAACGACTGGCGCAGTTTTGACATCACGCGAGAGGACATCCGCCGGTCGCGACAGGCCTATTTCGCGAACATCAGCTATCTGGATGACAAAGTCGGAAAGATTCTGCAGACGCTGGAAGACACGCGTCAGGAGGCAATCATTCTCTTTGTGTCTGATCACGGGGATATGCTGGGGGAACGTGGCCTCTGGTTCAAAATGTCCTTTTATGAAGGTTCCTCGCGTGTTCCTCTGATGATCTCGGCGCCGCAGATGGCACCCGGCCTGCAGACCACGCCGGTGTCCAACATTGATGTCTGCCCGACGCTCTGTGATCTGGCGGGCGTGTCGATGGATGAGGTGATGGACTGGACCACAGGTGTCTCGCTGGTGCCGATGGGGCAGGGGGTGGAGCGCACTGAACCTGTCGCCATGGAGTACGCGGCCGAGGCGTCTTATGCGCCGATGGTGTCGCTGCGGTATGGCCGCTGGAAATACAACCGCTGTGCGCTGGACCCGGATCAGCTTTTTGATCTGGAGGCAGACCCGCATGAACTGACAAACCTCGCGGATGCGCCTGAACATCAGGGCACGCTGCGGAGCCTGCGCGCCAAATCCGAAGCCCGCTGGGACCTCGACGCGTATGACGCGGATGTGCGCAAAAGCCAGGCCCGCCGGTGGGTGGTGTATGAGGCGCTGCGCGAAGGGGGGTATTACCCCTGGGACTACCAGCCGCTGCGCGATGCCTCAGAGCAATACATGCGAAACCACATGGACCTGAATGTGCTCGAAGAGAACAAGCGGTTCCCGCGCGGCGAATGATTTTCACAGCAACAAACGGTCACGCAGACGGCTGACGTGATCCGAAGGCGCGCTGACGCGCACACGATTGGCCTGGCGCCTGCGGCGCGGCAAAGACGGAACGACGGAATGACGATGGAAGCGGATTTTGTAATTGTTGGTGCCGGCAGTGCCGGCTGTGCGATGGCGTACCGGCTGAGCGAGGCGGGCGCATCGGTGATCGTGATCGAGTTTGGCGGGACCGATATGGGGCCGTTCATCCAGATGCCGGCGGCTCTGTCTTATCCGATGAACATGAAGCGCTATGACTGGGGGTACACGTCCGAGCCGGAGCCGCATCTTGGCGGGCGTCGCCTCGCCTGCCCGCGGGGCAAGGTGGTTGGTGGGTCGTCCAGTATCAATGGCATGGTTTATGTCCGCGGGCACGCGATGGACTTTGATCACTGGGCCGAAGAAGGCGCTGACGGATGGTCCTATGCGGACGTGCTGCCTTACTACCGCCGGATGGAAACCTGGCACGATGGCGGGCACGGGGGCGACGCGGCGTGGCGCGGCACGGACGGACCGCTGCATGTCACCCGGGGGCCGCGCCGCAATCCGCTGTTTCAGGCCTTTGTCGAGGCGGGGTCTCAGGCGGGATATCAGGTCACCGGTGATTACAATGGCCGGCAACAGGAAGGCTTCGGGCCGATGGAGCAGACGGTCTGGAACGGACGCCGCTGGTCTGCGGCGAATGCGTATCTGCATCCTGCACTGAAACGACCGAACTGTACGCTGGTGCGGGGTCTTGCCGAGAAAGTCGAGATCAGCGAGGGGCGCGCCACCGGTGTGCGCATCCGGCGGGGCGCGCAGTCTGAGGTCATCCGCGCCCGGCGTGAGGTCGTGCTGGCCGCATCCTCGATCAATTCGCCCAAACTCCTCATGCTGTCAGGGATCGGCCCGGCACAGCATCTGGGAGAACACGGTATCTCTGTTGTCGCGGATCGGGCGGGCGTGGGTCAGAACCTGCAGGACCACTTGGAGATGTACATCCAGATCGCCGCAAGCCAGCCGATCACGCTGTATAAGCACTGGAACCTCGTCTCCAAGGCCGTAATCGGGGCGCAGTGGCTTTTCACCAGGACGGGCCTCGGCGCATCCAACCAGTTTGAAAGTGCCGCGTTCATCCGCTCGCGGGCCGGCATTCCGTACCCTGATATCCAATACCACTTTTTGCCGATGGCGGTGCGGTATGATGGTCAGGCAGCCGCCGAAGGTCACGGGTTTCAGGCACACACCGGGCCGATGCGTTCGCCATCACGCGGCGCGGTCACTCTGCGGTCTGCAGACCCGGAGGAAGCGCCGCGGATATTCTTTAACTACATGTCGACCGACCAGGACTGGGAAGATTTCCGCCGCTGTATCCGCCTGACCCGGGAGATCTTTGCGCAGGAAGCGTTCCGGCCGTTTGCGAAACACGAAATCCAGCCCGGTTCAGCCGCACAGACTGATGACGAACTGGATGATGTGATCCGGGAGCATGCAGAGAGCGCCTATCACCCCTGTGGCACCTGCCGTATGGGGCAACCGGACGACCCGCGGTCGGTGGTCGACCCGCAGGCGCGCGTGATCGGTGTTGACGGGCTGCGGGTGGCGGACAGCAGCATTTTCCCGCGGATCACAAACGGCAACCTTAACGCACCCTCCATCATGACCGGCGAAAAAGTGTCTGACCTGCTGCTTGGCCGTGACCCGCTTGCCCGCGCAAATGATGTCCCGTGGGTGCATCCGGAGTGGCAAACCGCACAACGCTGACAGCCCCAAAACTGCGCTGCGTTAACCGGTCCCGGCGAAGAGAGTTGAGACAAAGGCACTCTGCGCCCATATTGAAGCTGTGGGTAGAGTGGTTTTTCTTATGCTCGCAACCGTTCTGGCGGTTGCGGTGAGCAGTGCATTTGCATTGGCTGGTGTGACCGGGGAGGTGCGCGTCATTGATGGCGACACGCTCGATGTTGGTGACACACGCGTGCGCCTGCATGGCATTGATGCGCCGGAACAGGACCAGACCTGCAAAACCGAACAGGGCCAGCGCTGGAACTGTGGCGCCTGGGTCAGCGACACGGTGCGGGACCGTTATGCCGGCGAAATGGCTGACTGTGAGGAAACAGACCGCGACCGCTATGGCCGTGTTGTCGCTGTTTGTTTTGTTGATGGTACGGATATTGGTGAAGCGCTTGTACGTGACGGGCTCGCCTTCGCTTTCAGGCGCTATTCCATGGATTATGACCTGGCGGAGAAGAGCGCAGCAGTGCGGGATGCAGGGCTGCATGCCAGCCGCGTACAGTCACCGTCGCAGTTCCGCGAAACGCGCGCTGTGGGGCGTATCCCGCCGGACCGCAAATGCCGGATCAAAGGGAATATATCAGCTTCCGGCGTCCGTATTTTCCACGTGCCGGGCCAGCAGCATTATGAACGTACCGGGATCAGGGCGGAACGCGGCGAACGCTGGTTCTGTTCTGCGGATGATGCCATCCGTGCGGGCTGGCGCGCCGCGCGCCGTTGAGCTTGTTGCTACCCTACCCGGTACGGCAGGACACCGCGCTGGTTGGGATCGACAATCAGCTGACGTTCCAGCGGCGGAACGGCCCGCTGGTGGCAATTTGTCCGTTCGCAGATCCGGCAGGAAATGCCGATCGGTTCAAAGGCGGCGTCGCGACCTGTGTCCATACCATCCGCATAAACCAGTGCGTCGGCATGCCGGACCTCGCACCCCAGCGCGATCGCGTATCGCCGGACCGGCGCGCCGAAACGACCGGCGTGTTTTGAAACATCGCGCGCAAGGCTGATGTAGCGTACACCGTCGGGCGTTTCTGCAAGCTGGCGCAGAAACTGACCCGGCAGTTCGAATGCGCGGTGTACATTCCAGAGAGGGCAGGCCCCACCAAACCGGGCAAACTGCAGCCGTGTTGCTGAATGCCGTTTTGTGATCGTGCCCGCCTGGTCCACCCTGACAAAAAAGAACGGAATGCCCTTGGCGCCTGGGCGCTGCAGGGTGGAAAGACGATGTGCTACCTGCTCGACGGAAGCCCCGAAGTGTCCGGCGAGCACTTCCAGGTCGTGACGACACTCCCGCGCGACCCGCTGAAACGCGCCGTAGGGCATCAGGGCGGCACCCGCAAAGTAATTTGCGAGACCAATCTTGGCGATAGCCCGCGCTTCGCGTGTGTGGAATTTCGCCAGATCAAGGGTCGCCTCGAGAAGTGCGTCCTGTTTGACCAGCGCAACCTGCAGCAACAGCTGGAAGGTCTGACTTTCCGGCGGGGCCCGGCGCGACAGCGTCAGTACACCGGTTTCCTCGTCAAATGAGCGCAGCTGATCGGTATCCGCAAACTCCACGGTAACGCCGCTGTTGCCGAGCGTCGCAACGGCAGCGACCCGGATGCTGCGGTGGTGACCTTCTTTGCCGCTGAAGTTCTCGGCGGCGCGATCAACTGCGTCAATGTAGTTGTCACAGTAGTGGAAAAAGTCGCGGACTTCTTCCCAGGGGCTTGGTGTGGCGCGGGCATCTTCGCGGCCCAGAGCTTCGTCCAGCGAAGCCAGCCTTTCCTGCATCTGGCGGTAACTGCGGTGCAGTTCCAGAAACGCATGAGCAAACCCCGGCGCATTCGATGCAGCCAGCCGCAGATCTGCCAGCGGCGGGGGCGCATCTGCAAACAGGGGATCAGCCACGGCTTCGCGCATATCACTGACCAGGCGCTCGCTGTCCCCTTCGCTGAGTTCGGTGACGTCCAGCCCGAATTCCTGCGCCAGCGAAAGGACAACCGTCGTGGACACCGGCCGGTTGTTGTTTTCCATCTGGTTGAGATAGGGCAGCGACACTCCAAGCCGCGCAGCAAAGTCTTTTTGGGTGTGTCCGATGCGGGTCCGGACTTCGCGCAGCTTTGCGCCGGCATAGAGTTTCTGGGTGGCCATTCTGGCGGCTTTCCGTTTCAGAGTTTGCAGCTTTGCAGATTCGCCCACGCTAGCTTTGCAAACCCACTCGGGCAAGGTCGCGCAACATGGTTAATGATGCACTAACGCCCGAGCCGTCAGGCAGCGTTTCCCAGTCTTTTTTCCCGGGCATAGACAGCAAGAATGGAGGCCACCGCGGCCAGAGCAGTACCACACATAATATACAGCAGCGGCATCGCGCCGGTTTCCGGACCCAGAAGGGCGCCGGCCAGCGCGCTCAGCGCGGCCCCGCCGCCAATCATGATCGCGCCGCCAAGTCCCGATGCGGTGCCCGCCAGATGAGGTCGGACAGACAGCATGCCAGCGGTTGCATTCGGAATAACCAGCCCGTTGCCGAGGCCAACAAATGTCATAAGGCCAAAGAAGCTCAGCGGGCTGCCCTGGCCTGCCAGAAAGATGGACATCGACAGCAGGGTTCCGGTTGCGTTGATCAGGCATCCAACGAGTACGAGACGGTTGAGCCCCACTTTCTGTGCGAGCATCCCGGTGAACATGTTGCCGAAGAAATAGCCGATTGCCGGGGCTCCGAAGAAGACGCCGACCCAGAAAGGCGAGAGCCCGAAGACAACGGATCCGACAAAAGGCCCCCCGCCCAGATAAGCGAAGAAGGCACCGGAGCAGAAACCGGCCGCAAGGGAATACCCCCAGAAGCGGGGCGACATGAGCAGTTCGGGGTATTCTGCAAACTGCTGCAAAAGAGTTTTACCGCTCGCCTGAGCTGTTTCACCCTGGTCCGCCCAGGCGAGCCAGAGGGTCAGGGCACCCAACAGAAAAAGCGCCCAGAAGTTGGCCTTCCAGCCAAACAGCTCATCCAGAACGCCGCCAAGCATCGGGCTGATCATGGGCACGATCGCCATACCCATCGTCACATAGCCGATCATCGATGCCGCGCGGTCCTGGTCGAACATATCGCGCACAGCGGCGCGGCTCAGAACCATTGATGTTGCTACCACCGCCTGACACATGCGGAAAAACAGGAACGTCTCGACAGTCGGGGCGAATATGCAGCCCAGCGTCGCCAGCAAAAAGACGCCCAGACCTGCAAGGATCACAGGGCGTCTGCCAAACTTGTCGGATACTGGGCCGATAAAGATCTGCAAAATGCCGCTGATCCCAAGATACAGCGCGACAGACAGCTGCATGACGCTGTAATCTGTCTGAAAATGCTCTGTCATTTTCGGAAGGCTTGGCAGAAACATATTCATGACAATCGCGGACATCCCTGCAAGAAGGATCAGTGTCGCGATATGTGGAGGGGTCGTCCGGTCAAGAAACCGGATCACAGGCTCTTTCTGCATCCAGGAAACGTAGGCATCACAATTGATGTTGTCCACGCATACCAGCCATGCGCTTAATGCATATTTGCTGATTTGCGATTTGCATCATGCATGATGGAAAGACTTTGCAAATTTGCGAGATTCCGCTTCGGTTGTCCCTCTGCCTTGTTTACAGTGCCGCCAGTCACAGCAGGGGACAGGCAATGAAAGACATTCTGGGTCAACTCGAAGAGCGCCGCGAGGCAGCACGTCTTGGTGGCGGGCAAAAACGAATAGACGCGCAGCACGGGCGCGGCAAGCTGACTGCGCGCGAACGTGTGGAACTGCTGCTCGACGAAGGCAGTTTTGAAGAATTCGACATGTTTGTTACGCACCGCTGCACAGAATTTGGCATGGAAAACCAGAAGCCGGCCGGTGACGGTGTGGTCGCCGGCTGGGGCACGATCAATGGCCGGCTCGTGTATGTGTTCAGTCAGGACTTTACCGTTCTGGGGGGCTCTGTGTCGGAAACGCATGCCCGGAAAATCTGCAAGATCATGGACATGGCCGTACAGAATGGCGCGCCGATCATCGGGATCAACGACTCCGGCGGTGCGCGCATCCAGGAGGGCGTGGATTCCCTTGCCGGATATGGTGAGGTGTTCCAGCGCAATATCACGGCCTCCGGCGTTGTGCCGCAGATCAGCGTCATCATGGGGCCGTGCGCCGGCGGTGCCGTGTACTCTCCTGCCATGACCGACTTTATCTTTATGGTCAAAGACAGCTCTTACATGTTTGTGACGGGTCCTGACGTTGTGAAGACTGTTACCAACGAGCAGGTTACAGCCGAAGAACTTGGCGGCGCGGGAACGCATACGAAAAAGTCTTCTGTCGCGGATGCGGCTTTTGAAAACGATGTGGAAGCCCTGGCCGAAGTGCGCAGGCTGGTCGATTTCCTGCCGTCCAATAACCGTGAAAAACCGCCCGTCCGGCCGTTTTTCGACGCACCGGATCGCATTGAGCCATCGCTGGATACGCTTGTGCCGGACAATCCGAATACGCCTTACGACATGAAAGAGCTGATCCTGAAGCTCGCGGACGAAGGCGATTTTTATGAAATTCAGGAGGAGTTCGCCAGGAATATAGTCACCGGGTTCATCCGTCTTGAGGGGCGCACCGTCGGTGTCGTGGCGAACCAGCCTATGGTTCTGGCGGGCTGCCTCGACATTGACAGCTCGCGCAAGGCTGCCCGCTTTGTCCGTTTCTGTGACGCCTTTGAAATCCCGATCCTGACATTGATTGATGTGCCGGGCTTCCTGCCGGGCACGAGCCAGGAATATGGTGGCGTCATCAAGCACGGCGCCAAACTGCTCTATGCCTATGGTGAAGCAACGGTGCCGATGGTCACTGTTATTACCCGCAAGGCCTATGGCGGTGCATATGTTGTGATGTCGTCCAAGCATCTGCGGTCGGACTTCAATTACGCCTGGCCGACAGCCGAAATCGCGGTGATGGGTGCCAAGGGCGCGACCGAGATCATTCACCGAGCAGATCTGGGGGATGCGGACAAAATTGCAAAACACACCGCAGATTATGAAGAGCGGTTTGCAAACCCGTTTGTCGCTGCAGAACGCGGCTTTGTGGATGAGGTGATCATGCCGCGCACTACACGCAAACGGATTGCGCGGGCCTTTGCGTCGTTGCGGAATAAGCAGACGCAGCTTCCGTGGAAAAAACACGACAATATTCCGCTGTGACCGAGTTCCACAACATATCGGATGCGCCCGAGCATGTGGCTCCTTTTTCACACGCGGTGGAAGCGGATGGCTGGGTCATTCTGACAGGCCAGATGCCAACGGTTCCGGGGGCGCCGGATGCCCCCCTTGCCGAAGGCGTCGCTGCACAGACGCGCCAGGTGATGGAAAACCTCGAAACCGTGTTGAAAGGCCTTGGCCTTGATCTCAGCGACGTTGTTCAGTGTCGCTGTTTTCTGACTGAATTCGAACGGGATTATGCTGCATTCAATGAATGCTACCGCAGCTTCTTCCCGGCTGACCGCCTGCCTGCGCGTACAACAGTGGGTGTCACGGCGCTGGCTGTGGGCGCTCTGGTCGAGATCGACTGTGTCGCACGACGGAGACAGGCATGACGCGGTTGTGGAAAAACCAGGCCTTTACGATTGCGCATGCTGACAACGGGCAGTTCGAAGGCGCCGGCCTGCGCCCGTTTTTTGAATACCGCGACCTTGGTATCAGCAAGGCAACCGCGGGCGCTTACGGCGCGCATGTGATCCGCGCGGTGCCTGGCATGGAAAGCCCGGCCGCCTGGCACAGTCATGACCTTGATTTTCAGATGGTTTACGTGACCCGTGGGTGGGTTGTCTTTGAATATGAAGACAGTGGTGAACAGGTGCTGCGCGAAGGCTCCTGCGTTCTTCAGCCGCCGGGCATCCGGCACCGTGAGGTCCGCCATTCTGACGATCTTGAGCTGATTGAGATAACTTCTCCGGCGGAATTCGACACCAAAGATGAGGCAGCTCCATGAGCCTGTTGCGTCCACAGATGCCGGAAACCGGTCAGCATGCGTACGGTGTCTCGGAAAGGTTGCCGTCCGGCCAGACCGCAGAGCTTTTCGAGGTGCTGACGGATCAGGTTGGTGATGATGCGTGGCTGCGGTTCCGGTTTCATGCGCCGTCTATTTCGCGGGAGCATGGAACTGTCAGTTTTGCCGAAGTAGAGGCAGATTTCGAACATCTGTGCACGAATATAGCGCTGCCCTACATGGCCCACCATCAGCTGAAAACAGACGTTGTCTCGATCGCGCTGCTGGATCAGCCGGCCCCATTTGGCGCGACGGATGAAAGTGTGACCCAGTTTGTGGACGCGTTTCGCGTATCAACCGGAGCGTGTGTCTGGGAGGACCCCTGGTGACATATCTGATGAACCAGAAACGGAGGGTGTCGTCGGGAGAGGTTGAGTCTTTCCGGCCACATTTCCGCCGGTGTGTTCGCGCTGCATATCATTTGCCGGCGCGTTGCAGTATCGTGTCGGGTGGGCGTATGGGACATGCGCCCGGCAGTAAAAGCTGGCCCGACTTTATTGTAATGCGGGCACAGCGCAGCAAACCATACAGGAGACAGAGATGTCGAAGAGCATCAGAATACTGGCAGTTCTCTGTGCTGCAGCCTTCGTGGCCGCATGTGCACAGGAGCAGGAAGAGGAATTCGTCGTGGTGGACCCTGAGCCCATCTCGACCGAGCCGACATACACCGGCAAATACAAATAAACAGATCACAGGGCAGGCCTGCGGGCCTGTGCCTGACCCGGTTTCGGCGGATGGGGTGCTATCATGCTGAAACACAGGGGCTTTCCCGGCCGGCTGGCCGGTACGGATTACCAGTTCACCCTCAGACGTTTTAATCCGCGCGGCGTCACGCGGCTGGTGGCCCGTGAACGCTTCCGTGACCGGAAACCGGCGGACCGGCGGGCAGATGCTGCCTTTTTTCAGGCGCTCTGGGAGCATTTCGGAGACGCGCCGTTCGAGCGCGGTAATCTGGATGCGGGCCGTTTGTCCTGGCTTTTCGGGCGCGAAGTTATCCCTGCGGAGGATCCTTTTGATCCTGAGAGTTATGAGGCGCTGCTGGTGATCGATCCAGCCGTTGCGCGCGTGAGTTTCCCAGAAGCATTTGACGGAGGATCGGCATGATTTTGCCAACCGGTTCGGTCAATGGGCGGGACATGGCTCATTCCGTAAGGCGCGGACTGAGTGCCTTGAGCGATTCAACCACTGCGCGTACTGGTGGTCTATCGGCCGCAAGCGAGTATCCCCGCAGCGCGGCTGTGTACAAACTTCGTACCCCTTCCCCTGGCGGACAGTGCGGCGCTAAGCGCCCTATACTGTCCGCCTTTTTCACGCGGGGGCCAGGGTATCACAATCCTGTGTTGCGGGAACCCGAGCAGCGCTCCGGCGTTTATCTGTCGGAGCGAGAGATAAAAGGAGCACAATCATGCCCATCAGAGCGTTCATTCTTTCCATTGCGGCCTGCGCGTCGCTTGCAGCCTGTGGTCAGAGCCTGGGCGACCAGGCAATCGGCGGTGGCGCAATCGGCGCAGGTGCGGCGGTTATCGCCGGCCACAGCGCGCTGCAGGGTGCGGCCATCGGTGCCGCAGGCAATATCGCTTACTGCCAGCTCAACCCGGGCAAGTGTTACTGATCCTTCAGCAACGCTGACAACGTATTCTGACAAGCCGCGCGTGTCCGACACGTGCGGCTTTTTCGTGCCTGAAACCCAGGCCCGGACCAACTTCTCTGCACAATCGAAAAGGGACATCTGATGTTCAAAAAGATCCTGATTGCCAACCGGGGTGAAATCGCCTGTCGTGTTATCAAATCTGCCCGCAAGATGGGTATCACCACGGTTGCGGTCTATTCAGACGCCGACAAACAGGCGCTGCATGTGCAGATGGCTGACGAGGCGGTCCATATCGGCCCGCCGCCTGCCAATCAGTCCTACATCGTGATCGACAAGGTGATGCAGGCCATCAAAGACAGCGGTGCTGAGGCAGTGCATCCCGGTTACGGTTTCCTGTCTGAGAACGCGAAATTTGCCGAAGCGCTTGAGGCCGCAGGAGTTGCTTTCGTCGGGCCGCCCAAGGGTGCAATTGAAAAGATGGGTGACAAGATCACCTCGAAAAAGATCGCTCAGGACGCAGGTGTTTCAACAGTTCCGGGATATATGGGGCTGATTGAGGACGCGGAAGAGGCAGTGAAAATCTCCGGCGAGATCGGCTATCCGGTGATGCTCAAGGCCTCCGCCGGTGGTGGCGGCAAGGGTATGCGGATCGCCTGGAACGACGACGAGGCCCGCGAAGGGTTTCAGTCTTCCAAAAACGAGGCAGCAAACTCTTTTGGCGATGACCGGATTTTCATCGAGAAATTCGTCACGCAACCGCGCCATATCGAAATCCAGGTGCTGTGCGACGCGCATGGCAATGGCATCTATCTCGGCGAGCGGGAATGCTCGATCCAGCGCCGGAACCAGAAAGTGGTCGAAGAAGCGCCGAGCCCCTTCCTCGATGAAGCAACGCGCAAAGCGATGGGTGAGCAGGCGGTCGCGCTCGCACAGGCTGTGGGCTACACCAGCGCGGGAACGGTCGAATTCATCGTTGATGGCGACAAGAATTTCTACTTCCTTGAGATGAACACCCGCCTTCAGGTGGAGCACCCGGTGACTGAACTGATCACCGGCGTGGACCTGGTGGAACAGATGATCCGCGTGGCCAATGGTCAAAAGCTCTCGATCACGCAGGATGATGTGACCCTGACCGGGTGGGCGATTGAAAACCGTCTTTATGCCGAAGATCCCTATCGCGGGTTTCTGCCGTCCATCGGCAGGCTGACGCGCTACCGTCCGCCGGCCGAAGTTGCCGCCGGACCGCTGCTGGAGCAGGGCACATGGCAGGGGGATGCGCCTGCGGGCGACATGGCCGTGCGCAATGATACCGGTGTCTATGAAGGCGGCGAGATCAGCATGTATTATGACCCGATGATCGCCAAGCTCTGCACCTGGGCACCAACGCGTGCCGAGGCGATTGAAAAGATGCGTGTGGCGCTCGACAGCTTCGAGGTTGAGGGGATTGGTCACAACCTGCCGTTTTTGTCAGCCGTGATGGATCACCCGAAATTCGTGTCAGGCGATATGACAACGGCGTTTATTGCGGAGGAGTACCCTGACGGCTTTGAGGGCGTCGATCTGCCGGAGAATGAGCTGCGCCGTATCGCGGCAGCCTGCGCCGCGATGCACCGTGTTGCTGAGGTGCGCCGGGCGCGCGTTTCGGGCCGGATGGATAATCATGAGCGCAAGGTCGGGGATGACTGGAACGTGCGCCTCAGCGGGCAGGCCTTTGACGTGGTGATCGACGCGCACGCTGACGGATCCACGGTCCGTTTCGATGATGGCAGTGAACTGCGCGTATCCGGTGACTGGACGCCGGGCGATCAGCTGGCCGAGATGACAGTGGACGACCGTCCGCTGGTGCTGAAGGTGGGCAAGATTAGCGGCGGTTTCCGTGTCCGGACCAGAGGAGCCGAGATGAAGGTACATGTCCGCACCCCGCGTCAGGCCGAGCTGGCCCGCCGGATGCCGGAAAAAGTGCCGCCCGATACGTCCAAAATGCTGCTCTGCCCGATGCCGGGGCTGGTTGTGACCGTGAATGTTGCCGTCGGTGACGAGGTGCAGGAAGGTCAGGCGCTGTGCACGATCGAGGCCATGAAGATGGAGAATATCCTGCGTGCTGAGCGCAAGGGCGTTGTGTCAAAGGTCAATGCCGGTGCCGGAGACAGCCTTGCAGTGGACGACGTCATCATGGAGTTCGAATAAACCTGAGATGACGGAGATATGCCGCATATCCCCATGCGTGCCCGCCCGGGAAGAAGGTCATCGGATCTCTTCCTTGCGGGCACGGATTTCACGCTGCCGCATGGGCATTTTGTCGATGCTGCGCGAGATTTCCCGGACGTCCCAGGGGAAGGGTTTGCGCAGTTTGACACCGCCGTCCTTGCCGAGGATTGCCAGCATAAACCCGCGTGGCCGGAGTTTCCGCCGGATATCTGACAGAACACCTGGGTTTGTATCCGTAATCACAACGACATCGCGTTCGCGCAGTGCATCCTCGCGGGCGCGCAACAACTCCAGCTGTTCCACGAAAGCAGGATCGTTTTCGGAATCCGCAAAAACGACGACGGGCCGGTTCTTCCACTTAAATTGGTTCAAATTGACTTCATCCATTGTGAAAAACAGCGGATTCCCAGGGGATTCCCCGTTCGCCGAAAGTGGACCCGAAATGGCGAAAACGCCAATGAGAACAAGGGGTAGTAGTACTTTCATCATGCCTCCTGCTGCTCTCTATATAATCCTGCCTGCGCGCGATGCGATGGGCAAGGGCAGCAATTTCGCCATTAAATCTGCTGCAAGGGTTTATCGGGTATGAACGCGTGCGTGACTACATACCCGCCGTTTCGCGCGGCCCTTGCACAGCTGGCAAAAACGATCATGGACGTAACTCTGCATATTGGTGCGCACCGCACCGCCGCTACCGGTTTTCAGGATTATCTGCGCCGGCACCGAACCGACCTGGAAACCCGGGGCATCGCTTTCTGGGGGCCGGGCAGCACACGGCGCGGGTTATTTTCCGGGTTACTTCCGTCGGCAAAGGGAACGGTTTCTGCAGCGCGGCAGGAACGGGCGGCGGGCCGGATCCGGTTGCGGCTGGATCAGACCCGGCGTAACGGCACCAGCCATCTGATCATCAGCGATCAGAATATGATGGGCAGCCTTGGGAATAATATGCGCGAGCGCGGGCTCTACCCGGCTGTCGGCGAGCAGATTGCACGGTTCGCCGGTGCTTTTGATGGCCGGATTTCCGCAGTCATGCTTTCGGTGCGCAGCCTTGATCTCTGGTGGTGTTCTGCGCTGGCGGCGGGTGTAAGCCGGGGGCACCCACTGCCCGAAGCAGCAGACATAAAGACCATCGCAACCTCAGAACGCGGATGGCGCGATGTGATCGCGGATGTTGCCTGCGCATTGCCTGGTGTGCCGCTGCGGGTTCTGCCGTTTGAGCAGTTTGCAGGGCGACCCGATGCATTGTTCGCCTGTGGCGCGGAAGCGGATGCACCGCGCGAGACGTCCCGCCAGTGGCTCAGCCGGGCGCCCGCGCTGCCGGAACTGCGGCGGGCGTTGCCACCAGGCAGGGGACAGCTGCCCTTTGGCATGGGGCGCTGGAACCCTTTTGACAACGAACAACATGCGGCACTTCGCGAGCTTTATGCAGATGATATTATGTGGCTGACCGCCGGTGCGGATGGTCTGGCCACGCTGACAGAGGACGACACCCGGACAAGAGTTGCGCAAACGCAGCCAGCCGGGCAGAGGATGGAAGGACAGACAGATGAGCACGAAAAAGGACGACTGGCGCGCCCTGGCTGAGGCAGAACTGCGGGGCCGGCCTGTTGAGGACCTGACCTGGCAGACCCTTGAGGGTATCGGGGTGCAGCCGGTCTATACCGAAGACGATATCAAAGGGCTTGGTCATCTCGGCGGCATCCCGGGTGAGGCGCCTTATACGCGCGGCGTCAAGGCGACGATGTATGCCGGGCGTCCCTGGACCATCCGCCAGTACGCGGGTTTTTCCACCGCGGAGGAAAGCAATGCTTTCTACCGCCAGGCTCTGGCCAATGGCCAGCAGGGGGTTTCGGTGGCTTTCGATCTTGCCACGCATCGTGGATACGACAGTGACCATGAACGCGTTATCGGGGATGTGGGTAAGGCCGGGGTCGCGATCGACAGCATTGAAGACATGAAAATCCTCTTTGATGGCATCCCGCTCGACAAGGTGTCTGTGTCTATGACCATGAACGGCGCGGTGATCCCGATCCTCGCGAATTTCATTGTCGCCGGTGAAGAGCAGGGGCACGATCGCGCGGTCCTGTCGGGCACCATTCAGAATGACATCCTGAAGGAATTCATGGTGCGGAACACATATGTCTATCCGCCTGAGCCATCCATGCGGATCATCGCGGATATCATCGAATACACCTCCAGCGAGATGCCGAAATTCAATTCCATTTCGATCTCCGGCTATCACATGCAGGAAGCCGGCGCGAACCTCGTCCAGGAGCTGGCCTTCACCCTTGCGGACGGGCGGGAATACGTGCGCGCGGCGATTGACCGGGGCATGGATGTGGACAAATTTGCGGGCCGCCTGAGCTTTTTCTTTGCCATCGGCATGAACTTTTTCATGGAGGCGGCCAAACTGCGCGCAGCGCGGCTGCTGTGGTCGCGCATCATGTCTGAGTTCAATCCGAAAAACCCAAAGTCCTCGATGCTGCGCACCCACTGCCAGACATCCGGCGTGTCCCTGCAGGAACAGGACCCCTACAACAACGTGGTGCGCACGGCCTATGAGGCCATGAGTGCGGTGCTGGGCGGGACCCAGTCACTGCACACCAATGCGCTGGATGAGGCGATTGCGCTGCCCACAGAGTTTTCCAGCCGGATCGCGCGCAACACACAGTTGATTCTGCAGGAAGAAACCGGTGTGACCAATGTGGTCGACCCGCTTGCGGGCTCTTACTACGTGGAAAAACTGACAGCTGATCTTGCAGATGCGGCGTGGAAACTGATCGAAGAAGTCGAAGAGATGGGCGGCATGACCAAAGCCGTGGCTTCCGGCATGCCCAAGCTGCGCATTGAAGAGGCCGCCGCCACGCGGCAGGCCAACATTGACCGCGGCACCGAAGTGATCGTGGGCGTCAACAAATACCGGCGCGACAAGGAAGACCCGATCGACATTCTGGACATCGACAATGCGGCCGTCCGTCAGAGCCAGATCGCCCGTCTGGAGAAAGTGCGCGGAACGCGGGATGCAGCCGCCTGTGACGCGGCGCTTGCGGAACTGGGACGGCGTGCATCGGAAGGTGGGAACCTGCTCGAAGCGGCGGTCGAAGCCGCCCGTGCGCGCGCCACAGTAGGAGAAATCAGCATGGCAATGGAAAAAGTTTTCGGGCGTCACCGGGCGGAAGTCAAAACCCTGGCAGGTGTATATGGCGCGGCCTATGAGGGCGACGAAGGTTTCGCGGCCATCCAGAAATCGGTTGAGGATTTCGCCGAAGAAGAGGGTCGCAGACCCCGCATGCTGGTGGTCAAGATGGGTCAGGACGGGCATGACCGGGGCGCAAAAGTCATTGCAACGGCCTTTGCCGACATCGGGTTCGACGTGGATGTCGGCCCGCTGTTTCAGACACCCGAGGAGGCCGCTCAGGACGCTGTGGACAACGACGTGCACGTGATTGGCATCAGCAGTCAGGCCGCGGGCCACAAAACCCTCGCACCACAGCTGGTCAAAGCGCTCGAAACGGCCGGTGCAGGCGACATTCTGGTCATCTGCGGAGGTGTGATCCCGCAACAGGATTATCAGTTCCTCTATGATGCCGGTGTAAAGGCGATCTTCGGGCCAGGTACAAACATCCCGGAGGCCGCACAGGATATCCTGCGGCTGATCCGGGATACCCGATCCTGAGAGGTTGCGGCCGTGCTGCTGGATCATCTCGCTGTTTCGGGTGCCACACTCGCCGAAGCCACAGCGCATGTGGAAGACGCGCTTGACGTCAGGATGCAGCCTGGCGGTGAGCATGATGTGTTCCACACCCACAACACGCTGCTGGGTCTGGAAGATGGTCTTTATCTTGAGGCGATTGCTGTCAACCCGGATGCGCCCGATCCGGACCGCCCCCGGTGGTTTGATCTGGACCGTTTCTCCGGCCCCGCGCGTCTGACCAACTGGATCTGCCGCAGCGATGATCTTACCGGTGAACTGGCCGCTGTTCGGATGGATCTTGGGGCACCTGTTGCGCTGCAAAGAGGTGATCTGCGCTGGAGCATGGCAGTGCCGGCCAGTGGACGGCTGCCCTTTGACAACTGTGCGCCTGCGCTGATCCAGTGGCAGACAAAGGTGCATCCGGCAGAGAAACTGGCACCAGCCGGCGTGCGCCTTAAACGTCTGACCATCCGACACCCGGATGCTGATGATCTGGGCGGGGCGCTGAGGGATCATCTGCAGGATGACAGGATTGCTTTTGAAGCCGGAGAGGCGGGGCTGCACGCGGCCTTCGGAACTCCGCATGGCGAAAGGATGCTGGGGTCATGATCAGGCCGGTAGTGCCTGACGACGCGCCCGATATTACACGGCTTTGGAATCATATGATCCGGGAAACGCTCAGCACTTTTACCACGCAGGAAAAGAGCGTGGAGGAGATCACAGATATGTGCCACGCGCGCCAGGATGCGTTTTTTGTGGCGGAAACAGATAGGTCTTTCGCCGGGTTTGCGACCTTTGCGCCGTTCCGGTCCGGCCCGGGTTATGCTGCGACTGCCGAACACACCATCCTTGTGACACCCGAAGCCGAAGGGGCGGGTACAGCCGCGCGACTGCTGGCAAGCGCTGAGACCGCAGCAGGCCGGCAGGGCATTCATGTGATGGTGGCTGGTATCAGCGGCACCAACCTGCGCGCAATCGCATTTCATGCGCGCGAAGGGTACGCGGAAGTTGCGCGCATGCCTGAAGTCGGGCGCAAAAACGGTGAGTGGCTGGACCTTGTGCTGATGCAGAAAATCCTCTCCGCGTCACGTTGACGGCCTGACATACCCCCGCGCGCGGGATAAGGTGCCGGGCATGTCGATCTGGTCCCGCATCACTGACGCGCTTTCAGCACTGACGGCCGGAGAAGGTCTGTCAGCCGTTTTCGATCGCCTGCGCAGTCCACCCGAGAGATCCGTTGCATTTGCCATCGCCGTTATTGCCCTTGGCGCCAAAATGGCGAAGGCGGACGGGCATGTGACGCGCGACGAGGTGACGGCCTTCCGGGAAGTGTTTCACATCGCGTCACGCGACGAACAGGGTGCCGCGCGGGTGTTCAATCTCGCCCGCCAGGACGTGGCGGGGTATGAGGATTATGCTGAACGGATCAGTGTCATGTTCAGCGCACAACCCGACACCCTGCGCGATCTTCTGGAAGGGCTGTTTCACATTGCGATGGCCGATGGGTTCTATCATCCCAACGAAAATGCCTTTCTGGAGCGGGTGACGGAAATTTTCGGACTGCCTGAAGCTGAGTTTAATGCGCTGCGCATGCGCTTTGTACCTGACGCACCGCTTGATCCCTACACTGTGCTCGGGGTGGAACCCGGAACGCCCAAAGATGAAATCCGCCGCGCGTGGCGGCGGCTGGTGCGCGAAAACCATCCCGACGCGATGATCGCGCGGGGGGTGCCGGAAGAGGCGGTGCAACTGGCGCAGAAGCGCATGGCTGACATCAACCTGGCCTGGGAAGAAATCGAAGGTCGCGCCTGATGCGCATTGCCACCTACAACGTCGAATGGTTCAACAACCTCTTTGACGATCAGAACAGGCTTGTGCCGGATGGCGAATGGTCTGCGCGGTACCGTGTGACGCGCCGGGCGCAGGCGGACGCGCTGGGGACCGTTTTCCGGGCAATGGATGCGGATGCGGTGATGATCATCGAAGCACCGGATACCGGCGGTGACCGCAATGCAGTTGAAGCGCTGGAGAACTTTGCCGCGCGCTACGGTTTACGGACCACTGTGGCGCTGACGGGTTTCGCCAACGACACGCGTCAGGAAATTGCGTTGCTTTACGACCCCGGCGCGCTGCGGGTCCGGCATGCACCGCGTGCGGGCACGGCGGACGTGCCGCGTTTTGATGGGAATTTTGCGATTGATCTCGATGTCGATGCGACACAGGACATCGTGCAGTTTTCCAAACCACCGCTGGAGCTCGACATCACCACGGCGTCCGGCACGGTGTGTCATCTGATCGGCGCCCATCTGAAATCCAAAGCGCCGCATGGCGCCAGAAACGACGCTGATGTTATGCGGATGGCGATTGCCAACCGGCGCAAACAGCTGGCCCAGGCAATCTGGCTGCGCGCGCGCGTGGATCAGGTTCTGGAGGGCGATACGCCGCTCATGGTGATGGGCGATCTCAATGACGGCCCGGGGCTGGATGAGTTCGAGGGGCTCTTTGGCCGCTCGTCTGTCGAGATCGTGCTGGGTCAGGATGGGCAGCTGCCGCTTTTCGATCCACATGCGGCACAGGCGCTGTCCCGCCGGTTTGGTGCGCGCCCGACAACCTCAAGGTTTTGGATTAAAAAGGAAAAACGCTACCTTCAGGCATTGCTGGACTACATTATGGTGTCGCCCGGTCTGCGCTCCCGGGACCCGGTCTGGCGCATCTGGCACCCGCTGGATGATCCGGAGTGCTGGACTGACCCCGCACTGCGGGAAGCACTGGTAACGGCTTCTGATCATTTCCCCGTCACGATCGATCTGGACATCTGACATCGGAGAATCGCGGCGGATACTGTATGCTTGCGTCATGAAACTTTCGTTTTGCACATTCCTTGCTGCGGTTTTGCTGACCTCGCCCCTGGCCGCGCAGGAGCAGGAACCACCGTCGCTGATGGAGCGGGGGATCCAGCAGTTTCTGGAAGGTCTGTTGCTGGAGGCGGAGCCCGCGCTCGAAGGTATGGCGGACTTTGTTGAGCAGATGGGCCCGGCACTTGCTGAGCTGATGCAGCAGATCGGTGACTGGTCGGCTTATGAGCCGCCGGAAATTCTGGACAATGGTGACATCATCATCCGCCGTAAACCGTCAGCGCCTGATCCGGCAGACCCGGAAGCGGATGAAACCATGCCGCCCGCGATTGACCTTTAACGCTTTCGTTTGATTTCGACCGATGCCTGCAGCGAGGCTGCAAGCGACATCAGGCGGGCTTCGGCCACTTCACCGAAGAGCGGCACCATATCCCTGGTCAGCCGCAGTTCCAGCAAACGTTTTTTGGGGTACCATTTGAGCGTTCCGCGTTCGGCGTCCTGGGTCATCCAGAGCATCGCGCCGAAGCGCATCGCTTTGCCCAGTATTTCCGCATCGAGCCGGGTCTTTTCATCAATCAGCTCGTAGAGGTTTTCAAACCGGGTGCCTTCACGTTTGTTCGAGTACCGGTGCAGCAGGGCAAGCCCGAGGAAAACGCGTTCGGAGTGCTTCAGCCCCCCAAGGTTGGCCCGGGTCGCATTGTCAAAACAGGTTTCTGCCCGGTAGTCGGGGTGCGCACGCCAGCTCACATCATGCAGCAGACAGGCTGCTTTGATCAGGCGTCGGCGGGGTTCGGGGACCTTGCGGAACAGCGGGTGAATAAACGCATAGAGCAGTTTGCCGAAGCCGGGCATCCGGGCATCCTTGGCCTCGGCGAACCTGCAGGCTTCGATCAGCGGGTCCCGGTCGCGCAGACGCTGAGGCATCTGTTCATAAAGCATACCTTCGCGGATCCCGTAGCTGGAGATCGCAATGTCCTTGGGGCTGAACACCCGGACAAGGCGCTTGAGAACTTCCGCTGCAAGCGGGACAAGGCTCATCCGCGCCGAAGAGATGCCGCAGGCGGCACGCAGTTCCGACAGATCAGCAGCCTGGATGTATTTCACGGTGGCCGTCACGCTGCGCGCCGTCATCCGGTATTCGTGAAGCACGTGCAGCGGATAGCCCCGGCGATGCATGTCGATCCGGGCGATGGCCCGCCAGGAGCCGCCCACCAGAAACAGACGGTCGCGCTGATCACCCATGACATCGCGCATCGTTTCAAGCGTTTCGCGGATATGCCTGTCGCGGCCCTTTTTGCCGCCCGGCACATCGCGCAGCTTCAGGGGGCCGAGCGAGGATGTCATCCGCTTGCCAACGCGCCCGCCACTGATCTCGGCCAGCTCCATCGAAGAGCCACCAATGTCGCATACCAGACCATAAGAGCCAGGCCAGCCAAGCAGAACGCCCTGAGCGGAGAGGCGCGCTTCTTCGTCGCCATCAATCACCCAGATACGCAGTCCGGTTTCGCGTTTTACCTCATCGCAGAAATCCTGCCCGTCGCTGGCGTCGCGCACCGCAGCTGTGGCCACGACGGTCAGGGTGGGCAGGCCCATGCCCTGCGCAAGATGCTGAAAACGACGCAGCGCGTTCAGGGCGCGCACGCGGCCCTGCGGGTTCAGAATACCCGATTCAGACAGACCGGCACCCAGCGCACACATGATTTTTTCGTTGTAAAAATAGGCAGGTGATCTGGCCGCGCCGTCAAAAACAACAAGCCGGACTGAGTTTGATCCCACATCGACCACGCCCACACGTGACAGCGCTCGTGCGCTGGGGTCCTCGAAAAGAGGGCGTCCAAACAGCCCGGCATCCGGGTCTGACGCGTCCTGCGCGACGGGGGCGGGTGTGTCAGGGTGCTGATTCATAAAATGTCCGCAGCTTCGCCGCCACCCTGTGCAAAATCATGCTGCGGGTCAATGCGGCAGGGGGCAGCATGGTAAAAAGCTGTCAGTCTTCAGTGTGGGTGAGTTTGGGCACATCCGAAGCGCCGGCCGATCCGCGCCCCGAGAGGGATGGATTTTCCATAAAGAAGCGGTGGCAGTTGAAAGCAAATATGCCTTCGGGCAGGGGCGGTCTCACAAAGGTGCCATCGGGGTTCATGACCCAGCTCTGAGCCACGTCTGCGAGGTTTGCGGCCATGATCTGGCCCACGATCTGCGCTTTGACAGTGGCGTTGTCGATCTCGACCAGCGTTTCGACACGCCGGTTGAGATTGCGGCCCATCCAGTCCGCTGAAGAGATGAACACGCGGGCCTTTTTGTGGGGAAGGCCCGCACCGTTTCCAAAGCAGACAATGCGGGAATGTTCCAGAAACCGGCCGACGATGGATTTGACGCGGATATTGTCGCTCAGGCCACGGATACCCGGACGCAGGCCGCAGATCCCGCGGATTACGAGGCTGATCTTCACACCCGCCTGGCTGGCGGCATAGAGCGCGTCAATGACCTCACTGTCGATGAGCGAATTCATCTTGGCCCAGATCACAGCCGGTTTGCCGGCGCGCGCGTGCCCGGCTTCGGCCTCAATCAGTTCCAGCAGTCTTGTTTTGAGGGACATCGGCGAGATCGCAAGGTTGTCCAGCTTCTCCGGCTGCGCGTAACCCGACAGATAGTTGAAGACCTTTGTCGCATCCCGCCCGAGGCGCGCGTCGCAGGTGAAAAAGGACAGATCGGTGTAAACGCGAGCTGTGATCGGGTGATAATTGCCCGTCCCGTAGTGCGTGTAGGTGACCAGCTGATTGCCTTCGCGGCGGACAACGGTTGAGATTTTGGCGTGTGTCTTGAGGTCCAGAAACCCGTAAACCACATGCGCGCCTGCGCGTTCCAGGCGGCGGGACTGGCGGATATTCGCGGCCTCGTCAAAGCGGGCTTTAAGCTCCACAAGCGCGGTGACTGATTTTCCTTCTTCGGCAGCTTCACAGAGCGCCTCAACGATGGGACTGTCCCGCGATGTCCGGTAGAGCGTCTGTTTGATTGCCACGACCTTCGGGTCACGCGCTGCCTGCTGCAGAAAGCGGACGACCATATCAAAGGTCTCATAAGGGTGGTGCAGCAGCATGTCCTTGTTGCGGATCGCGGCCAGCATGTCGCCGTCAAAATCAGTGACCCTTTCGGGCACCCGGGGCGTAAAGCTGGGCCAGAGCAGGTCCGGGCGGCTGTCGAGCACCAGTTCGCTGAGGTCCGCAGAGCCGATCATCCCATCAATTTCGATGACTTCCTCGGCGCCCACGCCGAGCTCTTCCATGATGACCGATTTGAGCTTTTCCGGTGCCCCCGCGGAGTGTGTCAGCCGGACGACCTCGCCACGCCGGCGGCGTTTCAGGGCGACCTCAAATTCCCGGACGAGATCTTCGGCTTCTTCCTCAACCTCAAGGTCGCTGTCGCGCAGCACGCGGAATTCGAAATGCGCCTTCAGGCGGTATCCGGGGAAAAGTCCCTGCACGTTCATCACAAGCAGTTCTTCGAGCGGCAGGAAACGGTTGTGTCCGTCCGGCGCCGGCAGGGCAATGAACCGGTCAATCTGTGCCGGGATCGGCAGCAGGGCCTGGAGCGGTCGTTTGTCTGATTTCCGTTCCAGCTGCAGCGCCAGGGCATAGCCGGTGTTGGGGATGAACGGGAAGGGATGCGCGGGGTCAATCGCCAGCGGCGACAGAACCGCAAAAACCTGGGTCAGGAATACCTCTTCGAGGTAAGTCCGGTCGGCCTCAGTCAGATCACTGCTGCGCAGGACAGAGATGTTCTTTGCTTCCATCTCGGCCAGAAGTTTCAGCAGAACTTTCTGCTGCGTCTCCATCAGGCTGCGGGCATTCTGATCGATGAGGACAAGCTGTTCGGCTGGCGTAAGGCCGTCAGACCCGGGCGTGGTGTTTCCGGCATGTGCCAGCTCGCGCAGACCGGCGACACGCACGGTATAAAATTCGTCGAGATTGTTGGCAGAGATCGACAGGAACCGAAGACGTTCCAGCAGTGGCACGCGCGTGTTTTCTGCCTCTTCGACAACGCGCCAGTTGAAACCCAGCCAGCTCAGCTCACGGTTAAAGAACCGCGCGGGCCCCTCCGGATCAAGATCAGGAAAAGCTGTGGGCTCGGGAAAGTCAGCGGACAGGAAATCGGCGTGGGTCATACAGTCTGTGTGCGAAAATTGTGTAACGTCACAGTGACAGGTTTCAGTCTGAGGGACCACCTTTGTCGAGTAACGTTGCCGCAAGACTGCGCGAAATGGCGCGTTTGCGGGCGAGCGAAGCGGCGTCCAGGGCCGCGACGATATCGCGGGCGCTGGCAAAGGACCGGTCGATGCGCCGCACAAGATAGGCAATCAGATCAGGTTTCGGGGTGAGTTGCCGGTCCGAAAAGAGTTTGGCCAGGATCGCTGCCAGCAGCGCATCATCCGGTGGTTCCAACATCGCCGTTGGCGTGCCGGTCAGCCGGCTGGCGAGGTCCGGCAGCGCGATACCCCAGTGCGCTGGCGCGCCCTGACCGGTGAGGAGCAGTGCATTACCTTCGGCCAGAACCATGTTGTGCAGGTGAAAAAGTGCTGTCTGCGCGGCCGGATCGCCCGCGATACTGTGCACATCCTCGACTGCCACGTGACCCGCTGCAAGAGCCGGGACATCGGCGTTTTCCAGACCGGACGCATCGATAACCTGCGCGCCTGACAGACCCGCCCAGACCTGCGTCAGGTGCGTTTTGCCCGCGCCTTCGGGGCCGGACAGCAACAGCTTGCGGCCGGACCACGACTGCCATCTTTCAATCATTGCAATAGCGACTGCGTTCGAGGGGGCGACCAGAAAATCTGCGCGTCCCAGCGCCGGCACACCGGGCAGGTCAAATCCGAGCTGTTCGGCCATGTCAGCTGTCGTCCCGTCCTGCGCGGCCACGGTACAGCATGGAATTCTGGTATTGTTCCACGCCGAAACGGGTGATGACCCCCAGAGCTGCCGCCACGGGAACCGCAACCAGCATGCCCACAAAGCCGAACAGCGCACCAAAAACCGAAAGCGCAAAGATCAGCCAGACCGGATGCAGGCCAACCGAGCTGCCCACCAGTTTCGGGGTCAGCACGTTGCCTTCGATCACCTGACCGATCACGAAAATTCCGCCAACCAGCCCGATGCTGACCCAGTCGCCCCAGAACTGGAACAGCGCAAGGCCAATCGCCAGGGCGCCGCCAATCAGCGCGCCGAGGTAGGGGATAAAGGTCACCAGCCCCGCGACAAAGCCCACGACAAGTCCGAACTGCAGACCGACAAGCATCAGCGCCACGGCGTAGTACGTGCCAAGGATGAGGCAAACGGTGCCCATTCCGCGGATGAATGCAGCCAGCGTGTTGTCGATATCGCTGGCCAGGCGGCGGATGACCGGGGCGTGGTCGCGTGGCAGCAGTTGGTCTATGCGCGCCACCATACGGTCCCAGTCGAGCAGCAGGTACACAGAAACGACGGGAACGACCACCAGCAGGACAATGATGTTCAGCAGCGAGGCGGCTGAGGTCAGTGCTGTTTCCAGCAATTGTGCGCCACGGCTTTCTATTGTGGCGCCAAGGCTGTTGATCGACTGGCGCACCGTGGAGCCTTCGTCCAGCAGGGTCGGAAAGCGTTCCGTCAGCCAGCTTGTCAGGGTGCGCGCAAATTCCGGAGCAACTTCAAAAAGCTGCAGCGCCTGGCCGACCAGGGTCGGGATGATGAGCAGGGCCATCACCACAAACGTCAGAACACCGGCAATGGTGATCACCGCTGTTGCGGCCACCCGGCTCAGGCCGATACGTTCCAGACGGTCAGCGACCGGATCGAGGAAGTAGGCAATCGCGCCGCCCAGCACAAAGGGCAGCAGCACGTGGCCCAGATACCAGAGCAGGATGAAAAACACCGCTGCGGCAGCGCTCCACCATAACACCTGTTCTCTTGCGGGCAGGGCCATTCCAGTCTCCGGTCTGTACAAGGCTCCACATTGCCCAACCACGCCGGTACTTCAAGAGCAGGGCGCGAAAAACCGCTGGCATCCACGCAGATTGCCTGATTGCGGGGCCGTGCTGATTGGCATAGTCAGGGGCAGAGAAAAACTGACCAGAGGACCCGGTTCCATGCGCCTGACCCGCTACTTTCTGCCCGTACTGCGCGAAAACCCTGCTGAGGCGCAGATCGTCAGCCATCGCCTGATGCTGCGTGCCGGCATGATCAAACAGAATGCTGCGGGTATCTATTCGTGGCTTCCGCTGGGGTTCCGGGTTCTGCGCCGGATCGAAAACATCGTGCATGAAGAACAGCAGCGTGCCGGCCACATCCCGATGCTGATGCCGACGCTGCAGCCTGCCGATCTGTGGCGCGAGAGCGGGCGCTATGATGCCTATGGACCCGAAATGCTGCGCATCCGCGACCGTCAGGACCGTGACATGCTCTATGGCCCCACCAATGAGGAGATGATCACAGACATCTTCCGCAGTCACGTGGGTAGCTACAAGGACCTGCCGCTCACGCTCTACCACATTCAGTGGAAATTCCGCGACGAAATGCGCCCGCGTTTTGGCGTGATGCGGGGCCGCGAATTCTTCATGAAGGACGGATACAACTTTGACCTGACCAAAGAAGATGCGCTGCACGCCTATAACCGCCATCTGGTCAGCTATCTGCGCACCTACGAGCGGATGGGCCTGCAGGCGATCCCAATGCGCGCGGACAGCGGACCCATTGGAGGGGATGACACACATGAGTTCCTCGTTTTGGCAGAAACCGGTGAGAGCGAGGTTTTCTATGACAGCGCTGTGACTGACCTGACGTTCGGGGACCGTGCGATCGATTATGATGATGTGGCGCAATGCGCTGCGATCATGGAAGAGTTCACCACGAAATATGCGCGCACCGACGAGACACACGACGAAGCGCTGTTCAATGCGATACCCGAAGAACGCCGCCGCACCGCACGGGGCATTGAGGTCGGCCAGATCTTCTATTTCGGCACCAAGTATTCCGAAGCGATGGGGGCCACGGTCCAGGGGCCGGACGGCAAAGCCACGCCGGTGCACATGGGCAGCCACGGTATCGGCGTCAGCCGTCTGCTGGGCGCCATTATCGAGGCCAGCCATGACGACAAAGGCATCATCTGGCCTGAAGGTGTCACACCGTTCCATTGCGGGATCGTGAACCTGAAACAGGGCGATGCCGAAGCGGATGCCGCCTGTGATGCGCTTTATGCCTCGCTGAAAGCGCTTGGTCTTGACCCGCTCTATGATGACCGTGACGAGCGGGCAGGCGGCAAATTCGCAACGATGGACCTGATTGGTCTGCCGTGGCGGATTACGGTCGGTCCCCGCGGCCTGAAGAACGGTGTGGTCGAACTGACCAGCCGCCGAACCGGCGAGAGCGAAGAGCTGCCGCCCGAAGAGGCTGTAAAAAAGGTGGCCGCCATCTACAGCGGCGCGAGAGAACCCGGCGAGCACGTGGAGATGATGGCGCAGCGCGCCTTTCACACCTACATCTGACCTTTGCGCCAGCCGGTGGGGTCTGGTATGATCCCGCCGATGCCTCCTGGGGGAGAGCAGGAGCAGGGTATGATCCTTCGCGCAGCCATTTTCGCGGTCAGCCTCAGCGGAGCGCTGGGTGCCGCACAGTTCCCCGCGTTTTCTCAGCAGTACCTGCAGCGTCTTGGCGGCGCTGTTGATGCGCTGGATCAGGTGGTGGCTGACTTTGATGCGTCCGCGGCCGCACTGGGTCTTTCCCGGGACGACGCGCTTGCACAGATGAGCGGTTCTGCCTTCGTGGAGGCGCGGCGCACGGATATGCAGCGTACTTTTGAGCGGCATGCGGTGCTGCGCGCAGACCTCGCAGTGCTCAGCGGTCATGGGCCCTTTATGCGCGCCTACCATGCGACCCGGCTGACCGACAGCGAAGTGGCGCGGGGGGCATGGTCTGCATTCCGTCCGTCACTGCCGCTGACACCGGCAACAGGCATTTTTGCGCTGACGGGTTTTTTCGTCACCTGGCTTGCGCTGCGCGGCATGCTTTGGCTGCTGCCTGCCCGCAGACGGCATCCGGCCCCAAAGCCTGCTTGACGCTCAGGGGTCAAAGCCCCACGTTGCGCGTCAACACGCCCTGCAGGACAGCCCATGGCCCGACGTACCGCCCCCTTTGCCGCCTTTGAATGGATGATCGCCTGGCGATACCTGCGCGCGCGCCGCGCTGAGGGCGGTGTCAGCACCATGACCTGGATCAGCCTTATTGGCATCACGCTCGCCGTCTTTGCGCTGATCGCAACGCTGGCAGTGCGGTCGGGGTTCCGTGCCGAGTTTGTGGGCACCATTCTCGGCGCGAATGCCCATGTGACCGTTTATTCGCTGGGTGAGGTCACGGCGGCGGGCCGCATCGACCGTTCGATCCGCGAGTATGACGCGCTGGCCGACCGCCTGCGCGACGTACCGGGTGTCACCCGCGCTGCCCCGCTGATCCGGGCGCAGGTCATGGGTGCCGGGCAGGGCAGTAATGCCGGCATCGACCTCTATGGCATCAGCGGCGATGATCTGCGCACGCTGCCGGGCATTGCGGATGCCGAAGCGTCGCTGGGCGATATCAATGCCTTTGAAGACGGGATCGCGTTGGCTTCCGGCCTGGCGCGTGAACTGGGCGTGGGGATCGGCGACCGTGTGCGGCTGATCTCACCTGATGGAGTCAAAACGGCCTTCGGCACGTCGCCGCGCATCAACGCCTATGACGTCACCTACATCTTCTCGGCCGGGCGGTACGATATCGACCGGGTGCGCGCCTATCTGCCGTTTGAGGAAGCTCAGATCTTTTTCAATCGCGAGGGGCTGGCGGATGAAATTGAAGTGATGGTTGAAGACCCGGAAAACGTGGGCGCCCTGTCGCCGACTCTGCTGGAGGCCGCCGGTGTCCGCGCGCAGGTCTGGACCTGGCGGGACGCCTCGGGCGGATTTCTGCGCGCGCTGGAGGTCGAGGACAACGTGATGTTCATTATCCTGTCGATCCTCGTGCTGATCGCCGCCATGAACATCGTCTCCGGTCTCATTATGCTGGTGAAAAACAAGGGCCGTGATATCGGCATCCTGCGCACCATCGGGCTGACAGAAGGCTCGGTCATGCGCATTTTCTTTATCTGCGGGGCGGCAACGGGTGTGCTGGGCACGCTGATGGGCGTCATTCTGGGGTCCCTTTTCGCGATATACATTGATCCGATTTTCTCGTTTGTGAATGTGATGATGGGCGGTGGGGTCTGGGACCCGTCGATCCGGGGGATCTACGCACTGCCTGCGGAACTGCACCTCTCGGACGTGCTTTCAGCGGTCGCACTCTCCCTTGGACTGTCGTTTGTGGTGACGCTCTTTCCGGCGCGGCGCGCGGCCCGTCTGAACCCGGTTGAGGCGCTGCGTTATGAGTGATCCGGTGCTTGATCTGCAGGGGGTTACCAAGGCCTACAGCGCCGGTAAACCGGGTGAAGTGACAGTGCTGCGCGGCGTTGATCTGTGCGTGCAGCGCGGAGAGGTGGTGGCTCTCGTCGCGCCATCCGGTGCCGGGAAATCCACGCTCCTGCATATCGCCGGGCTGCTGGACACACCGGATGCAGGCCATGTCCGCATCGCGGGCGAGGAGATGACCGGGCGCGGTGATGCGCGGCGTACGGCGGTGCGCCGGGCAGATGTTGGTTTTATCTACCAGTTTCATCATCTGCTGCCCGAATTCACCGCGCAGGAAAACATCGTCCTGCCGCAGCTTGCCAATGGCGTGGGTCAGGCGGCTGCCGGGGATCGTGCTCTTACCCTGCTGGAAACTGTCGGTGTTGCCGGGCGGGCCACGCACCGGCCTGCCGCCCTGTCGGGGGGCGAACAGCAGCGGGTGGCCTTTTGCCGGGCACTGGCCAACGGCCCCGCATTGTTGCTTGCAGACGAACCAACGGGCAACCTGGACCCCGCCACATCCGATCAGGTGTTTGACGCCCTTATGACACTGGTGCGGGACACGGGGCTTGCTGCTGTGATTGCGACACACAATCTGGACCTGGCCGCACGCATGGACCGGCAGATCAGACTGGAAAATGGACTGCTTGTCTGAGGTCCCGGTGCTTGACGTTTCCGCAGGCTTGCGCTCAATCTGCGCACCTGTGGGAGAAAGACAATGCCATCAGTTGACGTCGCCAGAATTGAGGAAGTGACAGCCGAGGCGCTGCGGCGCCATGGTGCCGAGCCCTTTGCCGCCGCAGAGGTCGCCCGCGCCGTAGCCGTGGCCGAAGCGCATGGTAACCGGATCTGCGGGCTCTACTATGTGGAAAGCTACTGTCTGCAGCTGCAGACCGGTCGCGTGGACGGCGCCGCGGTACCGGTGGTGACAGCGCCGAGGCCCGCTGCCATTCACGTCGACGCAGCCTATGGATTTGCGCAACCGGCTTTCGCCCATGGCCTGACACCCGCTCTGGATGCTGCGCGCCAGTTCGGTACGGCAACCCTTGCCGTCGCGCATGCGCACACCTGTACTTCGCTGGGCTATTTCACCGAACAGATTGCGCGGGCCGGCATGATCGGGATCGGGTTCACGAATGCCTCGCCGATTGTGGCCCCGCCGGGCGGGCGCAACCGCGTTATCGGGACCAACCCGATCGCGTTTTCCGTACCGGACGGCGAAGGCGGTCTGGCCATGCAGTTTGACCAGTCGACCACCACGGTTGCCCTGGGCAAAATCACGATGGCCAAGGCCACCGGCAAGTCCATTCCCGAAGGCTGGGCGCTGGATGCCCGGGGGCAGCCAACCACGGACCCCGAAGAAGCTCTTCAGGGATCACTGGTTCCGATGGGCGGATACAAAGGCTGGGGATTTGGTGTCATGGCCGAAGTTCTGGCCGCGGGCCTGACCGGGTCCGTGTTGTCCCGCAACGTAAAACCGCTCAAGACGCCTGACGGACCGCCCCATGATCTTGGGCAGTTTTATATCCTGCTTGACCCTGATGTTTCGCCAGAGTTTGGCGGCCGTTTCGATGCGCTCGCCGCAGCTGTGTCCGCAGATGGCGATGGCCGGTTGCCCGGACAATACCGTGAGGCCGCTGAGCGTGTCGACGTTGCAGACAGTGTCTGGCGCAGGATCGAAGAACTGGCGCTGGGGCCTAAACCTTCTGAGTGACAAAGACCCCGGCGGCCATCAGTGCGATACCGGCAGCGCGCGTCAGATCGAGTGGGGCGACGCGTGCGCCGAAGAGCCCGAAGTGGTCGATCGCCGCGGCACTGATCAGCTGTCCCAGCAGCACGAAGAACACGGCATTGCCGACACCGAAAACCGGTGCAATCCAGGTGATGCTGAGGACATAAAAAGCAATCAGTACACCGGCGAGCAGCAGGTGTTTTGGTGCCTGGGCCACCTTGGCCAGGGCCTGCGGGCCGGTTGAGATCATCACCACCAGGCACGATACAAAGGCGATGGTGAACAGTACGGTCGCGGCTGCCGCCGGGGACCCGATGCGCTGGCCCAGTGCTGCGTTCAGGGCCGCGAGCATCGGGATGCCCACACCGGCCAGTGTCATGATGATTGCGTATTGGGCCATTGGGGGGATCCTTTAACCTGACTTTAATCAGAACATGGCCTCCTGTGGCGGCGTCAGCAAGCCCGTTTGAGGTCCCGCAGAAATTTCCAGGAGGTACCCGTGCTGGGTCGTGTATCCTTTTCCGTCCTGAGCCTAGCGCTGGCTCTGGCGGCCTGCGGGCCGGGGGAGAGAGATCTGGAACGTGAGGGTGCTGCGCTTTTCGCATCAAACTGCGCCATCTGCCACGGTGGCGATGCGCGTGGCGGCGGCGGTGCAGGCGTGCGGGGGCTCAGCAAAACGCCCGCGGATCTTACTGTTCTGTCCCGGAATGCAGGGGGCGTTTTTCCGGATGCCAAGGTTCTGGCGATCCTAGATGCCTATGCTGCAGGAAAACAGGTCGGGCGGCCAATGACCCCGCTGGTTGCGATGGAAGACACCCGTCGGGCGCGTCTGCCGGGCATGTCGAGGGCACCGCGTGCGCAGGCTGCGATTGTGGCCTGGCTGCGGTCGGTGCAGGTGCCCTGATCAGCTGCAGATGCCGTTAATTTCCACACCTTCCCAGGGCAGGCCAACCGCATAGGGCCGCGACTGCGGAAGTTCCTGTACAGGCATCGCCTGGGAAATCAGCGCGTGCAGCCGCGCCGTGCGGGGGGCGCCGGGATCGAGCGCCCGGCAGCAGACAAATTCTTCGACGATGGTGCCCTGCTGTTCATAACCGTAGTCTTCGAACCGGGTTTTCGTTTCCAGATCAAAGAGATAGGGATCACTGGCGCCACGGTGCTCGAAGGCCGCGCGCAATGGGGTGTACCCTGTCTCGCGCCGGTTCTGCCACTGCCAGACATGGGTGAGTTCGTGAGCCAGCAGCATGGCGGCGACAAGGCCGATGCGGTCGGGGTAGTCGGGCAGGTAGTCATCAAGGTACCAGTCCCGGTCGAAAAGCACGCGGTTGTACAAAGCTACTGCGGCCGGTTTCGAGGTCACCACCGCGTCTGTGATAGGCGGCAAAAGGCGCTCGCGGCAGGTGGTGCGGGGCCGGGCGGCACGCCGGAACGTCACCGCGCGGGTCGGCGCGCCATCGACCAGACGCACACGCTCTACATCCAGTTCGTCACCGTGAATGGTGCGGGCGAAGGCAATTTCAGTGTCGGTCAGGGGACGGCCACAGGCGGTCAGAACAATCAGACAGGCAAACAGAAACAAACGCATAAACCATCAGTGCCGAAAGCCCGCGCGGCAATCAAGTCACGGTTGAATTCATCACACGGATTTCATTGCACGGGCGGCCGGTTGATCCGGATCAAAGCGCGGGCCCGGGTTTTGTGGCACCCTGAGTGACAGAGCATAAGGAGCTGATTATGAAGAATTTTACAGCTATTCTGAGCGCCGCAACGCTGTTGGCGGGGGCGGCCGTGGCACAGGACGCGGTGATCGGGGCCGAGCTTTATGCGCGGCACTGTGCAACCTGCCACGGCGAAGAGGCGCAGGGCGGCGGGCCGCTGGCACCGGCGCTGCTGCTGCAGCCACCGGACCTGACCAAGCTGACCGAACGGCACGGCGGCACGCTGCCTGTGGCGCGGATCGTGATGCGTATCGACGGGCGGGATCCGCTGGTGAGCCACGGCTCGCCCATGCCGGTTTACGGCGAGTTTTTTGAGGGCACGGATGTGATCCTGAAGGCGGAGACCGGGCAGCCGGTGCTGACCTCGCAGCCGGTGGCGGACCTGCTGGAATACCTGCGCGGGCTGCAACAGGAGTAACCGAAACCCAGCGCCACCGTACGCGCAACGGCACCGCGCGGGGCCGGGGCCCCGGGGCGGGCGTGTGCCCGCATCCCCTGTTTTTTATGGGCCGGCGTCTTGTCGGTTTCACGTCGGTATAACGTCGGTATTTTGTCGGTGCGCGCGTCGGTATGAGGCGTTTTGCGCTGGTTTCTTTACCGCGCGGCAACACAGATTGACGCTGTGTGAGGCAGGCGCACGCATGTTTCAGCGCGGTCCCGGGCCTGTGACGCTTCGTGACGGTAGGGGTGGTTTTTGTGTCAGCCGGGCACCCCCATGTCAGTTGGGATCGCAGGGCATCGTGCTCTGCGGCACGCACCGCACCCCGCGCGGGGTGCCTGGAAAGGAGTGCCGGAATGGCCAAAGTAATTCTGCCGACTGTACTTGGATTTGTGTCTCTGATGGGGGTTTGGGCGGCCTTTGAGGTGGTTCACATGATGGCGGTTTAAGCCGTTTTTGCGTGTCCCCTGCCGCCCGTAGATGATGTGACATGGATGGTGAGGGGCGCGCCGGGGCCCGCTTCCGCGGATGCGGTGCATCGGTGCAGGATGAGCGCCGGACGTGGCGCGGGTCTATATGCGAAACAGTTGGAACGGGCCGTGCCCGACCTCGGGCCGGAGGGCGTCTTGCAAACGCTCCAGTGGAGCGTTTGAGCCCGGAGGGGTTCGCAGAACCGAGGGGGCATGGAATGCGCCCTCCCCGTGGGGGAGGTCGGGCGCGGCCCGAGGCGGGGCCTCGGGCATTAGAACAGAGGCGCTCGTGAATAGTAGTATTCGTCCTCGAAGTCCTCGAACAATTGCGCCTCCTTCTCTGCGTCAACTTCTTGTTCGATTTGCTTGAAGCAAGCATCACACACGGATTTCTCTTTGACGCCGTAGTCTTGAATGAAGTTGGCGCGGCCTTCGGTCCATTCGTATTCATACAGTTCAGAAGTGCTGTTTTGCAGTTGTTCAGGCATTGGCTTTTCACAACGATCACAGAACGCAGCCGGTTCTTCGTGATGACAGAATAGACAGATGAAGCGATTTTCCCTGAATGCCGATAGTTCTTCGAAGCAGTCAACGCAGAGAAATATCTCGTCGTCTTCCCTCACGGCGCCCTGAGCGCGGCTCATTAGTGCGTCGGAACTTTGTTGATTCCTCGAGATCTCTTCGTATTCTGCCGTTGACAAGAATTCCCGGACATCCACTTGCAGGTGAAACTTCAGGAATTCTCTCTGAAATGCGTAGACCTCGTAGAACTTGGCAGCGAGTGCCATGTCATTCAGTCTGGTCGAACCATGCGCAACATCGTTTCGGAGCCTCACAGCGGTTCGGAGTCTTTTCTTGTCGTTAGTAGAAAACGCAATCCCTCTAATCTCTCGATCAGCTAGGCGCTCGAAAGCGCTTTCAATGCCTACTGTTGTGTTTGGGTTTTCGAGGTTTTGTCGGATGAGGCTTGGATGCACTTTGGCCAATGCAGCTTTAGCACTATGTTCGAGAGCCGTAACAATGTGCAGTACACCAAGTTGCCAGCGTTCTGTTGATCCGTTGCTCGCTTCGATTGAGTTCCGAACGGCTTCAGCAGAGAAGAATTTGGCACTTCGCACCAAGTGATCCGAAACATCACTCAAACATCCAGCTCCTCCACAAATTTCGCGTTCTCCTGAATATATTGGAACCGCAGCTCGGGTTTTTTGCCCATCAGACGTTCCACCAGATCACCAGTTTCGCCCGGCATGTCCTCGTCAATGGACACGCGGATCAGTTTGCGGGTGGCAGGGTCCATGGTGGTCTCTTTGAGGTCCTTGGCGTCCATTTCGCCCAGGCCCTTGAAGCGGGAAACATCAATTTTGCCCTTGCCACCCAGACCTTTTTCCAGCCAGGCGTCCTTTTCCGCCTCATCGAGGCAATAGACCCGTTTGGCCCCCTGCGTCAGCCGGAAGAGGGGCGGGCAGGCGAGATAGAGGTGGCCCGCGTCAATCAGCGGGCGCATCTGGGTGAAGAAGAACGTCATCAGCAGCGAGGCGATATGCGCGCCGTCCACATCCGCGTCGGTCATGATGATGATCTTGTCATAGCGCAGATCGTCGAGGTTGAATTTGGTGCCCATGCCCACGCCCAGGGCCTCACAGAGGTCGGAGATTTCGGCGTTTGAGCCCAGTTTGGAGGAGGCCGCGCCCAGCACGTTCAGGATCTTGCCCTTGAGCGGCAGCAGGGCCTGGGTGTTGCGGTTGCGCGCGCCCTTGCCGGAGCCACCGGCGCTGTCGCCCTCGACTATGAAAAGCTCGGTGCCCGCGCGGTCCTTGGACGTGCAGTCAGTGAGTTTGCCGGGCAGGCGCAGCTTTTTGGTGGCCGATTTGCGCGCGGTTTCCTTTTCCTGGCGGCGGCGCAGACGCTCTTCGGCGCGCAGGACCAGGAAATCGAGGATGGCGCCGGCGGATTTCGTGTCGGCGGCGAGCCAGTTGTCGAAGTGGTCGCGCACGGCCCCTTCGGTCATTTTCTGTGCGGCCTCGGTGGAGAGGCGGTCCTTGGTCTGGCCCACGAAGGCGGGGTCAGCGATGAAGCAGGAGACCAGCGCGCAACCACCTGAAGTGAGGTCCTCGCGGGTGATCTGGGCGGCCTTTTTGTTGTTGGCAAGCTCGCCGTAGGCTTTGATGCCCTTGAGGATCGCGGCCCAGAAGCCCGCGACATGGGTGCCGCCTTCGGGCGTGGGCACGGTGTTACAGTAGGATTGGATGAAACCGTCGCGGGAGGGGGTCCAGTTGATGGCCCATTCGACCTTGCCCGCCTGGCCGAATTTCTCCTTGAAATCAACGGTTCCGGCAAAGGGTTTTTCGGAATAGGTGGTGGCGGTGCCCAGGGTTTCGCCAAGGTAGTCAGAGAGGCCGCCGGGGAAGTGAAAGGTGGCCTCGGTCGGCGTTTCGCCGTCATTGATGGCGGATTTCCAGCGGATTTCGACGCCCGAGAAGAGATAGGCTTTGGAGCGGATGGATTTGAAGAGGCGCGCGGGTTTGAAGCGGTGCGCGCCAAAGATTTCGGCGTCCGCGTGGAAGGTGACGGTGGTGCCGCGGCGGTTGGGGGCGCTGCCCACTTTTTCGACGGGACCCAGCGGCAGACCGCGCGAGAAACGCTGTTCAAAGATCTCCTTGTTGCGCGCGACCTGGACGACCATGGAATCCGACAGTGCGTTGACCACGGAGGCGCCCACGCCGTGAAGACCGCCTGAGGTTTCATAGGCTTTGCCGGAGAATTTGCCGCCTGCGTGGAGTGTGCAGAGGATCACCTCGAGCGCGGATTTGTCCGGGAACTTGGGGTGCGGGTCGATCGGGATGCCGCGGCCGTTGTCGCGGATGGTCACGGCGTAGTCCTCGTGCAGTTCGACCTCGATGCGGTTGGCGTGGCCGGCGACGGCCTCGTCCATCGAGTTGTCGAGCACTTCGGCCACCAGGTGGTGCAGGGCGCGTTCGTCGGTGCCGCCGATGTACATGCCGGGGCGTTTGCGCACGGGCTCCAGGCCCTCGAGCACCTCGATGGAGGAGGCGTCATAGCTTTGGGTTTCGGTGCCGGACAGCAGATCGTTGGGCATGAGCTCGGGCCTCTTTTTGGTGGTTGGCGCGAGTATGGCAGAGGGGCCCGGTCGGGGGAAGGGCCTCGCCCTTTCCATATGCGCCAAAAGCGGGTCAGATGCGCGGGAAAATGGTTAACGGAAAGGCGGGCGGATGACCTGGATCACAACGGTGCCCTTTGAGGCCGCGACAGGGCGGCTGAGACAGCTCTATGAGCGGATCAAAGGGCCCGGAAACAATGTCGATAATATCATGATGGCGCATTCCCTGCGGCCGCACACGATGGAGGGTCACATGACCCTGTATAAGTATGTGCTGCACCATTCGGCCAATACCGTGCCCAAGTGGTTTCTGGAGGCGCTGGGGGTCTGGGTGTCGCATCTGAACCGGTGCGATTACTGCGAGCGCCACCATTTTGCCGGCATGCGGCGGCTGGTCGGAGATGATGCGCGGTCCGACACGCTGCAGGCGGCGATGCGTCTGGGGGTTGTCGGGGCCATGCCGCTGAGTGCGGCGGAACAGGCGGCCATGCGGTATGCCCGCAAGCTGACCGAGGCACCGGGCGATATCAGGCAGGCGGATGTGCGGGCGCTGCGGGCCAGCGGCTGGGACGACGGGCAGATCCTGGAGATCAACCAGGTGGTGTCGTATTTTGCCTATGCCAACCGGACGGTGCTGGGTCTGGGATGTTCGACGGAAGGGGACATTATCGGCCTCAGCCCCGGGAATTCAGAGGACCCGGATGACTGGGGGCACCGTTAGATGTCGCCGCGGCCCTCGGGCCACCGCCAGGCGATCGCGCCCAGGTAATTGCCGCTGCCGCAGGCCACAACGGTGGTGCGGCGCGGCCCCCATCCATCGGCGCGGCGTATCCTGGGCGTGGCGCTGCGGGTGCGTGCCCGGGCGCGCAGGCCGGTGAGTGTAATCACCAGAAATTCGCCTTCACCGGCGCGGGGGATCGTGTCGATTGTCTGCCAGCCGTTCTCAAGTGCTTCGGCCAGCAGCTCAAAGGGATCCACCCGTCTTTTGCTGATCGTATCTTTCACGTCGCGTACCCCGCCCCGCTGCGCAGGCAACAGGCCGGCGTCAGCAGAGCACCGCTGATTCTGGTTCATTTCCGGGGGAATGTCCATGCGGGCCGGGCGCGCAGACACCCGTGCCGCCTGATCCGGGAATCGGGGAGAAACTATTCGCCTTCCGCGAGCGTTTCAAACCGCAGGCCACGGGCGGTGCGGTCCGGAAAACCGGCCCAGTAGGTATGATCATCCGTCGGCAGGGCCTCTTCATCGAGCGCGGTCACCCCGTCATCAGAAGAGGGGATCAGGTCGAAATAGGGCCGCCGCGAGACGTCGCCGCGCAGATGCAGATCAAAGAAGGCCGTCGCGAAATGCTGGGCGATGTTGTTCATGCGGACCGTGTCCCAGACCGGATCGGCATAATGCTCGAAAGGCACGAAATCGAGGCTCTCTACCGGTTCCCAGCTTTCGCGTGGCGCAGGGATCGGGGCTGCTGCGTTGTGGTTGGCGTGGTTGAAGGTCAGCAGATGCCGTTCTGTGCCACGCGCCTCCTCAAAGATCGAGCGGATGGCGCCATAGACGGACACATCATCCGAGCCACCCGCCATGATCAGCGTCGGTTTTTCCAGCCCGGCCAGGGTGTTGGCATCCCAGAAACCGGCATTGCGGCCCCAGGGACCAATGGCGATCAGTGCCTTGACGCGCGGATCAATCAGCGCAGCGTGGCTTTCGCTGCCGGAGAGGTGCTGCGCCAGAAGGCCGTTGGGCGTGCCCCAGCTGTATTCGGTCGATGCCTGCGTGACGCCAGCACCACCAAACACAAGAGCGCCGTAGCCGCCCATGGAATAGCCGATGACCCCCACCGCGGAGGTGTCCGTGATCGAGCCCAGATGGCTTTCAAGCGCTTCCATCTGGTCAATGACAAAGCGCTGGTCCAGCGGCCGGTTCAGCAGCGTGGAGCCAAAGGCCGCCTGATCGGAATAGGTACTGTCGCGGTGATCAATCGCCACGGTGACATAGCCCTTGGAGGCGAGGTTTTCGCCCAGATGTGACATCAGATAGCGGTTCCCGGGATAGCCGTGACTGATCACGATCAACGGGTAGGTTTCGCCTATCGCTGGTTCCGCATCGCGTGCTGCGCGCCCGGTCAGCGTGACCTGGGTCTGACCATCCCGCAGTACTGTGTCGTAAGAGCCGCCGGGTTCTGTGCCTTCGGCCGCGGGGTACCAGACCTCGACGGTCAGTTCGCGGTCATAGCGCGGGATGTCGTCGCCGCTGATGGCCAGCACGTCAATCTGGTCGGGGTTCACGAAGCGCAGGGTCTGCACCCCGATGGGCAACGTACCATAGGGGGCCAGCTCAGGCGCGTCCGGGCGGATTTCATCCACCGGATTGGCCAGGGCTGCCGGGGCGGCCAGAAGGGCGAGGGCTGCTGCAAAACGTGTGCGGCTCATCATTACAATCCTTGTCTGTGCCTGCTGCCGGCACCGGAATTCTACCGCAGATTGACAGGTTCCGGCCACAGATCAAGCACTTATGACCCAAAAACGCAAGGTGACCCCGGCGCAGCGGGCGCGGTCAAAGGGGTGCGGGGAGGCGCGGCGGCGCAGGATGCCTCTTTTCCTTGTGCGCGGGCAGGCGTAAGGCAGGGTATGGCCACCCAGATGACATACCCCGATCACAGCCGCGCGGTCCTGCGGCTGGGCCTGCCGCTGGCCGGCGGGCACCTGGCGCAGATTGCGATCGGTGTGACCGATACGGTCATGCTGGGCTGGTACGGTGTTGATGCGCTGGCGGCGGTGACGCTGGGCTCGACGTTCTTCTTTACGCTGATGATTTTCGGGTCGGGTTTTGCCTGGGCGGTGATGCCGCTGGTGGCGTCCTTTGTTGCTGAGGGTGACGAGACGGGGGTGCGGCGTGCGACGCGCATGGGGCTGTGGCTGAGCATCGGTTTCGCGCTGCTGGCGCTGCCGCTGATGATCTGGTCGGAGCCGGTGCTGCTGTTCACCGGCCAGGAACCGGGGGTGGCTGCTGATGCCGGGGCCTATCTGCAGATCGCCGGCTTGGGGATTTTCCCGGCCCTGCTGGTGATGGTGCTCAAATCCTACCTGGCCGCGCTGGAACGCACGCAGATCGTGCTCTGGATCACGGTGCTGAGCGCTGTGGCCAACGGTCTGGCCAATTATGCGCTGATATTCGGGAACTGGGGCGCACCCGAAATGGGGATTGCGGGGGCTGCTGTGGCTTCAGTGGTGAGCCATCTGGTGTCGCTTGCGGGCGTGGTCATCTATGTGCGTGTGGTGCTGCCGGAGCATGCCCTGTTTCAGCGGCTCTGGAAGGTGGACCCGCAGATGCTGGCCCGCGTTTTCCGTCTGGGCTGGCCCATTGGTCTGACCAGCCTGTCGGAGACCGGGCTGTTTGCTGCATCAGCCCTGATGATGGGCTGGCTGGGCAAGGTGCCGCTGGCCGCGCACGGGATTGCGGTGCAGCTGTCGGCGGTGACGTTCATGCTGCACGTGGGGCTGAGCAATGTCGCCACCATCCGGGCGGGCAACGCGCTGGGCCGCCGCGATCCGGCGCATATGCAGCGCGGGGCGGTCACGGTGACAGTGCTGTCGCTGATCACCGCGGCGCTGACGATCGTGCTGTTTATCGCGCTGCCAGAGCCGCTGCTGTCGCTCTTTATGCAGCGCGATGAGCCGCAGCGGGATGCTATTCTGCAGATCGGGACGCTTCTGCTGATCACAGCGGCCTTTTTCCAGCTGGTGGACGGGGCGCAGGTGATTGCGCTGGGTCTGCTGCGCGGCGTGCAGGACACGCAGGTGCCGATGATCCTGGCCGCAGTCAGCTACTGGCTTCTGGGCATTCCGTGTTCCTACATTTTCGGGTTCTGGTTCGGCTGGGGTGGCGTGGGCGTCTGGCTGGGGCTGGTTGCAGGTCTGGGGATGGCGGCGCTGCTGCTCTCGCTGCGGTTCTGGGGGTCTGCGCTGCCGGGCTTCCGGGCGGAGACGGCTGGTGCACAATCCGCTTGACCGGGGGCAGGACCCCGCCCAGTCTCTGAAGCGACACGCAGGGAGGCGCGGATGTACAGGGACGGCTACGATAACCCACTGACAACAGGGTCTGCACGGGCGGCGGAACTTTATGCGGAGGCAACCGGTGTCATGCTGGCAGGAGAATCCGGAATGATCCCCGCTTTTGAGGCTGTTACCCGGGAGGATGCCGGATTTGCGCTGGGCTGGGTGGGGCTTGCGCGGGCGCTCCACGCCTTTGGCCTGGGGGACGCAGCGCTGGCCGCGCTTGAGCGGGCAGAAACGCTGACAGACGGGCTCACCCCGCGCGAGGCCAGCCACATCAATGCCTTTGCGCTGCTGCTGCGCGGGCAGGGTCCGCAGGCCTACCGGGCCATCCGGGAGCACGTCGATACATGGCCGCGTGATGCGCTGGTGGCACAGACCTGCTCGTCTGTTTTCGGGCTGATCGGGTTTTCGGGACAGCCGGGGCGGGAGGCAGAGATACTGGCGTTTACTGCGGGCCTGATGCCGCATTATGGCGATGACTGGTGGATGACCAGCCAGTACGCCTTTGCCCTGTGCGAGACGGGGAATATCGAAAAGGCGGACCAGATGATCGACCGGGCGCTGGCGCAGCGCCCCCGGAACGCCCACGGCGTGCATGTCCGCAGCCATATCTGGTACGAAGCAGGTGCCACGGAAGAGGGTCTGAGCTACCTCAACACATGGCTGCAGGACTATGAAAACGATGGGATAATGTATTCCCATCTCTACTGGCATGCGGCGCTGTGGTCACTTGCGCAGGGAGAAACCGATGCGATGTGGGACCGGGTGGATGCGGCTGTGTCACCGGCCAGCGGTTCGACCAGCCCGGCGATCAACATTCTGACAGATACGGCCTCTATCCTGCACCGTGCCACACTGGCGGGTGTGGCCGTTGACGCAGAGAGATGGAAAGGCGTCAGCGCCTTTGCCCGGCAGGCATTCCCGGCGACAGGCAACGCCTTTATCGATGTGCATGCAGCGCTGGCCCATGCCATGGCGGGCGACAATGCAGCGCTGGAACAGATCATCACCAGACCTGCTGGACCAGCGGCGGACCTCGTACCCGACCTGGCTGCCGGATACCGCGCTATGGCCGCCGAAGACTGGTCATCGGCCGCCGGATCCATGATGCGCGCCATGGCCGATCTTGCCCGGATCGGTGGCAGCCGGGCACAGCGGGATATGGTGGAGCAAAGCCTGCTGACCTGTCTTGTGAAGGCCGGCCGTGCGCAGGAGGCGCGCGACATTGCATCGCTCAGACGGCCACTGCTGGCAGAGAGTATCGCCGCCTGAAGTGATGCATGAGTAAATACCGTCAGGCCATTGAGTGTAAAATCAGAATTTGAATCCGGCCGCTTCTTCAAGAAGCTCTTCGAGAAGCTCCCGCAGGCGGTTGGCCTTGCGGTCATGATAGGCCCAGGGCGGCTCTTCGGCGGACAGATAAGTGCTCTGCGAAATCTCCAGCTGGATGGCATGAACGCCCCTTGCCGGATCGCCATACCGGCGGGTGGTCCAGCCGCCGCGGAACCGCCCGTCTGTGACGGTGCTGTAGAGTTTGTCTGACCGGCATATCTCGGCGATCCGTGCAGACAACGCCGGTGCACATGTCGTGCCATCCGCCGTCCCGATGTTCAGATCGGGCAGATCACCGGCAAAAAGGTTCGGCACACGCGAGCGGATTGAATGGCAGTCCCACACAATGGCGTAGCCGTACTGCGCCTGCACCCGCGCAATCTGCAGGCTCAGGGCGGCATGATAGGGCACGTGGTACACAGCCTTCAGGCTCGACATCTCGCGCGGGGTAGGCTGGCGTTCCCAGATGGGTGCGCCGTCAAAGTCAGTGACCGGGACAAGGCCCGTATTGTGCTGACCGGGATAGAGCGGCTGGCCGCTGGGATCACGGTTGGCGTCCGAGACATACCGGTGAAAATTCGCCCTGACGACAGTGGCGCGCGGTGCCAGCCCCGCATAAAGACGCTCCACATGCCAGTCCGTGTCGCGCAGCATCTGACCGTTGTCATTAAGCCGGCGCCAGTACACCTCGGGAATGCTGGTACTGCTGTGCGGAATCGCCAGGATCAGCGGACTGTCTCCGGGGATAACGTCTACCGGCATGGCACATTCTCCTTTGCCCGGTCGGGGCCGGTCGTGCGGGGTGTCAGGTTTCTTTCTTTGTAGTGTCGATATTCATTACGGAAAGGGCGCTCTGACCGAGGTCGAATTTTGCAAAGGGACCACCGTGGCACATTTCGCCCGGATCGCGGATATCTGCGGGGGGCTCTTTGGCGAGGATGTCTGCCGCGAACTGTTCCGCGTTATCCTTTGGGCGGTACCCCAGAAACGAAGCTTTTGCATTGTCCACGGGCCGCCTGTCATTGTCCGACACACCGTAGATCACCGCAAACCCGGTCGAGGGCGTGTCGATGGCGCGTGTCACCAGCTGGATCAGGTCGTCATAGCTGAGCCAGGATCCCAGCGCACGGGCATTGCCGACGGTGGTGCAGCTGAGGATACGCAGGTGCACGGATTCAAGCCCGCGTTTGTCCCAGTACATCCGGCCCAGGTCCTCGGTAAAACACTTGGCGAGACCATAGAAGGTGTCCGGCCGGTGGGGTACTTCGGTGTCAACGCATTCGGCCTTGGGATACATGCCAACCGCGTGGATCGACGAGGCATAGACGATCCGACGCACACCGGTCTGATACCCTGCTTCCCAGATGTTGTAAGAACCGACAAAGTTCGGACCCAGCAGTTCGGGGAAGGGTTTCTCATCCACGATGGCGCCGAAGTGCACCACCATATCCGCACCCTCCACCACAGCAGCGACCTCGTCATAAGAGGCCAGATCGGCCTTCATATAGGTCTCGCCGGGATAGAGCGTGCCGATGTCATCGGCGATATCGGTGCTGACCAGCGCATCGCAGTGTTTCGACAGTGGTTCGCGCAGATATGAGCCCAGCCGGCCGGCGGCACCTGTGAGGACGATTTTCATGTGAGTCTCCTGTTCGTGTGGTCAGATGACCGCTTTTTCGGGGAACTTTTCCCCCGCAAGAATGCGGCCGGCCCCAAAGGCCGAAAGGTCAATGCTGCGGTAGCTGCCGTCAGTGATCAGCTCCGCCAGGCCGCGTCCGAGTGCCGGCGCCTGTTGCAGCCCGTGGCCGGAAAAGCCGTTGAGAAACATAAAGTTGCCGATCTCGGGCGAGGGGCCGACAATCGCGTTCTGATCCAGCGTGTTATAGTCGTAATGCCCGATCCACATGTTAATCACCCGCACGCGTTCGAAGGCGGGTACGCGGGTGGCGAGGATGGGCCAGAATTTTTCTTCCCACAGGCTGTGATCGGCGATGAAGTCGTCGTGATCCACGGCGGGGTCATGATCGGCGTGGCCGCCCAGCATGTAATAGCGACCGTCGGTGCGGAAATGCACGCCCGAGGGGTCAATGGTCAGCGGCAGGTCACGGTCGAGCGGTTCGGCGGCCTCCAGGATATAGGTGTAGCGTTTGCGCGGCTCGACGGGGATGTCCAGCCCGGCCAGTGCGGCCACCTGCGCACCGCGCGTGCCCGCGGCATTGACCAGCACGCCACAGCCGATGGATGCGCCGGATTTCAGCGTGACGCTGTCGATGCGCCCGGCGTTTTTCACAACCCCCGTGACCTCGTCATGGATGTATTCCACGCCGTTGCGCGCGCCCATCCGGCGGAACCAGTCAAACATGGTGCCGCCGTCGAAATACCCTTCGTCCACTGCGTTGTGGTTGCCGGCGGTGATGTCATCCAGCTGGTAGAAGGGCCATTTTTCCGCGATTTCTGCACGGGAAAGGTGCTGAGTTGCAGCCCCCAGACCGGCCTGAATTTTCTGGCTCTCCTGCAGATTGGCGGCAAACTCAGGCGTGTCGGCGAGGTAGAGGTAACCGAAACTGTGCAGCGCCAGGTCCGGCACATCCGGATCGCCGCCCAGGAAGTCGCGGAAATTGTGCACGAATTCCGCCCCGAAGCGCGAGATGGCGATGTTTACGGGGTTGGAAAACTGCTGGCGGATGCAGCTGTTCGTATGGCTGGTGGCGGCAAACTCATAGGTCGGGTCGCGTTCGATGACGAGGATACGACCGTCGAACCCGGGCATCCGGCTGAGCCACCACGACAGGGATGCGCCGTACATCGCGCCTCCGACGATCACTACGTCATAGTTGCTGTGCTGTGCCGACATCGCCCATATTCCCAGACCCTGCAGCGTTCAGGAACACCCGATTGCAGGGCGCGTCAAGCTTTGTGATGCCTCATCGGGCAAAGGGCGCATCAAGCGCGCGTGCCACCAGTTCCAGCCGATCCTGTCCGTAAAACATGTCGCCGTCGACGAAATAGGTGGGCGAGCCGAAGAGGCCGGCAGCGATGGCGCTGCGGGTGTTTTCGGCGTGTTCGGCCTGGACGGCGTCTGACAAGGCTTCTGCCATCAGGGTATCGCCGGGCATGCCGCAGCCATTGGCGAGAGCCGTCAGCGTGGCGGGGTCAGCCATGTCGGCGTCGTCGCACCAGTGCGCCTGGAGGATCGCGCGCGACAGGGCCCCGGCGTCCTCACCTGCGCGCTGGGCGGCGATGATGATCCCGTTGCCCGGGGCCAGCGGGTTGTCGTGATGCGTTGGCCTGCGCCCGATGATCGGCAGGTCGCGGTATTCCGCCCAGCGGGCAATTTCACGGCCAAAGAAATAAGCGCGGTGGGCCTTGCTGCGTTCTGCGAATGGCTGACTGCCTGCGGCCTGCATCACCGGATCCAGATCAAACGGGCGGTGCACGATCTGCGCGCCCTTTTCAGCCGCGATTTCTTCGAGCCGCCAGGCGCCGAAATAGGCGAAAACCGAATGGCAGCTGTAATAGTAATCTATCGTTTTCATCGTGTTATACCTGTTCTGCGAGCGCGCGGGCATCGCGCGCCATCATCGCAATAATGGGCCGCCAGCGCTGGCTGTCCCCGGGGTTTGAGGCGTTACCATCAAGGCCCCGCCGGTAAACGCCCTGCAGAATGGCCAGCAGGCGGAAGTACGAGAAGACCACGTAAAACGCCCAGTTGTCGGGGCGGTCCAGCCCACGCCGGTCACAATACCGTTCGACGTATTCATCCTCGTCCGGAAGGCCAGCGGCATGCCGGTCCACGCCGCCAAGACCGCGGAAGTCGCCCTCGTAAGGCAGCCGCCAGTGCATGCACTGATACGCGAGGTCTGCCAGAGGGTGCCCCAGCGTGCTGAGTTCCCAGTCAAGCACGGCGGCGATCTCTTCGCGGTCGGGGTGAAAGATAATGTTGTCAATCCGGTAGTCGCCATGCACGATGCTGTTTTCACCGTCATCCGCGACCATATGTTCGTCCAGCCACGCCATTAGCCAGTCCGCATCCGGCAGCGGATCGGTGGCGCTGTCACGGTATTGGCGCGACCAGCGCGTGACCTGACGCTCGAAATAATTGCCCGGCCTGCCATAATCACCGAGGCCGATGACGGCCGGATCCACCCGGTGCAGACGGGCGAGTGTGCTGTTCATGGCGTCATAAATGCGCCGCCTTGCGCCGCGCTCCTGATCGGGCAGGGCCGGGTCCCAGAAAATCCGTCCCTCGACCAGTTCCATGACCATGAACTGTGTGCCCAGCGGGCTTTCATCGTCCGAGAGGTAAAAGACCTGCGGCACGGGCACGCCGGTGTCTGCCAGCGCCTGCATCACCCGGTGTTCGCGATCCACCGCATGGGCCGATTTCAGCAGTTTGCCCGGCGGTTTGGCGCGCAGTACATAGGCCTCTGAGCCGCTGCGGACCTGATAGGTCGGGTTTGACTGCCCATCCGCGAACTTGGTGATGTCATCGAGCGTGGTGAAGCCGTGCACGTTTTCCTGCAGGCTGCGTTCCAGTTCGGCGCGGTCAAAGCTGTGCATTCCGGTTTTCCCAAAGGCCCATGGACAAGTCCCTGCGATCTAAGCAAGTCTGGCAGCGCGGGGAAAGCCCCATCACGCGCGCGGGAGGATTTGCAGTGGATATGAACTTTGGCATGCGGCCGGAAAACCGCGCGTTGCTGGACCGGGTGGCGGAGATGATCCGTGATGAGGTGATGCCGCTGGAAGCGGAATATCAGGCCGAAGTCGGCAAAGGCGATCGCTGGGGCTATACCGACCGGCAGGCGGAAATCCTGGAAGGGCTGAAGGCCAGAGCGAAATCAGAGGGGCTCTGGAACTTCTGGCTGACCGATTCTGAGCGTGGGTTCGGGCTGAGCACGGTGGAATACGCCTATTTCGCCGAAGAGATGGGCAAGACGCCACTGGCGGCAGAGGTGTTCAACTGCTCAGCGCCAGATACCGGCAATATGGAAGTGTTCGAACGCTATGGCACGCCCGCGTTGAAAGAGCGCTGGCTTGCCCGGCTGCTGGAGGGGGAAATCCGGTCGGCTTACCTGATGACCGAGCCGGAGGTTGCAAGTTCGGACGCGACCAACATTGCCATGTCCTGCGTGCGGGACGGGGAGGATTATGTCCTGAATGGCGAGAAATACTGGGCCAGCGGTGCAGGTGATCCCCGCTGTGCCGTGTACATCGTGATGGTGCGCACGGGGGACGCGGACGCACCGAAACACCAGCGCCATTCGATGATCGTGGTGGATGCAAAGACGCCGGGGATCGAAGTACTGCGCCCGATGCTGGTGTTTGGTCATGATGATGCGCCGCACGGGCACATGCATATCCGGTTCACGGATGTACGCGTGCCGGCGGTAGATATGCTGCTGGGTGAGGGGCGCGGGTTTGAGATCGCGCAGGGCCGCCTGGGGCCCGGGCGCATCCACCATTGCATGCGGTCGGTCGGCCAGGCGGAGGCCGCGCTGGAACTGATGTGCCGCCGGTCGCTGCAGAAGGAAGCCTTTGGCAAGCCGCTGGTGCATCTGGGTGCCAATTTCGACATCATCGCCGAGGCCCGCATGGAGATCGAGATGGCCCGGCTGCTGTGTCTGAAGGCGGCATGGATGATGGATCAGGGCGATGCACGGGCCGCGGCCCCCTGGATCAGTCAGATCAAGGTGGTGGCCCCGCGCATGGCGCTCAAGGTGCTGGACGAGGCGATGCAGATGCACGGCGGGCAGGGGATCAGCCAGGATACACCGCTGGCGATGGCCTGGACCTGGCAGCGGGCGCTGCGCTTTGCCGATGGCCCGGATGCGGTGCACCGCAGGCAGGTCGCGCGTGCTGAGCTGCGTCGCTATACCCAGCAGAAGATCTGAGCGCGGGGACCGTTTGACAGCGCCGCATGGCGCAGCCTAAATGCCGCCTGTGCCGGGGGGGACCGCGATGAACCGAAAAAAGATCGAAAAGCTGATCGCCAGGACTGCCTTGCGCGACAAAACCGCGTTTGAGGCGCTCTATGATGCGACCAGTGCGAAACTTTTCGCTGTTTGTCTTCGTATCCTGAGTGACAAGGCCGCGGCCGAGGACGCGATGCAGGATGCCTACGTGAAGATCTGGAACAATGCCGGCCGGTACAAAGCGAACGGGCTGAGCCCGATGACGTGGCTGATCACCATTGCCCGCAACACTGCGATTGACCGGGTCCGTGCGCGGCGCGCAGGGCATATGGATCTGGATGTGGTCGAGACCGTTCTTGCCGCCCCCGGGCCATCGCCCGAACAGTCTGCGGTTGCCGCATCCGAAGCGAAGAAGCTGGTGAAATGCCTCGACGGGCTGGAGGAGAAACGCGGCGAGGCCGTGCGCGGGGCCTATATTGACGGGCAGAGCTATGCGGATCTGGCGGAACGTTTTGGCGTGCCGCTCAACACGATGCGGACCTGGCTGCGCCGCGGGCTTATCGCGCTGCGGGAGTGTATGTCGGCATGAGTGATACGCCTGAAACCCCCGATCCACAGGACGACATGGGCCCGCACCGCGAGGATCTGCAGTTTATTGCGGCCGAGTACGCGCTGGGTCTGACCCCGCCCGAAGATGCCGGTCTGGTACAGGAATCGCTGCGGTCTGACCCCGCGTTTATCGCGGCGGTTGCCCAGTGGCAGGAGCGGTTCGCGGTGCTGGTTGAGGATATCCACCCGGTGAAGCCGCCCCGGCGGGCCCGCAAACGCCTTAAGCACCGGCTCTTTGGGGCAGAGCGCCGGCCGCTGCTGCAGCGGGCGGGCACCTGGCAGCTGATCAGCTTTGCTGCACTTGCTGCCGCGGCGTGGATCAGCCTGAACGATCTGACCGTTGATAACAGACCGGACGTGCCGTCTTTTGCAGCCCAGCTGGAGAATGCCGACGAGGGGCTGACCATCCTGGCGGTCTATGACCCGTCGCGCGGGGGGATCGTGGTCAGCCGGACCGCGGGTGGTGCGCGGGACGGCCGGGTGCTGGAAATCTGGGCCATTGCAGAGGGAGAGGCACCGGTGTCGCTGGGCGTGCTGCCCGACGGCCTGCAGGTCTGGGTGCAGATCCCCGATACACTGGCGCTGCAGGCTGCGTCGCTGACCCTGGCCATCTCTGACGAGCCTCCGGGCGGTTCACCGACCGGTGCGCCCTCCGGTGAGGTGCTGGCATCGGCTGCTGTTTCCGAACTTTAAAAAAAAATTTCATCGCTTTGTGAAACTACCGCGCCGTTCGGGCGTTTCTTCTATGACTGGGCGCAGAGGGGAGTCTGACGCTCAGGGTAGTGAGTACTGCGGTTAAAGGTGACCGGGCAGGCGAAGTTTCGGCTTCTGCCTGCCCGGGAGCTTCCATGCGTACGTTTTGTAGCTTTTTGTTAAGTATCGATGGTTTTTCGGGAAAATTTGCTCACTGGTAGCACGCTTTGTGAAAGCGTTCTGTCGGCGGCAACAGCCGAAGTGCGTCGCAAAAACGCGGTTTTCCCGTGCGGGTGTGTCGTTTTTTGAATTGAGATCGTTCGGGATTGGCCGCACAGTCTGCACATGCGTGCACCCCTTATCGATAACCTTCAGTATGCCCGGTTCTCACCTGAGATTTTTGCTCAGATGCGGGCAGGCGGCGTGGATGCTGTTCATGTCACCATCGCCTATCACGAAAGTTTCCGGGAGATGGTGCTGAACCTTGAGCAGTGGAACCGCTGGTTCGAGGCGCATCCGGATCTGATTTTTAAGGGCACGACTGCAGCCGACGTCGCCCTGGCGCAGGAGACGGGCCGCACCGCGATCTTTTTCGGGTTCCAGAACCCCAGCCCCATCGAGGACGACATCGGGCTGGTGGAAATCTGCCACCAGCTGGGCGTGCGGTTCATGCAGCTCACCTATAACAATCAGTCCCTGCTGGCGACCGGGTGCTACGAGGATGACGACACCGGCCTGACCCGCATGGGTAAACAGGTCGTGCGGGAAATGAACCGTGTGGGCATGGTGGTGGACATGTCGCATTCTGCCGAACGGTCCACGCTGGAAGCCATTGAGCATTCGACCCGGCCCATCGCGATCACGCATGCCAATCCGCACTGGTGGCATGCAGCGCTGCGCAACAAATCGGACAGGGTGCTGCGGGCACTGACAGAGGCGGGCGGAATGCTCGGGTTTTCCGTTTATCCGCACCATCTGGCAGGCGGTACGGACTGCACGCTGGAGAGTTTCTGCGGCATGGTGGCCGAGGCGGCGGACCGTTATGGCGCGCAGCAACTGGGGATCGGCACGGACCTCTGCCAGGATCAGCCGGACAGTATCGTGGAATGGATGCGCGTCGGACGCTGGTCCAAAGTGATTGACTATGGCGAAGGCTCGGCGAGCAACGCGGGTTTTCCGCCGATGCCGGACTGGTTCGCGGACAACCGTGATTTTGGCAATATCCGCAAAGGGTTACTTGCGGCGGGTCTGTCGGAAGCCGACGTGGATGGGATTATGGGCGCCAACTGGCACCGCTTTTACGACGCGGGCTTCGGGCCCGCATGAGGGACTTCCTGGATATCCCGCAGGCGCCACTCAGGCCACCCGGAACGGTGATGCGCCTGAGCCGTATGGGCTCGATGTTTCCCACACGTTTGTCTTTTCTGCGCACGCTGATCCGCCGGCTGTCCGATGAAGAGGCGCAGCTGACGCGGCCGGTCTGGAATATCTCGGGCCAGGGGTTCGGGCACGCGGTCTATTCTGTTGATCTGGGCGGACACACCTATTCGCTGGTGGCGGTTTCCAGTGATCTGCCGCCGGAACAGCGCACGGACAGGGTCATCGCAACGGCCTGGGACACGGCCTATGTGCTCTATGACGGGGTGCCGGATGCGGACGAAGTTGCCCGGATCTGTGCGGCCGCTCCGAAACAGGAAGCGGCACGGTTCACAGAACGCGACCTGGTGCTGAGCCGGGCCAATAAATCCGTACGGCTCTTTGCCCATGTGGTGGAACGCCTGAAAGCAGGCGAACAGCCGGACGAGGCGCTGGTGCGGGACACCGGCTATCTGATGCGCACGACGGCTGTTTACGGAAACGGGAAATTCGGGATCGCCGACCGCGGGCTCTATGACAGCCGTCCTGGTCTGGGCGGTCCGTTCATGGCGGAGATGCTGACGGTCTGGATGATCCGTCAGTTTACCCATGATCTGGTTGAGCACATGGGCGGCGCGCCGCTTGACCGGCGGTTACGGCGGCACCTGGGGATCGGCAATTCCACGGGGCTGGGCATGGCACCGTTTCTGGTCAACCATCCGGTGTTGCTGAACAACTGGATGATCGCGCGGGAAACTGCGCTGGCGCGGGTCAGGGCGGTCAGGGATCCTGTCCCCGGGGTGCGGGCGCGCCTGTGTGATCTGGCCGCGCGGGCGGAGCGGCACCTGGCGGAATGGCATGTGCCGGACGCGGATCATCAGAGCCGCATCGACCGGTTGCGGCAGGACTTGAACGGCCTGCAGGACCGCTTTGTGCAGGAGGCGCAGACAGCTGAGGCACCCGCTGCTGCTTTGCTGGAACTGACGTCGGAGGGATCAGAAGACCTGCAGGAACTGATGGTGGCTCTGGTCATTGAGCCCTTCGGCGATCTGGTTGACGGGCTGGCCGATTGTATGAGCGACCCCTTCGGTGCGATGGTTGTGCCATTCCGCGGGACGGCAGAACTGCGCGCGGCGATCGACCGCGATTTCGACTGGGCACTGGGGGTGGATTACAGAGCGCGTCCGCAGTGCGGGCAGTTCTGGTATGTAAGTGCGTCCAAGCAGGAACCCCGGCTGGGGCTGCGGTTTGAAGAGCAGGGAGCGGAGCTGGAGAGTCCGCTGGATATTGCAAGACGTATCAATGCATTGCGCGATGATCTTAATGTGATAGATGAACCTCTTCCCGCCTTTCTGGAACGCTTTCCCGAACACGCGCTGGCGGCGATGCGCGTATCGCTCAGGAGCCGGTATCCTTATGCAGAGATACACGACAATCTGATTGCAGAGACCTGTCTGCCGATAGACATGCTGCGGTGCAAACTGTCGTTCTTCGGCGCGTCGAAGTTTGACCCGAAGTCCGACCGCTGGACCCGGATCACATTGTGTCAGGGCGCACCGCTGGCGGATGAACTGGGGCCGCAGGCAGACGACTGGTGGCTGCCGGTGTACGGCGGATGAGCTGGTCCGCGACAGAAGTCAGTGCCCTCGCCGCAAAAGCGGCCCGGGGTGCGGGTGCGCCGCCGGACCAGGCCGCGCGTTTCGGGACCGCCGCAGCTTTTCACCTGATGATCGGCAACGCGCCGCAGGATCTTCGGCTGGCGCTGCAGGCGCTGCCGGATGGGGGTCCGGTGATGCGCTTGCCGGTCGTGCTCGATGAGGCAGTGAGCGAAGGCGGGCGCGTTTTTGAGATGCTGCCGCCCGACGCCCTGGTCAGGGCCTATGTCGCGGTGCTGCCCTTTGCTGCGACGCTTGCTGCGGCGGACAATGACCACTGGCGGGTCAGCGTCAATGTCACAAAGCCTGCCCCGAAAATTGAACCGTTGCGGATCACCGGCTGCGCCGATCTGATTGACGAAATGACTGGTCTGGCGGCACGGACCTTTGTGCCGGAGAGTGCCGCATCGCGGGCAGCAGGTGCCGGAGCCGGGCTGACCGACAACGACTGAGTTCAGCTGCTGAACGGGTCCTGCGGGTAGGTTACGTGGCGCAGATACAGGCCTTCGGGTGGGCTGACCGGCCCGCAGGCGGCGCGGTCGCAGGCCTCCAGCGCTGTGCGCACGTCGCCCGGTTCCCAGGCGCCACTGCCCACCCGTTCCAGCGTGCCCACGAAGCTGCGGACCTGATTGTGCAGGAAAGACCGCGCGCGCACATCGAAATGCACCTCAGGCCCGGCGGGGGTATCGACCTCTGTGATGTCCAGCCGGTCCAGCGTTTTCACCGGACTGTCCGCCTGGCAGATGCTGGAGCGGAAGGTCGTGAAATCATGCCTGCCGGTCAGGTGATCCGCACCTGCCTGCATAGCACTGACATCAAGCGTGTTTCTGACCTGCCAGACGAGGCCCGCCTGGTGGGTTGCGGGTGCCCGGCGCATGAGAACCCGAAAGAGGTACCGGCGTCCGGTCGCTGAAAAGCGCGCGTGCCAGTCGTCCGGCACTGCGGCACAGTCCACAATTGCGACCGGCGCGGGTTTCAGGTGGTAGTTCAGTGCCTCAGAAAGGCGGAATGGGTCCCAGTCCCGTGCCATATCGCAATGCGCCACCTGACCCAGAGCATGTACGCCCGCATCCGTGCGGCCGGCGGCGGCGATGGTAAAGGGGCCTGGTTCGACGCGTGCGAGGGCGGTCTCTATCGCTTCCTGAACCGTGGCAGGGCCTTTCTGGCGCTGCCATCCGGCAAAGGGTTTGCCATGATATTCGATTTTCAGCGCATAGCGGGGCATGGCGTGGCCCCTAACGTGCTGTGATGCGCAGGTCAAATGGCTTTGCGGGCTGGCGCGGCACCGGCGGGGGGCCTATGTAGGGGGCAGTTAAAAAAGCAGGGGCAGTCGGGCTTTGGTCATCTCCACACTCGCCGATACGGTTCTGCGCCAGGTCGAGACGGTGCAGGATACGGTCAGCGAAACGCTGTTTGAACCGGTTGTGCGGATCGGCGTGACGGGGCTCGCGCGGGCGGGCAAAACGGTTTTCATCACATCGCTGGTGGCCAATCTGCTGGAGCGCGGGCGGATGCCACACCTTGTGGCGGCGGCTGAGGGCCGGGTGGAGGCTGCCTTTCTGCAACCCCAGCCCGATGATACGGTGCCGCGCTTTGAGTATGAGACCCATCTGAGCAATCTGACCGCGCGCGAGCCGCGCTGGCCGGACAGTACGCGCGCGGTCTCAGAACTGCGTCTGTCTCTGCGGGTGCGGCGCGGGGGGCTGCTGGCAGGGCTGCAGGGCGCGCGGACGCTGCATGTGGATATCGTGGATTATCCGGGCGAATGGCTGCTGGATCTTGCGCTGCTGGACAAGAGTTATACGGAATGGTCGGAGGGCGTGCTGGCCCGGATGCAGACGCGCCCCGCGAATGAGGTGTGGTCCGGGCTGCTTTCGGACACTGACCCGGATGCGCCACTGGAGGAGGCCAGGGCCCAGGCGCTGGCGGCGGCCTTTACCGACAGCCTGAATGCCGCGCGGGATGCTGGTTTTTATGACTGCACGCCGGGGCGGTTCCTGCTGCCTGGCGATCTTGCGGGCTCGCCTGTGCTGACCTTTGCCCCATTGCCCGGGAGCGGAGCTGGCCCGCGTGGATCGCTGCGCCGCGAGATGGCACGCCGGTTTGAGGCCTACAAAAAATCAGTCGTGCGCCCGTTTTTCCAGGAACATTTTGCGCGGATCGACCGCCAGGTGGTTCTGGTGGATGCCCTCGGCGCCATTCACCGCGGGCCACAGGCGGTAGAGGATATGCGCGGCGCTATGGCAGATATCCTGGACGCATTCCGGCCCGGGCGGAACGCCTTTCTGACACGCCTTTTCCAGGGGCGGCGGGTGGAAAAGATCCTGTTCGCCGCCACCAAGGCCGATCACCTGCATCACAGCCAGCACGGGCGGCTCACAGGGATCATGCAGGCGCTGGTGCGGGATGCCTCCGACCGGGCGCGGTTTGCGGGGGCCTCGACCGAAGCGATGGCCCTTGCCGCGCTCAGGGCTACTACAGAGGACACGATGACCCACGACGGCGAAGAGATCGGGGTCGTGCGCGGGCGCCTGCTGGAAACAGGCAAACTGGCAGCCTTTTACCCCGGCGCGCTGCCGGAGGATCCGGGTCAGTTGCTGAACCCGGCGCGCGACGGCGCGGAAAAATGGCTTGATGCGGATTATCGTGTGATGAATTTCGCACCCCAGCCGTTAACTTTGCGCTCTGCCGGCGGGCCACCGCATATCCGGCTTGATCACGCGGCCCAATTCCTTTTAGGGGATAGGCTATGACTGAGCTGATTATTACGGATGCACGCTCGCTTGATGCGGGTGCCATCGGGGACATTCTGTCAAAGACCAATGACCAGATGCCCTGGCTGCCACGGGTGCATTCCGCGGCGGAGGAAATCCGTTACGCCGGTGATATGATTGAAGCAGGCTGGGTCCGGGTGGCCAAAACGGATGGCCGCCTTGTTGGGTTTATCGCGCGCTGGGAATCGGATGTGCATGCGCTCTATGTCCTGCCCGAGGCGCAGGACAATGGTGTCGGCACCGCATTGATCGAAGATGCGAAGACAGCCTGTGATCACCTGAGCCTGTGGAGTTACGTGGCCAATACCGGGGCCACGCGGTTTTACGGGCTGCGCGGTTTCATACAGACCGATCAGACGGATGGCAGCACAAACGATGCGGGCCTGCCGGATATACGGTTTGAGTGGACGCGGGCCAAAAGCTGATGGCACGCGGTCCTGTCCTGATCGATCTGGAAGACGAACAGGCTGCAGGTTCGGTCGCTGATGCGCCGCCGGTTCCCGATGTAGCGGGTGCTTTGCCACAGGGACAGGCGATGCAGGCCGCGACCCGGATCGCGGCGCGTCGCCCCTCGCGGCTGGGGCGCTGGTTTCTGGGGCTTGCTGCGGCGCTGGTCGGCGCATTTGCATCGCTGGCGGCATGGGATGTGGTCACGGGGCTCATCGAACGGAATGTCATTCTGGGCTGGGGGCTGGCCGGGCTGGCCGGCGCTTTCCTGCTGGTTCTGGTTCTGCTGGCGCTGCGCGAGCTTGCCGCGATTGGTCGTCTGGGCCGTATCGACGGGCTGCGCCGCGCGGCGGACACGGCGCTGGCGGAAGCGGATCTGACGGCAGCGCGCCGTGTCACAGGGCAGCTTGTGGGGCTCTACCGTGGGCGTGAAGAGACGCGCTGGGGCCGTGAGCGGTTTGCTGATCTGGAAAAAGACCAGATGGATGCGGGCGCTCTGCTGAGCCTTGCGGAAGCTGAATTGCTGCAGCCGCTGGATGCGATGGCGTCGCGTGAAGTCGAAGCAGCGGCGCGTCAGGTGGCCACGGTGACAGCGCTCGTGCCGCTGGCCCTGGCCGATGTGGCGGCGGCTCTGACGGCCAACCTGCGTATGATCCGGCGCATTGCGGAAATTTACGGTGGCCGTGCCGGGGTGCTGGGCAGCTGGCGGCTGGCCCGCGCAGTGACAGCCCATCTGGTCGCCACGGGTGCCGTTGCGGTGGGTGATGACATGCTGGAATCCGTGCTGGGCGGTTCGCTGCTGGGCAAGCTGTCGCGCCGTTTCGGCGAGGGGGTCGTGAACGGTGCGCTGACCGCACGGGTTGGCGTTGCCGCGATGGAGGTTTGCCGCCCGTTGCCATTTGGCACTGGAAAGCGGCCGAAAGTGCGCAATATCATCAGAAACAGTCTGAGTGGTCTTTTCGGGTCTGACCGGGCCTGAGCGACACGCTCTGTCCGGGTGAGGATTGCCGATGGAAAGTTTTGCCGCTGATCTTGCAACAATGGTGCGCAGGCCGCTGGAGCCCGCGCATGTGGCGCTGATGCGACGGGTCGGAAAGACGCTGAAGTTCCGCGCGGGTGAGATCGTGCAGGAGCCTGCCCGTGCCACCGAGCTCTTTCATTATGTGATTTCCGGTGAGGTGGAGGCGATCAGCCCGCGCACGATGGAACGTATCGGCGCGGCCACGCTGGGACCGGGTCAGTTTTTCGGTGAACTGCAGTTTCTGTCGGGCGGTGTGGCGCTGGCGGGTGCGCGTGCGGTGGTGGACAGTGAGCTTCTGTGTGTGCCGCGCGCCGAGATGCTGCAGCTGATGTCTGATGTGCCGGAGATGAGCGACATTATCGTGACGGTGCTGGCCGCGCGGCGTCAGCGAGCGCTGCGGGAATCGGATGGGGCGCTGACGCTGATCGGGCCGGAGATCAGCCGCGATATCCGGCAGGTGGCGGGGTTTGCAGCCCGCAACCGGATCCCATACCGCGAGATTTCAGCGGATTCTGAAGAGGCCATTGCGCTGGCCGCGCAATGTGGGATCGACCGTGCGCATCCGGGTGTTCTGTTTGGCAAAGAGCAGAAAATTGATCCGCCCACACCACGCGCGGTGGCCGAAGCGCTGGGGCTTGATCTGAAGCTGGGCGATGCGGGCACCTTTGATGTGCTTATCGTGGGTGGTGGGCCGGCGGGCGTTGCCGCGGCCGTTTACGCCGGTGCGGAGGGGCTGCGCGCACTGGTGGTGGAAGATCTGGCAATCGGCGGGCAGGCGGGGACATCGAGCCGGATTGAAAATTACATGGGATTTCCCACCGGGATTTCGGGTGGCGACCTGGTCGGGCGCGGCGAGGTTCAGGCGATGAAATTCGGCACGCGTTTTTCAGTGCCGCGCCGCGTTGAGAAACTGCGTCAGTGTGAAGAGAAGTCTTTCCACGTCACGCTTGATGATGGTCAGGAGGTTTCCGCAAAGGCGCTTATTGTGGCAACGGGGGTGCAGTACCGTCGGATGCCGCTCGACGGGCTGGAGCGGCTGGAGAATGCCGGTGTCTATTATGCCGCGACAGAGGTCGAGGCGCGCTGGTGCCGCGACAGCGAGGTCGCGGTAATCGGTGGCGGCAATTCGGCCGGACAGGCAGCGATGTTTCTGGCGCGCACCACCCGGCATGTGCATGTGCTGGTGCGCGGCGCGGGACTGGCCAGTTCGATGTCGGATTACCTGCTGCAGCGGCTGGAAACACACCCGCGGATCACCGTGCATACCCGGACAGAAGTCTGCGCGCTGCATGGGGACGGGCAGCTGGAAGGCATAACCATCCATGACAAGGCCTCGGGGCAGGACTGGGACCTGCGCACGTCCTCGCTGTTTGTGATGGTGGGGGCAGCGCCGAACACCGGGTGGTTATCCGGGCTGGTCACACTGGATGACCGGGGGTTTGTGTGCACCGGTGCAGAGTGTGGGGGGCGGTCGCAGTATGAGACATCGCTGCCAGGTGTGTTTGCGGTTGGCGACGTGCGGTCGGGGTCGGTCAAGCGGGTGGCGTCGGCCGTTGGCGAGGGGTCGGTTGTGATGTCAGAAGTCTGGGCGCATGTGAACGGATGAGGGGGCGCTGCCCCCGGTGCGTGCCGCACCTCCCCCGGGATATTTCCGGCCAGAAGAAACCATTGTCTGCGTGCCGGTCAGGGCCTTGCCCGCGGCTGAGGGGCTGCGTATAAGGCGCGCATGATGCATGCTCCCGTGATCATTATACGAATTACATCCCCGGCGCTCTGATCCATGAGACGCCGGGCCAAGGTGTCTGAGTTTCCCGCACCGACTGCTTTTCCCATTGATGATCTCTGACTGAAGGACGCCCGAAATGTGCGCCGACACACCGCAAAGCCCTGACTATAAATCCACACTGAACCTGCCGCGCACTGAGTTTCCGATGCGTGCGGGTCTGCCGAAACGCGAGCCTGGCTGGCTGGAACGCTGGCAGGAGATCGGTGTTTATGACCGTCTGCGCGAAAAACAGGGTCGTGCACCTTTTACGCTGCACGACGGCCCGCCCTATGCCAACGGGCATCTGCACATCGGGCACGCGCTGAACAAGACCATCAAGGATATGATTGTGCGGTCGCATCAGATGATGGGATTTGATGCGCGTTATATCCCCGGCTGGGACTGTCATGGTCTGCCCATCGAGTGGAAGATCGAGGAACAGTACCGCAAGAAAGGCAAGAACAAGGACGAAGTGCCGATCAACGAATTCCGCGCTGAATGCCGTCAGTTCGCGGCTGGCTGGGTTGATGTGCAGCGCGAGGAGTTCAAACGCCTTGGTGTGACAGGCAACTGGGCTGAGCCCTATCTGACGATGGATTTCCATGCCGAGCGCGTGATTGCTGAAGAGTTCATGAAGTTCCTGATGAACGGCACGCTTTATCAGGGCTCAAAGCCCGTGATGTGGTCGCCGGTCGAGCAGACGGCGCTGGCCGAGGCAGAGGTCGAGTATCACGACAAGGAAAGCTTCACGATCTGGGTGAAATTCCCGGTTGCTGAGGGTGGAAATGATCAGCCGGGCGCTGGCGGTTCCCGGGATCCCCGCATTGATGATGCGTTCGTTGTGATCTGGACGACCACCCCCTGGACGATCCCGTCCAACAAGGCGGTGGTTTACGGCGAAGACATTTCCTACGGGCTTTATGAGGTGACCGGGACGCCGGAAGAGAGCTGGGTCAGCACAGGTGAGCACTACATCGTCGCCGACAAACTGGCTGACGCGGTTTTCCAGAAAGCACGCCTTGAGGAAGGCATGTACCAGCGGGTTCTCGATGTTCCCTCTGATGTGCTGGCTACAATCAGTCTGCGCCATCCGCTTTCCGGTGTGGACGGGGGAGATGCCGAATGGGATCAGATCAGGGATTTCCGCGCCGCTGAGTTCGTCTCGGACGAGGAAGGCACGGGCTTTGTGCATTGCGCCCCGTCTCACGGTATGGAGGAGTATGAGCTCTACCGCGATCTGGGGATGCTGGAAGAGGTCATCACCTACAACGTGACCGATGACGGCAAGTTCCGTGACAGTCTGCCGCTTTTCGGTGGCAACTACATCCTCAGCCGCAAAGGCGGCGAGGGGACAGCGAACAAGGTTGTGATCGACAAGCTGGCGGAGGTGGGCGGCCTGCTCGCACGCGGCAAGATCAAACACTCCTATCCGCATTCCTGGCGCTCAAAGGCACCGGTGATCTATCGCAACACCCCGCAGTGGTTTGCCGCCATCGACCGGGATCTCACAATCGGGAATGACACTTTCACGATCCGGTCGCGTGCGCTGCGCGAGATCGACCGGGTGAACTGGACACCGCAGTCGGGGCGTAACCGTCTGCATTCTATGATGGAAGCGCGGCCGGACTGGGTGCTCTCGCGCCAGCGCGCCTGGGGTGTACCGCTGACCTGCTTCACAAAGAATGGCGTGCTGCCGACCGACCCGGATTATCTGCTGCGCAATGAAGAGGTCAACCAGCGGATCATTGACGCCTTTGAAGCCGAAGGTGCGGATGCATGGTACGAAGAGGGTGCCAAAGAGCGCTTTCTGGGCGGTATCGTGAACCCGGATGAATATACCCAGGTGATGGACATTCTGGACGTATGGTTCGACAGCGGGTCGACGCATGCCTTCACGCTGCGAGACCGTAACGACGGCACCGATGACGGTATCGCGGATGTGTACATGGAAGGCACCGACCAGCACCGCGGCTGGTTCCATTCCTCGCTGCTGCAGTCTGTGGGAACGACGGGGCGTGCGCCTTACCGTAACGTGGTTACGCATGGTTTCACGCTGGATGAGAAGGGCATGAAGATGTCCAAATCTCTGGGCAATACCATCGTGCCTGAGAAGGTCGTACAGCAGTATGGTGCGGATATCCTGCGACTTTGGGTGGCGCAGACGGATTACACGCTGGACCAGCGGATTGGCCCGGAAATCCTGAAAGGGGTGGCTGACGGGTATCGCCGGCTGCGCAACACGATGCGCTATATGCTTGGATCGCTTGCCGATTTCACAGACGCCGATCGTGTTGAACCTGCGGACATGCCGGAGCTGGAACAATGGGTGCTGCACCGCCTGGCCGAGCTGGATAAGACCGTGCGCGACGGCTATGCGCGGTTCGATTTCCAGGGGGTGTGGCAGGCGGTCTTTACCTTTGCCACGGTGGATCTGTCGGCTTTCTACTTCGATGTGCGCAAAGACGCGCTCTATTGCGATGGGGATACTGTTCAGCGGCGTGCCGCGCGTACCGTGCTGGATCTGCTGTTCCACCGCCTGACGACCTGGCTGGCACCCATTATGGTGTTCACGATGGAGGAAGTCTGGCTGGAGCGGTTTCCGGGCGATCAGAGTTCGGTGCATCTTGTTGATTTCCCTGAGACGCCGGAGGCATGGCGGAATGAGGCTCTGGCGCAGAAATGGGCCGGTATCCGGGCTGCCCGCCGGGTCGTGACCGCGGCGCTGGAGATCGAGCGGACCAACAAGGTCATCGGCGCATCGCTGGAGGCGGCACCGACGGTTTATGTCGCGGACGAGGGCCTGCGGGATGCGCTCAGTGCGCTGCCGTTTGAGGACATCTGCATCACGTCGCAGATCACAGTCAGCGGTGATGAGGCTCCGGAGGATGCCTTTACACTGCCGGAAGTGACTGGCGTGGCCGTGGTCTTTGCGACTGCAGAGGGCGGAAAATGCGCGCGCTGCTGGAAGGTGCTGCCGGATGTCGGCTCCCATGCCCACGAAGGGGTCTGCGGCCGCTGCAATACGGCCGTAAGCTGAACGGACTGGGGAGAGGCGCGTCCTGCGTCTCCCTCAGGTCACTTTGTAGATGTCCTTGCGGTAGTTGTATGTTTCCTCCCGTGCCGCTTCTTCGCGTTCAGCGGTACGGGTTCCCTGTGCATCGCGGGCGTGCTCTGATGGGTCCTTTGGGATGTATTCATCGTCGAATCTGGCGTGTTTCATCCCGGTAAGCGTCCGCTGCAACTTCTTAAGTGCCGCTGTCCTCGCTTCGTCCCATTTGGTCACTGACTTGTCAAAGGATACAGTCCCGAGCGCGGAATGGCCGCGGGCTGCCACGGGGATACGTTCGATTCCGCGGTTCGCATCCATGCGGCCGACTTCTGCCTTGCCCAGAATGTGTTTGTTCAGCTTTGTGGTGGGATCTGCGGTGGCGTCCTTGATCGTGTCGGCAATATCCTCCCTTTTGATCGCCTCATCCTCTTTGTCCACGCGCACGCTGATGTCGACCTCGCGCCGCGCACGCGTCGCAAAGGCCAGCTCCACCGGTTCCTCAAAACCCGTGCCCCAGTCCTTCTCGGCCTGGTCGGGCCAGCAGACAACGTTCAGCATATTGTCTTCACCGCCCCATTCGCGCTTGATCAGATGCGCACCTGTCCAGTCCTTAGTACCGGTCACCTGTTTGGTCAGGGCCGATTCCGGTGTATTTTTCCGACCGCGGTCTGAGGCGACGCGCAGCCCTTTGACATGCGCCCCTGCAACCCAAAGCTTGGCGACATCATAGGGTTGTTCTTCTGGCTTTTTCCCCGGTTCGCGTGTGCCGCTGTCGGTATCCGCGTATTGTGCCGGCGCGTTGCTGACCTGTTGCTCCAGTTCCCGTTTTTTCACAGCGAATTCGGGTGCGCGGCTCTGGTCTTTCCTGGCATTGTCCCACTTTTCGCTTTTTGCCTGCTGTTCAATGATCGGGTCGAGCGGAAACTGATTGCGCAGCGTGTTCAGCATCGTTTTGCGCGCGTTGTCCGCCGAAATCAGGGAATAATGGGTCTCAAGCGGCAGATCGCGAGTGACGGAGTAGGCGGCACGCTGTACAACGCCTGGTTCACGGGAACTCCCGCGCCGTTTCACTGTTTCAAGTCGTTGCACCACGGGGCTGACCTGTGCCGCCGCAGCGAGTCGTGCCAGGCGTGACCCCCGGGCGTGTCGCGCAGCCGCGCCAACCGGTTGGACTTTCACGGGAAGCTCAGCAGTTTTTTTCAGGTGCGTCACAGCGGTGGTCCTGTATCCTTCAAGCACCACCATAACACGAAAGTCGGTTTCCGCTACATCTCCTAGTACGCGGGTACTGGTTAAAGGCCTTGGGCACGGACACGGGACCTTTAGTGAACGGTCTTTCCGGGCGCAGTGGCGGGCCTGCTGCTTCTGAAAGCTCAGGTTTCGGGTTGAATACGCGCGGCGGTCCGGCCAGCATCAGCGCATGAAACAGAAAACCGTTGAGACACAATTTGGGTCGCTGATCCTGACCGAAGCTGATGGCGCGATCACGCGTCTGACCTGGGGCAGGGCAGAAGAGGAAGCGGACACTGACGTGCTGGACGAAGCGGTCCGTCAGCTCCGTGCGTATGATGCGGGCGACCTGGAGGATTTCGATCTTCCGCTGCGCGTGACCGGATCAGCATTTCAGCAGGCGGTTTGCGCCGAGATGCAGCGCATTCCGTTCGGTGAAACGGTTACCTATGGCGATATTGCGAAACGTCTGTCTGCGCCCGCGCAGGCTGTGGGTGGCGCCTGTGGAGGCAATCCCATCGCGATCATCATTCCCTGCCACCGGGTCATGGGGGCAAAAGGCCTGACCGGGTTTTCGGGCGCGGGCGGGGTTGAAACGAAGGTTTCCCTGCTGCGCCACGAGCGTGCGGGCGGGTTTCTGATCTGAGGCGGATCAGCTGGCGCGTGACGGGATGATCTGCTGTGCGATCCCGGCAAAAATCAGATAGACGCTGGTGATCACCAGACCCCAGTGCGCCCAGCTCTCTGGGTGAAAATCGACCCAGGCGGCCCAGCCGGCAAAGAAGGTCCAGGCAATGGCCATGGGCAGCGTGATCAGCCGCCAGCGCTCGGTCCGGACCGGGTGCACAAATTTCAGTGGCAGGAACATTGCCACGGCCAGTGCGCTGACCAGCGCCAGGCTGACCCAGAAATTTGGCTCGAGCGCAAAGATCACCAGCACCAGCATATTCCAGCATCCGGGGAAGCCGGAGAAAGAGTTATCCTTTGTTTTCATGCGCGTATCCGCGAAATACATGGCACTGGCAAAGGTGATAATGATGATCGCAAACCAACCTGTCCAACCGTCCATCAAACCGGATTTAAAGAGCGCAAAAGCCGGAATGAAGACGTAGGTCAGATAGTCAATGATCAGGTCCAGAAGCACACCGTCAAATTCGGGTGCATTCTTTTTGACATGGTATTTCCGGGCGAGCGGTCCGTCGATCCCGTCGACGAAGAAGGCAACCACGAGCCAGAGGAACATCAGGTCCCATTTCTCGTCGACCGCGGCCAGCATGGCCAGCATTGCAAAAACGGCGCCCGTTGCCGTCAGCAGATGTACGCACAGGGCGCGGAACCTAACAGTCATGCAGGCTTATTGCCGTATGCACGCGGGGGATGCAAAACAAAAAGGCCCACAGCGCGCGGCTGCGGGCCCTTCTCATTGTCTGATCGGGGATCAGTTTCCGATGCGGACGTCCTCAACCGGATAGGCAAGATAATCCTGATCTTCCCAGGCTGTGTGGCAGTCATGGCAGAACGCCTGCTTGAACTTCATCGGCTTGCCGTTTGGCTGCAGGCCGCCATACACCCAGTCGTTGGTTTCGGGTGCTTCACCGGCGGCGACCTTGGTCATAATGAACAGCGGGCCCGGGCGCGCTGTCTTTTTCTTTTTGGAGAAGGTCACGCTTTCCTTGGCAAGCACAGAGCCCACCGGCATCACGACACCTTCTTCCTCGAATTTCAGATATTGTTCCGCCGCGATATCATTCGCAAATGTCAGCAGCGCGCGTTTGCTGTGCGCGCCCTGCACGGCGGGAGCTGTCGCGGTAACCGCCCACGTTCTGTAGACAGAACCAATCTCATCTCCCTGTTTTGCGTATCCTTCGGCCATCTTGTCTTTGACGCAGTCGTAGAGTGCGTTGACCTCGGATTGTTCGAGGTCAAAAGGGCTTTCGGCGTTATAGGCGCAGTCGGCGGCAGAGGCGCTGCCGCCGAGCACTGCGAAACAGGTGGCTGCCAGAATGGTTGCTGTGAGTTTCATGGTTCTGTGTCCCCTCGGTCGTATTTGTATGCAATTGTATGCCGCCGGAACTCTGGCACGGCTGCTCAAAAAACAGGCATCACCTTTGCACACGAATTGGTGAGGTGGTCAGGAGCGGGGATGCGTCCGGTCGTAGACGTCCATCAGGCGCGCTGTATCGACGGCCGTATAGGCCTGCGTCGTGGAGAGCGATGCATGGCCCAGAAGTTCCTGGATCGCGCGCAGGTCGCCCCCTGCGTTCAGCAGGTGGGTGGCAAAGCTGTGCCTCATGGCATGGGGCGTTGCACTCGATGGCAGCCCCAGCTGCATGCGCGCCTGTGCCATCACCTTCTGGATCGCTCCGGGCGCCAGCGCACCGCCACGCACCCCACGAAACAGCGGATCTTCCGGGCCGGTGTTCCAGGGGCTGAGCCGGACATAGGTATCCACTGCATCCCGTGCCGCAGGCAGAACGGGGACCAGACGTTCTTTCCCGCCCTTGCCCGCTATACGCAGGCTGTCGGGCAGCGGGGTATCTGCGCCCGTCAGGGACAGGGCTTCGGAGATGCGCAGCCCGCACCCCCACAGGAGCGTCACCACAGCCACATCGCGCGCTGCAACCCAGGGCGTTTCGGACTGTAGTTCAATGGCGTCAATCAGGCCGCGTGCTGCATCCTCGGCGAGTGGGCGCGGCAGTTTGTTGCGGAACTTCGGAGCCCTGGCCGACAGTACAGCGGTGGGTTCAAACCCCTCGCGTTCCGCCAGCCATCTGTAAAACACCTTCACCGCCGACAGTTTGCGGGCCAGTGACCGTGGGCTGACACCTGACGCGCGGGTATGGGCCATCCACGACCGCATATCGCTGAGGGAAATCGCGGCAAGCGCGCGCAAGCCCTGAGGCTCGCCTTTGTGCGCGGTTAAAAAACTCAGGAATTCAACAACATCGCCGCGGTAGGCTGTCAGCGTGTTTTCCGCCGCACCTTTCAGCGCGCGCTGATGTGTCAGCCAGGTTTCAAGCGCGTCGCCTGCTGCCGGGCTGATCAGGGTCATGACAGCCAGCGGCGCATGATCCGTTCGAACACGCCTGCGAAAAACATCAGAAGGTCAGCGCCCTGTTGCGGGCCGAACATGTGGGGGTCCTCCGCACCAAGCACGAGCATGCCGGGCAGCTTACCTGGGCCGAAATCCAGCCTGAGGCAGGCTTCTGACCTGATCCAGTCCACTTTTTCACCGTAGAGGCCGCCTGCGTCGCCCTGGACCTGGCGCAGCGTGACCTGTCGGGCGCTGCCGCCTCTGCCCTGGGTTACATAACCTGTCACAAAACCCGGTTCTGCGAGGCTCAGAACGCCGTCGAGACGATCAAGTCCCGGCACGTCATCGGCCTGATCGGTTTCCAGGACGAGGCGAACGAGGTCGACGCGGAGGATTTCCGCAACTTCGCCGCCCAGGTCCTTCAGGAATTCTTCAAAATCAACCGGATCCAGCATACGCAGGATCGCACGGTGAATCTGGTTTGTACCGGCAAGGTTTTCATAGGCTGCGGCGATCACCGACCGATGTGTGTCCTCCAGCCGGTCCAGACGGGCCTCAAGCCGCTCCATCGCGATGCCACGCATGTCGACGATATTGGCCCCCATGGCCCGTTCATTGCCCGCGACAAGCGCATTCATCACGTCTTTGTCGTCCAGAATGACATCTGGTTGCGAGATAATGGCCGCCCGAAGGGCGTCCTGAATTTTTGGTTCGGTTGTCATCTGCTGCCCGGTATTCTTTGTTTTCCGCTTCTTAACATGCGGCACAAAAAAAATCTGCCATGAATTCATAGAAATTCATCATGGCAGATTTCTGTGACATGGTTGCGCCGCCGCGGCGGCGCAAAAGGTCAGAGGATTTTCTGACCCGTTTTGGCCCAGTCGGCCATGAACTGCTCGAGGCCCTTGTCGGTCAGCGGGTGTGTAGCAAGCTTGCGGATGACCTCTGGCGGCGCTGTCATCACGTCCGCGCCGATCAGTGCCGCTTCCTGCACATGGTTCACCGAACGGATCGAGGCTGCGAGGATTTCTGTTTCAAACCCGTAGTTGTCGTAAACGGTGCGGATATCCTGGATGAGGTCCATGCCGTCGAGGTTGATGTCATCCAGCCGGCCGATGAAGGGGCTGATGAAAGTCGCACCGGCTTTTGCCGCCAGAAGCGCCTGGTTGGCCGAGAAACACAGGGTCACATTGACCATTTTCCCCTCACTGGACAGGACCTTACAGGCTTTGAGGCCGTCCCACGTCAGCGGGAGTTTCACTGTGATGTTTTCGGCGATTTCGGCCAGTTTGCGGCCCTCGGCGATCATCGCTTCGGCTTCCAGCGCGACAACTTCGGCGCTGACCGGTCCGCTGACGATGCCGCAGATTTCTTTCGTGACCTCAAGAATGTCGCGGCCGGATTTCAGGATCAGCGAGGGGTTGGTCGTGACGCCGTCCACCATGCCCAGATCGTTGAGTTCGCTGATGGCCTGTGTGTCGGCGGTGTCGACAAAGAATTTCATCGGATGCTCCCTTTGGTCTCAGATGTGAACGCTAACATATTTCGTCTTGTGCTTGGCTTTATCGCATGATCTGCCATGCTTAAACCCGAAAATGCCAATTCAGCCGGAGCCTGCGCGGTGAGCCTGCCTGAATATTTCGACCAGGGCGCGCTTGTCGCCGTGCTGACAACGCAGCCACTGGGGCGGGCGCTGGATTACCGTGCGCCCGAAGGCGGGTGCCGTCCGGGCGCTTATGTCGAGGTGCCGCTGGGGCCCCGCAAGGTTCTGGGCGTTGTCTGGGGGGCGGGACAGGGCGATTATGACCTCTCAAAGATCAGATCGGTCAGCCGGGTGCTGGATGTGGCCCCGATGCGCGACGAAATGCGCGCCTTTCTGGAGCGTGCTGCGGTTTATACGCTGACCCCGATGCCCGCAATGTTGCGGCTGGCCACCCGTGCGCCGGGCCTGGGCGATCCGCCGTCGATGCGGCGGGTTTATCGTCGCGGGCCACAGGACCCGGACAAGATGACGGCTGCGCGCCGCAAGGTGTTAGAGGCTCTGGCGGAATACGGTGATCTGTCCTTCACGTTGCGGGAACTTGCGGAAATGGCCGGGGTGGGCACATCCGTGGTCAAGGGGCTGGTAGCGCAGGGGGCGGTGCTGGAAGAAGACAGTCCCCGTGATCTGCCTTTTGCCCGGCTCGATCCTGACCTGCCCGGCAAAACGCTCACGGAGGATCAGCAGGCCGGGGCGGACCGTCTGGCGGAGGCGGTTCGGTCAGAAAGCTATGGTACGACACTGCTGCGTGGGGTGACGGGGTCGGGCAAAACAGAAGTTTATCTGGAGGCGGTGGCCGCGGCGCTCCGGGCCGGACGGCAGGCGCTGGTGCTGTTACCTGAAATCGCGCTGACGGCTGAGTTTCTGACCCGCGTCGAGGAACGGTTCGGCACCCGGCCCGCCGAGTGGCATTCCGGGGCAACCATGACAGAGCGCCGCCGCATCTGGCGCATGGTCGGAGAAGGGCAGGCGCAGTTGGTCATCGGTGCAAGGTCTGCGCTTTTCCTGCCCTATCAGAACCTCGGCCTGATCGTGGTCGATGAAGAACATGACACCTCCTATAAGCAGGAAGAGGGGGTGCTTTATAACGCGCGGGATATGGCTGTGCTGCGCGCATCAATCTGCGGCGCGCATGTCGTGCTGGCCTCGGCCACGCCCTCGCTTGAGACCTGGGCCAATGCAGAGGCCGGAAAATATGAGCGCCTTGATCTGCCGTCCCGTTTCGGGCCTGCCGTCATGCCAGAGATGCGCGCGATTGACATGCGCGCGGAAAGCCTGCCGTCAAACCGGTGGATATCGGATGCACTGAAACATGCGGTTGATCAGCGGCTTGAACGGGGTGAACAGGCGATGCTCTTTATCAACCGCAGGGGCTATGCGCCGATCACCCTGTGCCGGGCCTGCGGACATCAGATCGGGTGTGATCACTGCGACGCGCGTATGGTAGAGCACCGGTTTCTGAAGCGCCTTGTCTGCCATCAGTGCGGTGAGACCAAACCGATGCCGGAGAAGTGCCCGTCCTGTGAGGCCGAGGGGAAGCTCGCTCCCGTTGGACCTGGTGTTGAACGTCTGGGCGAAGAGGCTGCGGCGCTGTTTCCGGAGGCCCGGATCGCGACGCTGAGTTCGGACATGTACGGCACCGCCCGGGCGCTGAAGGAGGAGATCAACTCAATTGCCGAAGGGGGTGCCGATATCATCATCGGCACGCAGCTTGTGGCCAAGGGGCACAACTTTCCGCAGCTGACACTGGTCGGTGTCATTGACGCCGATCTGGGGCTGCAGGGGTCAGATCTTCGGGCGGCTGAGCGGACATTCCAGCTCATGCGCCAGGTGGCCGGACGTGCAGGCCGCGCGGAGGCGCCCGGCACAGCTGTGTTGCAGACCTATCAGCCCGAGCATCCGGTGATACGTGCCATTCTGGGCGGCGAAGAGGAGCGGTTCTGGGCCGCAGAGGCGCGCGAGCGGGAGGCCGCGGGGGTGCCGCCTTATGGTCGCATGGCGGGGATCATTCTGAGCGGGACGGATGTGGCGCATGTATTTGACGCCGGCAATCTGCTGGCGCGGCAGGACCGGGCCCTGCGGTCCATCGGAGCGCAGGTGTTCGGGCCGGCACCGGCGCCGGTTGCGCGTGTCCGGGGGCGACACAGGGTGCGCCTGCTGGTCAAGGCCAAAAAATCCGCGCCACTTCAGGCGGCTCTCAGCTCCTGGGTGGCACAGCTGCGCCTGCGCGGGGACCTGCGCGTGGCAGTGGATATCGATCCGCAGAGTTTCTATTGATTTTTGTCCTGTCTCATAGACAGGACGTGCCTCCGGCGGGGATATTTTCGGCCAGAAGAAACCGCAGGAGCCCGGAGGTCTGTGCACGGGCGCACGCAATTGTGGCTCGCGTGCGCGCTGCAACAGGCGTAGAGAGATTTCATGGCCCATTTTGTCCGCCTCGAAGAAGCAAAACAACTACCGCTCTGGCGTCGGCCGATCGCATTGTTGTTCCTGATGGCACTGGCGATGCCGATTGCCTTCAATACCTGGTCGGCGCTGCTCAATAATTTTGTGATTGAAGCGGCTGATTTTGATGGCGGTGACATTGGCCTTCTGCATACGGTGCGCGAAATCCCCGGCTTTTTTGCCGTCGGAGTGATTGCGATCATCATTTTTTTGCGTGAGCAGGTGCTGGGCCTTGTGTCACTCGTTCTTCTGGGGGCTGCAACCGCGGTCACGGCGTGGTTTCCGTCCATGGGCGGGATCCTGACGATCACCATGCTGAGTTCCATCGGGTTTCATTATTATGAAACGGTCAACCAGTCGCTGCAGCTGCAGTGGCTGAAAAAGGAAGAGGCCCCACGGGTACTTGGCTGGTTGCTGGCGGCGGGCTCTGCGGCCACGCTGGTGGCCTATCTGGCGATTATGGCCCTGTGGGAAACACTCGGCCTGACCTACAACACAGTCTACATGATCGGCGGTGGTATCACCGTGGTCATTGCCGTGTTCGCCATGGTCGCTTATCCGCAGTTTGAGGCCCCGAACCCGCAGATCAAGAAGATGATCCTGCGCAGGCGGTACTGGCTTTATTACGCGCTGCAGTTCATGTCTGGCGCCCGCCGGCAGATTTTTGTGGTTTTTGCGGGCTTCATGATGGTCGAGAAATTCGGGTACGAAGTGCATGAAATCACCACGCTCTACCTGATCAATCTGGTGATCAACATCGCTGTGGCACCATTGCTCGGCCGCGCCGTGGGGTATTTCGGAGAACGGCGTACGCTGGGTTTTGAGTATCTGGGACTGGTCACGGTTTTTCTG